>NZ_JBVJPE010000067.1:0-1033 GCF_055582805.1 Streptomyces sp. NPDC107498 | reverse complement strand
CAACCAGTAGTGCTGCCGTTGGAAGGGGTAGGAGGGCAGTTCGACGGTGTGGGCGCGATAGGGCCGAAGGAGGGTGGGCCAGTCGATGGTGACGCCGTGGGTCCAGGCTTCGGCGGCGGATTCGATGAAGCGGTCGAGGGTGCCGGTGTGGCGTTGGAGGGTGCCGACGACGGCGCCGGTGTCGTCGAGGGTTTCGGTGATGCCGGAGACGAGGACGGGGTGGGCGCTGATCTCGACGAAGACGACGTCGGGGGCTGCGAGCTGCTTGATGACGTCGGCGAGGCGGACCTTGCTGCGGAGGTTGCGGAACCAGTAGGCCCCGTCGAGCTCGGCCGTGTCGAGGACGGTGCCGGTGACGGTGGAGTGGAAGGCGATCCGTCCCGACTGCGGGGTGACGTCCTTGAGTTCGGTGGCGAGGGTGTCGCGGATCTCGTCGACGTGGGCGGAGTGGGAGGCGTAGTCCACGGGGATGCGGCGCGCCCAGACTCCGGACGTCTCGCACTGGGCGAGCAGTTCGTCCAGTGCGTCGGGCTGTCCGGCGACCACGGTGGAGGAGGGGCCGTTGACCGCCGCGACGGAGATGCGGCCGTCCCAGGGGGCGAGGAGTTCCTCGGCCTGTGTTTCCGGAACGCCCAGGGAGGCCATGCCTCCGCCGCCGGAGAGGACGCGCAGGGCCTTGGAGCGCAGGGCGACGACGCGGGCGCCGTCCTGCAGGGACAGTCCGCCGGCGACGACGGCCGCGGCGATCTCGCCCTGGGAGTGTCCGACGACGGCTGTCGGGTTGACGCCGGCGGTGCGCCAGAGCGCGGCGAGGCCGACCATCATGGCCCAGGAGGCGGGCTGGACCACGTCGACCCGGTCGAGGCCGGGTGCGTTCTCCTGGCCGCGCAGGACGGCCGTGAGTGACCAGTCCACGAAGGGGGTCAGGGCGGTCTCGCACTCGGTGATGACGCGGGCGAACTCGGGGGAGGAGTCGAGCAGGGCCGTGGCCATGCCCACCCACTGCGAACCCTGCCCCGGGAACACGAACACG
>NZ_JBVJPE010000066.1:0-1138 GCF_055582805.1 Streptomyces sp. NPDC107498 | reverse complement strand
ACGGGAGGTTGCGGGCCATGACGATGCGCTGGACCTGGTTGGTGCCTTCGTAGATCTGGGTGATCTTGGCGTCGCGCATCATGCGCTCGACGGGGTAGTCGCGGGTGTAGCCGTAGCCGCCCAGGAGCTGGACGGCGTCGGTGGTGACCTCCATGGCGACGTCGGAGGCGAAGCACTTGGCGGCGGCGCCGAAGAAGGTCAGGTCGCCGTCCACCCGCTCGGACTTGGCGGCGGCGGCGTAGGTGAGCTGGCGGGCGGCCTCCAGCTTCATGGCCATGTCGGCGAGCATGAACTGCACGCCCTGGAAGTCGGCGATCGGCTTGCCGAACTGCTTGCGCTCGGTGACGTAGCCCTTGGCGTAGTCCAGGGCGCCCTGGGCGATGCCCAGGGCCTGGGCGGCGATGGTGATGCGGGTGTGGTCGAGGGTCTTCATGGCGGTGGCGAAGCCGGTGCCCTCGGCGCCGATCATGCGGCCGGCGGGGATGCGGACGTTGTCGAGGTAGACCTCGCGGGTGGGCGAGCCCTTGATGCCGAGCTTCTTCTCCGGGGCGCCGAAGGACACGCCCGGGTCGTCCTTCTCCACCACGAAGGCGCTGATGCCCCTGGAGCGCTTGTCGGGGTCGGTGACGGCCATCACGGTGTAGTACTGCGAGACGCCGGCGTTGGTGATCCAGCGCTTGACGCCGTTGAGGACCCAGAAGTCGCCGTCGCGCACCGCGCGGGTCTTCATGCCGGCCGCGTCCGAGCCGGCGTCCGGCTCGGACAGGGCGTAGGAGAACATCGCCTCGCCCCGGGCCAGCGGGCCGAGGCAGGCCTTCTTCAGCTCCTCCGAGCCGGACAGGATCACCGGCAGCGAGCCCAGCTTGTTGACCGCCGGGATCAGCGAGGAGCTGCCGCAGACGCGGGCGACCTCCTCGATCACGATCACGGTGGCCAGCGCGTCCGCGCCGGCGCCGCCGTAGGCCTCCGGGACGTGCACCGCGTGCAGGTCGTTGGCGACCAGCGCGTCCAGGGCCTCCTGCGGGAACCGGCCCTCCTCGTCCACCGCCGCCGCGAACGGAGCGATCTTCGCCTCCGCCAGGGCACGCACCGACTCGCGGAGCATGTCGTGCTCCTCCGAGGGCCGATACAGGTCGAA
>NZ_JBVJPE010000065.1:0-1427 GCF_055582805.1 Streptomyces sp. NPDC107498 | reverse complement strand
TTGCTTCAGAACTAACACAGTGGACGCGAGCAACTGAGGACAAGCCCTCGGCCTATTAGTACCGGTCAGCTCCACCCCTTACGAGGCTTCCACATCCGGCCTATCAACCCAGTCGTCTACTGGGAGCCTTACCCTCTCAAGGAGGTGGGAATACTCATCTCGAAGCAGGCTTCCCGCTTAGATGCTTTCAGCGGTTATCCCTCCCGAACGTAGCCAACCAGCCATGCCCTTGGCAGGACAACTGGCACACCAGAGGTTCGTCCGTCCCGGTCCTCTCGTACTAGGGACAGCCCTTCTCAATATTCCTACGCGCACAGCGGATAGGGACCGAACTGTCTCACGACGTTCTAAACCCAGCTCGCGTACCGCTTTAATGGGCGAACAGCCCAACCCTTGGGACCGACTCCAGCCCCAGGATGCGACGAGCCGACATCGAGGTGCCAAACCATCCCGTCGATATGGACTCTTGGGGAAGATCAGCCTGTTATCCCCGGGGTACCTTTTATCCGTTGAGCGACGGCGCTTCCACAAGCCACCGCCGGATCACTAGTCCCGACTTTCGTCCCTGCTCGACCCGTCGGTCTCACAGTCAAGCTCCCTTGTGCACTTACACTCAACACCTGATTGCCAACCAGGCTGAGGGAACCTTTGGGCGCCTCCGTTACCCTTTGGGAGGCAACCGCCCCAGTTAAACTACCCATCAGACACTGTCCCTGATCCGGATCACGGACCGAGGTTAGACATCCAGCACGACCAGAGTGGTATTTCAACGGCGACTCCACCATGACTGGCGTCACGGCTTCACGGTCTCCCACCTATCCTACACAAGCCGAACCGAACACCAATATCAAACTGTAGTAAAGGTCCCGGGGTCTTTCCGTCCTGCTGCGCGAAACGAGCATCTTTACTCGTAGTGCAATTTCACCGGGCCTATGGTTGAGACAGTCGAGAAGTCGTTACGCCATTCGTGCAGGTCGGAACTTACCCGACAAGGAATTTCGCTACCTTAGGATGGTTATAGTTACCACCGCCGTTTACTGGCGCTTAAGTTCTCAGCTTCGCCCCACCGAAATGGAGCTAACCGGTCCCCTTAACGTTCCAGCACCGGGCAGGCGTCAGTCCGTATACATCGCCTTACGGCTTCGCACGGACCTGTGTTTTTAGTAAACAGTCGCTTCTCGCTGGTCTCTGCGGCCACCCCCAGCTCAGGGAGTAAATCCCCTCACCAGGCGTGGCCCCCCTTCTCCCGAAGTTACGGGGGCATTTTGCCGAGTTCCTTAACCATAGTTCACCCGAACGCCTCGGTATTCTCTACCTGACCACCTGAGTCGGTTTAGGGTACGGGCCGCCATGAAACTCGCTAGAGGCTTTTCTCGACAGCATAGGATCATCCACTTCACCACAATCGGCTCGGCATCAGGTCTCAG
>NZ_JBVJPE010000063.1:0-1558 GCF_055582805.1 Streptomyces sp. NPDC107498 | reverse complement strand
TACCGCAGCGACCTCATAGACGGCTGCCTCGCCGAGACTGGCCTGATCATCAGACCCGCCTGAACCCAGCGACATCACGAGTTCAACCTCAGTAAGAGCGCAAGTTCGTCCTGCCGCCCGTCCGGTGTCAGCACACAGAGCTCATACCGTAAAATGATCTTCGGTGATAGATCATGGTGGCGCGATGCATCTCCACGAACTGCCGGATCCCGAGCGGGATTTCATCCGGCCGTTGTTACCTGAGTCGTGGGGCCGGAGGCCGCTGCATGACCGCGGGATCCTGAACGGGATCGTGTGGTAGCCCCGAACCGGGACGGCCTGGCGGGTTGTGCCCAATAAGACCGTGTCCTATGTGGTGAGGCGGAGGAGTCGTTTGTAGCAGCAGAGGGTGGCGGCGAGGCCGAGGAAGTCCAGGTAGTTGCGGGGATGGCGTTCGTATCGGTGGTTGAGCCGGCGGTAGCCGGTCAGCCAGGACATGGTCCGCTCGATCACCCATCTGCGGCGGCCGAGTCGTTCGCTGGACTCGATGCCCTTGCGGGCGATGCGGACTCCGATCCGTTTGCCGCGGAGCCATTTCCGCAGTTCAGGTATGTCGTAGGCCTTGTCGGCGTGCAGACGCTGGGGTTTGAAGTGACGGCCGCGGTGAGGGTCGTGTCTCGTTTGGTGACCGAGCACCATGGGCTTGAGGGCCTGGCTGTCGTGGGTGTTGGCGGCCGAGAGGCCGACAGTGAGGGGCAGTCCGTTCGCGTCCGACAGGACGTGCATCGTGGAACCCGGCTTGCCCCGGTCCACGGGGCTCGGGCCGGTGAGTTCGCCCCTTTTTTCGCCCTGACGCGGGCGGAGTCGAGGACCGCCCGGGACAGGTCGAGCAGCCGGCGTCGTCGAGCCGGTGCAGGATCTCCTCGTGCAGCCGGCCCCACACCCCGGCCCGGGACCAGATCAGGAACCGGCGATGGGCCGTGGACTTCGAAACCCCGAAGCACGGCGGCAGGGCCCGCCAGGCGCAGCCGGAGACCAGGACGTAGATGATCGCGGCGAACAGCGTCTCATCAGGCGTGTCCGGCGTCCCGCCGCCCTGCGGCCGCACCCTGGGCGGCGGGATCAGCGGCTTCGCGATCTCCCACAGCCCGTCCGGAACAATCCAACTCCACGTACCCCGCCCCATAAACTGCCCAACGACCGCCTCACCACAGGACACGGTCTTAGAGGTCGTTTTCGCCCGATGTTTCATCCCGGGATGGGTTGTTCTGTGGTCTTCTTCGGGTCGCGCCAGGAAATGGTGTTCTCGCCGGTGAGGCGGCAGGCCATGAGGCCGGTCATCGAGAGGTGGATCATGGCTTCGGAGCGGGTGGGCAGGGTCTCGTAGTCGCGGGCCAGGCGGCGGTTCAGCATGAGCCAGCCATAGGTCCGCTCCACCGCCCATCGTTTCGGGATCGGGGTGAAGCCCCTGGTCCCGGGCTTGTGGGCGATGACCTGCATGTCAATGCCGAGGGTGGCGGCATGCTCGACGAGGTGCTGGCGGTAGCCGCCGTCGACCCACACCTTGCGGACCCGGGGG
>NZ_JBVJPE010000062.1:0-1665 GCF_055582805.1 Streptomyces sp. NPDC107498 | reverse complement strand
CCCGCGGAGCGGGTACCACATCGCTGCGCGATGTGCGAGCGAACCACCGCGCTGCGCGCGGTGGTTGCGCTCCCGCTCCGCGGGAGCGCTGGCTGCAGGCTGCGCCTGCAGCTCACCCGGCCTGCTGCGCAGGCCGGGTGACGCTCCGTTCGCTGCGCTCCCGGAGCGGCTCGGCTGCGCCTCGTGGGCCCTGCTTCCGCTTCGCTCCAGCTGGGCCTGGGCGAGTCCGCTGCGCTCCCTCGCCCCGACGGGCCTTCCGGCTGCGCCTCCAGTCCCTCGAAGGCCCGCTGACGCGGGCCGGGCTGGCTACAGGGTGGGGTGCTCCCAGGGACCGGCATGGATCTCGAAGGCTGCTTTCGCGGCGATGGCGTCGTCGATCGGCACACCCCACCGGGCAGCCGCCTGCCTAAGGGCTTTTTCCACCTCCTTGAGGGGCCGTGCCCAGTGCGTTGAGGAAACCTCCTCCCACACCATGCGAATCCTCATCGTCTGCTTCAGCACGTGCAGAACATCCGTCTTGGACGGTCTGGGTTCCATGGCTGGTCCCCCTTTGGCTCTCTTCTTGGACGAGGAAGCTGATGTCTCGTCCGCTCATGGTGCTCTTCACTCCAGCCAGAGCGGCACAGTCGGAAGCTTTTCCAGCCGAAGGCCAGGTGAGCAGGGGGTGTGGAGCGGAGGCAGGAACGGGACCGGGGCTGGCGTCTGGTGATGTGGCCGGCCCGGGCCGCACCGATGCCGGCAAAGGGGGTGGTCAGGTTCGATCGGCCGTGTCTTCGGGTGCCCAGGTCCAGGGCTTCGGTGCAGGCGTTGGGCCTTCCATGGCGCTGCGGAGCTTTTCCTTCAGGCTCTTCGACGGTGCTTCCTTCTCTTCCCGCGTATGCACGAGCCGGGCCGTGGTCACTCGTATGTGGCATTCGCGGTGACGCTGCTTCACCAGCACTATCCACGCCCCGTCTTGAGTGAGCAGGACGTGACGGGCGGGCTCGTCTCGTGGGCGTGCGTGCCGGGCCAGGATGCCTGGCAGGTAGTTGAGGGCCGCGTCCTCGGCGGCCGCGACCGCCTCCGCCTGGTCCGGGCCGATACGGTGCGTGCCGGTGAGCATCCACCGATGCAGCTTGAGCTCCGTACCGTCAGCGCGTTGGGTGGTGCGGGTGTCCTCTTCGATGAGGACGTACCAGTCGTCGGTCATGGGCGGACCTTATCCGCTGGTGCGGGGCGTGGTGCGTGTTCGGGTTTGATGCAGCATGTAGAGATGGCGGAATGACGGGATACCCTGGGGGTCTCTCTACTGGGTCCAGGTGCTGAATCTCGTTTTCGGTGGATCGCATTGTCCTTACTTGACAGCTTTTTCGTAGGAATGGTCGCCGATGTAGAGGCAGGGCGGGTAGACGGGCTGCATGCTGTACCAGACTGCCCAGGTCAGAGCGGTGAGGGCGAGGGAGAACGCCAGGTGCTTCCACGTAGGAGGACCTGCGACGGGACGGATCATGGACCCGAGCATAGGACAGGGGGATAGGGCCATCATTTCGCTCAGGGAACATCAGGTGGACCAGCGGTCGGCATTTCGTAAATGGGTGGGATTTCCTGCAAGGTCATCGGTGCCTCCGCAGGGTGCCCGGGGCACGATCGTGTCCGCGACCGGCTCGGGCAAGACGATCACGGCCG
>NZ_JBVJPE010000061.1:0-1673 GCF_055582805.1 Streptomyces sp. NPDC107498 | reverse complement strand
GCCTGGGTGACGGCCGGGTGGGTCAGGAGCGCGGCCTCGGTCTCACCCGGCTCCACCCGGAAGCCACGGATCTTGATCTGGTCGTCCGCCCGCCCCTCGTAGTGCAGCCGCCCGCGCCGGTCGAAGTGGGCCAGATCCCCCGTCCGGTAGAGACGCCTGCCCTCCGGACCGAAGGGATCCGCCACGAATCGGGTGGCGGTCAGGTCGGAGCGGCCGAGGTAGCCGTGCGCGAGTCCGTCGCCCGCGAGGTAGAGCTCGCCCGTGACTCCCGGCGCGCACAGGTTCAGCTGGGCGTCCAGGACATAGGCGGCCTTGTTCACCAGCGGCGCGCCGATCGGAATCAGCACGTCATCGGGCTCGATCGTGTGGGTGGTGGTGAACCCCATGGACTCCGCCGGCCCGTAACCGTTGACCACCCGGATCCCGGGCCTGAGCCGCTGGAGCTTGTGCACGTGCGCCGGGGAGGCCGCCTCACCACCGGTGAAGGCCACCGTCACCGTCTCGAAGGCCTCCGGGTGCTCGTCGACCAGGAAGTTGAACAGACTCGCCGACAACTGCAGCATCGTCACCCCGTGCCTGCGGGACAACTCACCGATCAGCACCGGCTCCGGCCGCTGCCCCGGCTGCAACACCGTCGACCCGCCGTGCAGCAACGCACCCCAGAACTCCAGACTGAACGCGTCCCACGACACCGGCGAACACTGCAGAAACACCTCACCCGCACCGAACGACCCGTACGACTGCCCCGACACCGTCGACACCAGATTCCGGTGCGACGACAAGATCGCCTTCGGACGACCCGTCGAACCCGACGTGAACATCAGGCACGCCACGTCGTCGGCGCTCAGTTCCGTGCCGAGGTCCTCGCCGCTGAGGTCCGCCAGCTGTTCGGGGGAGCAAGCGACCGTGTCCCAGGGGCCGGTCAGGCGGGCGGCGAGGTCGGGCTCCGCGACCAGGACGGCGATGCCGGCGTCGGTCGCCGCCGAGCGGAGCCGCTCGTCCGGGAAGTCCGGGTCGAGGAGCGTGTATCCCGCCCCCGTCTTGAGGACCCCGATCACCACCGCCGCGAACTCCACCCCGCGTCGCCAGAGCACGCCCGCCATGGCACCACGGCCCAGGCCCCGGGAGCGCAGGTGGCGGGCCCAGCGGTTGGCGGCGGCGTTGAGCTCGGCGTACGTGACCTCCCCCGCCTCGTCGACGAGCGCGACCCCGTCGGGGAACCGCGCCGCCTGCTCCTCGAACCGCTCCACGAGCGTCGTCTCCACGGTCCCCGCCACCGGACCGGACCACCGGCCCGTCAGCAGCTCGCGCTCCGCCTCCGACAGGACCTCCAGGTCCGACAGCCGTCGGTCCGGCTCGTCGAGGGCCTGGGTCAGCACCTCGCCGAGGACGGTCACCATCCGTCGTACCGTGATCTCGTCGAAGAGCTCCGCCGCGAAGAGGACGGTGGACCGCAGCTCCTTCTCGTCGTCGGAACGGAGGAAGAACTCCAGGTCGAACTTGGCGGATCCGCTGGAGATCTTCTCCACCGGGCCCGTCCGGACCCCGCTCAGCTCGAAGGCAGGGCCCCCGTCGGTCTCCAGGCCGAGGCTGATCTGGAAGAGGGGGTGGCGCGAAAGGCTCCGGGTCGGGTTGACCGCTTCGAGGACCAGGTCGAACGGAGCCTCCTGGTG
>NZ_JBVJPE010000060.1:0-1702 GCF_055582805.1 Streptomyces sp. NPDC107498 | reverse complement strand
CCTCGTCCGTTTTACCGACTGTGAGTGTGTGTGAGGCCTTGATGGGCTGGCATTTCACGTGCCGTACATGCTCGCGGCGGCGGCCCTCGCGCTCCTGGTCCTCCTCACCCTGGCGCCGCGCCGCTTCCCGGTCCTGGAGGAGGGGGAGCGGCGCGGCGCGGACGGCTGAGGCCGTCACTTATGATCGGTCCGGATCGGTCCGGACCAGGGTCCACGTCCGGGAACGGGCCCGTCAGAAGACTTCGTTGTACCCGGACACCTCGGTGAACACCTGGCCGGCCTGCCGCGGCTTGAACGGGGCCCGCCAGTCGCCCGTACCGGCATAGAGGAACGACTCCGAGCCCTTGGGGCGGGCGAGGAGGTCGGGGTGGCCGTCCTGGTTGACGTCACCGACGCCGATGAGGCCGGCGTAGGTGCCCCAGCCGCTGCCGATCCGGGTACGGGCGGCGAAGGTGCCGTCCCCCTTGCCGAGGTACAGCCACAGCACCCCGGCCCTGTCCCTGGCGATGAGGTCCCCGGCGGGGCCGCCCGCGAGATCGCCGACGGCGGTGATCTGGTTGTAGATCCCCCAGCCGGCCCCGATCCTCTTGCGCGTCTCGAACGGGCTGCTGGCGCTGCCGGTGGACTTGTAGAGCCAGAGGACACCGGACCTGTCGGTGGCCACGACGTCGGACCGGCCGTCACCGGTCAGGTCGCTGCCGCCGCCGACCTGGTCGTAGGTCTGCCAGCCGCCGCCGACCCTGACCCGGCCGAGGAAGGGCTTCGCCGGGTCGCCGGAGCCCTGGTAGAGCCAGAGCACGCCGTCCTTGTCGCGGGCGAGGGTGTCGGTCGTGCCCGTCCCCGCGATGTCGCCGACCGACTCCAGCCGGTCGTAGCCGCCCCAGCCCCAGCCGACCGGCGTCTCGTGCGTCTCGACGAGCGCTCCCCACTGCTCGTCGTAGTTCGCCTGGGCGACCCAGAGGCGGCCCGAGGAGTCCCGCGCGAAGATCTCGGGGTCGATGTTGCCGCTGTAGTCGTGCGCCGTCGGCTTGCGGACGAGGGTGATCGTGCCGGACGCGCGGGCGGACCTGCCGACGCCGTCGAGGGGCACGGCCTCGATCTCCCAGGTATACGCGCCGCTGACCCCGGACAGCCAGGGGGACCAGGGGTCCTCGCCGTGCCAGGTCCAGCCGACGGTGTCCGGCCCCAGGTCAGGGTGACGGCCGCCCGGCTCCCAGATCACGATCTCGTTCGACGCGCCCGTCCCCGTGTGGGTGAGCTTGAGGTACACCCGGGTGTTCTTGCGCGAGAAGCGCCACCGCAGGTCCACCGCCTTCCGCCGGTCGAAGTCGGCCACCGCGGGAACGTCGGCGCCGAGGTATCCGACCGAGGTCGGCTCCCCGGTGGCGGCGACCTGCTCGGCGACGGGCCGCCCGTCCGCGCCGACCGTGACGCGGTAGAGCCCCTCGCCGTGCTCGTGCGTGCCGCCCCGGACCAGCACGGAGCCGTTCGGGCCCGGGACGAGCGACGACATGTGCTCCAGCAGCTGGTCCCCGTAGTCCTCGGGGTCGGTCAGCGACCGCACCGAGAGGGGCCGCTGCACGTCACGGCGTGTGTCGTGCCCGAGGACGTAGGGGCGCGCGGTCAGCAGCCAGTGGCCGACGAGACCGTACTGGACGAGGCTCTCGTGCGGGATCCGCCGCGTCTCGGTGCTTCCCCGCGT
>NZ_JBVJPE010000059.1:0-2630 GCF_055582805.1 Streptomyces sp. NPDC107498 | reverse complement strand
CCTCCGCACGGCCATCGACTCCGCCGTATCCGACGCCGAGTGGTTCGACGACATCCACGGACTGCCCGCGTGGCGACGGCACATGGCGCTGCGCCTCGCCGAGGAGGTCCGCCGCGAACTGACCACCCCCGACGACACCCGGGAAGGTTCCCGATGAGCTTCGACATCCAGGTCAACGGCCGCCCGTTCGACGACGAACCGCGCGCCGGCCAGTGTCTGCGCACCTACCTGCGCGAGCGCGGCTGGTTCGGGGTGAAGAAGGGCTGCGACGCCGGTGACTGCGGGGCCTGCACCGTGCACGTCGACGGGGAGCCCGTGCACAGCTGCCTGTACCCTGCCGTACGGGCCGAGGGCCGGTCCGTCACCACGGTGGAGGGACTGGCCGCCCGGGACGGTGAACTCCACCCGGTGCAGCGGAAGTTCCTCGACGCACAGGGGTACCAGTGCGGCTTCTGCACGGCCGGGTTCCTGATGACCACCGCCGCCCTGGAGGCCGAGCGGGGCTCGGAGCACGACGACGGGAAGCTCGACGACCTCCCCCGGGCCTTCAAGGGGAACATCTGCCGCTGCACGGGTTACCGGGCGATCGAGGACGCCGTGCGGGGCGTGAAGCACACCGAACGGCCCTGCGCGGGAAAGGCGGTGGGGCGGAACGTCGGCGCACCGGCCGGGCCGCAGGTCGTCACCGGCACCGCCCGCTACACCTTCGACGTCGAGGTGCCGGGTCTGCTGCACATGAAGCTGCTGCGCTCGCCGCACCCGCACGCCCGGGTCCTGGCGATCGACACCACCGCCGCGCTGCGCGTGCCGGGGGTGGTCGCCGTCCTCACGCACGAGGACGCGCCGGCGACGCTGTACTCCTCCGCCCGCCACGAGCACCCCACCGAGGATCCCGACGACACCCGGGTCCTGGACGACGTGGTGCGGTACGTGGGCCAGCGGGTCGCGGCGGTGGTCGCCGACAGCGAGCGGGCGGCCGAGGAGGGCTGCCGCCGGATCGAGGTCACGTACGAGGAACTCCCGTACGTCACCGACCCGGAGGAGGCGATGCGTCCCGGCGCGCCCGTCGTCCACGCGGGCAAGGGACCGGAGGTGCGCATCGCCCGGGTCGAGAACAACGTGGCGGGCGAGGTGCACGGCGAGATCGGTGACGTCGAGCGGGGCTTCGCCGAGGCGGACGTCGTGTACGAGGAGACCTTCCGCACCCAGCGCGTCCAGCACGCCAGTCTGGAGACCCACGGCTGCGTCGCGTACTTCGAGCCGAAGGAGGACGGCAGCGGGGAGCGCCTCACCGTCCGCTCCTCCACGCAGACCCCGTTCCTGACCCGGCGGGCGCTGTGCGCCCTCTACGGTCTGCCGGAGGACGAGGTGCGGGTGGTCGCGGGCCGGGTCGGCGGGGGTTTCGGCGGCAAGCAGGAGATGCTCACCGAGGACGTCGTCACCCTGGCCGCACTGAAGCTGCGGCGGCCGGTGAAGCTGGAGTACACCCGGGCCGAGCAGTTCCACGGGGCCACCACCCGGCACCCGTTCACCATCGGGATCAAGGCCGGAGCCCGCGCCGACGGCACCCTCACCGCCGTGCGGATGCGGGTGGTCTCCAACACCGGCGCGTACGGCAACCACGGCCCCGCCGTCATGTTCCACAGCGTCGGCGAGTCCTTCGCCGTCTACCGCGCCCCGCACAAGAAGGTCGACGCCTACTCCGTCTACACCAACGTCGTCCCGGCCGGCGCCTTCCGCGGCTACGGCCTCGGTCAGGTCACCTTCGCCGTCGAGTCCGTGATGGACGAACTCGCCCGCCGCCTCGGCACGGACCCCCTGCTCTTCCGCGAGAAGAACGTCATCGGCCCGGGCGAGTCCCTGCACAGCCCGATCGGCGAGGAGGAGGACCTGCACATCGCCTCCTACGGCCTCGACCAGTGCCTGGCCGTCGTACGCAAGGCCCTCGCGGAGGACCGCAGCGCCGAGGACGCGCCCGAGGGCTGGCTGGTCGGGCAGGGCACCGGGATGGCGATGATCGCGACCGGACCGCCGGGCGGCCACCACGCCGACGCCCGCGTCTCGCTCCTTCCGGACGGGACGTACGACATCGCGGTGGGCACCGCCGAGTTCGGCAACGGCACCACCACCGTCCACCAGCAGATCACCGCCGGCGCCCTCAACACCACCGAGGACCGCCTCGCCGTCCGCCAGTCCGACACCGACGTCGTGCGCCACGACACCGGCGCCTTCGCCTCCGCGGGCACCGTCGTCGCCGGCAAGGCCGTCCTCCTGGCCGCCACCTCGCTCGCCGAACGCCTGCGCACCCTCGCAGCCCGCCACACCGGCGTCGCCCGGCACCTGTGCGTGCTCGGCGCCGAGGCCGTCGACTGCGCCGGCCGTACGGTGACGCTGAAGGAGCTGTACGAAGCGGCCCACGCCCTTGGCGCGACCGAGGAACTGGCGGCCGACGGGCACTGGGGCGGCTCGCCGCGCTCGGTCGCCTTCAACGCCCAGTGGTTCCGCCTCGCCGTCGACCCCGACACCGGGGAGATCCGGATCCTGCGCAGCGTGCACGCGGCCGACGCCGGGAAGGTGATGAACCCGATGCAGTGCCGGGGCCAGGTCGAGGGCGGGGTCGCGCAGGCCCT
>NZ_JBVJPE010000058.1:0-2696 GCF_055582805.1 Streptomyces sp. NPDC107498 | reverse complement strand
GTCAGCCCGCCGCCTTGTGGATACCGCATGTCCCGGTGATACCGCACAGACGACGAGCCGTCAGCCCCTACGACTCCACGAGTTCAATCTCAGTAGCCGGTTGAGCGTTGACCGGGCAGGTGCGCTGTATCCCGTGCGGGCGCCGCCCTCGTTCTACTCCACCGGCTCGCACCAGGCGGCGACGAGATCCTGGAAGCCAGAGAAACGGGTACCAGGAACAGTCTCACCACTGAACGCCTCGCCGTTGAGCCAGCAGATGTCGAAGATGTCGGTCTCGGTGTCAAGAAGGCAGCACACACCACCGGTGGTGGCGGTGAGGTCGGTGAACACCTTCCTGACGCTCGCGGACTGCACGAACATCCGGCTCATACTCGAGGAAGCGGCTGTGAACTGCAGCGACGCAAAGTTCGGGTGCCATGCAGGGGAGAACCTGACCATCAGGTAGATGTACCCGACCGACACCCGTCCCTGCTCGTCGACCCTGTCGGAATCGCGGAGGAAGAACTCGCGCACCGCGTCGTCGACGCCGACGACGATCGAGGTGTCCAGTTCGAGCGAGTCGCCTGCCGAACAGTCAACCGGTTCGCTCTTGAACTTCGAGGTGAACGGCACGATCACCTGCTCTCCGCCCGGCAGGGTCACCGGAAGCAGCGGCGTCTCGCGGCCTTGGGGGGCGAGCTCGGCCAGCCGGGTCAGCGCTCTCGCAACGTTCCGAGGGGGCATGAAGATCTCATAGCTGTAGTCCAGCCCCATACCGTCCCGCCTCCCCTGTCCTGAACCGTCATCCTGTCATGATCGGGATTGATCGCCCAGTTGATTCCAACGTGGCTGGCTTCGTCCGGACGCAGTCGGCAACGAAGCGCTCAGTCACAACACGCGGCCACCGCCGACAGGTTGAAAAAAGCTCACTACCAACAGTTCAACCGCGATCACGCCCGACTCAGAGCACCCGGCGAACGCACCTTCGCACAGCTGAAGTCCTGGCGGATCCTCTGGCGAGCCAGATGCTCCACCCGCCGCATCGGCACCATCGTCCAGGCCGTCTACACGTTGCTGACCTGCAACTATTCAGGATGAAAGAGGCTCAGTGGGTGTGATGAGGCCGGGCCGCTGGTCGCTGGCCTGGTGATTCCGCTCAACACGCTGGCGACCGAAGGGGCCTTGAATTCTTCCGCATCCGGTCACGCTGCGGAGGTCACCCCGTGGCCCATTTGGGCAGCGGATCTTCCTCAAGTTATTCCCGAAAGCGAAGACCGGCATAGTTGTAGCTCTGCGAGTATTTTGCCAGAAGGTAAGGGTTTGAATTTGACAAGGAGGGTCGTGGTCATGCCGTCTCAAGAGGAGCCCGTAGACGCTGCCGTGGTTAAACTTGCGGGAATTATTAGCAGCCATCCTAAAATGGGAGATCTGAAGGAACTAATCAAAGAGGGAATTGCGACGGAAGAGATCCTTCGAATAGCTCGCCTTGTGCTTAATTCCTCAACCCGTGTTAGTGGCAGTGGCCTCCAGGTCGAAGGCAGTACTCCCGGAAGTGAAGTAGGTAATGAAGGTATCCCCAGTATCGATACCTTGGATCAGATGGTTTTCCAGGCGACTTCGAGGGCGTTCAGAGAGGGCGAGCTGACTGAAATGAGTACAGAAGAAATAGGCTATATTATAACCCAAGCAATCATCGAAGTGATGGAATCCCAGAGATAGGGAAGAAGGGTCGAGTAGATGACGTTCCCATGGGACGATGAAGAGTTTCTGCAGCTCCGCCTCGAAGAGATTCGGAATTACGATTGGAAGCGCCAAAAGGTATCGGACGATTTGCGCCATCAGGCCGCCAGACGTCTGGCCCGAGATAAGAACTTCAAGAAGGCAATTCTGTGGTGCCTAAGAATGGGTGAACTCCGACGGGAAAGAATTCTTCGGTGGGCCAGCGTGACTGGCTCCGAATTCTTGGCGGAAACGCAGGAGGACGTAGTTGCGCAAGAGGCTATAGTGTTTGCCAATATGTCAGCAAGGAAGCGATCGGCGATCTATGATTACGGACCTGAGCCATCCGGCAGAGAAAGCATTTACCGGGCGAACAGGCGGGGCGCGGGTGAACTCGATACGTTCGTAGCCAATAGGCACTTTGCGATGGTATACCCAGATGAGGCGTCTAGTCATCAGCAGGCTATAAACGCTCCCCTGCGAGAGCTTAAGTCCCTAGTTGATGGAATTCTCAAGTCTGTAGGGGAGTTGGCCGGACTTCTGCAAAGTAGCAACTTGGAAAGTATGGCGGGTATGGAAGAGTTCGTAACCATTTCCAAGAAGGTTGCAGGGCGCCTTCCCGGCGACTCGGCCGATCTTGGGAGGCACGTCGAAAAGGTTTGTGCCGCCTGGTTCGAATTCCTGGAAGATTATAAAATCTATGCGAGTATTCCAACTGACATCGACCCGGAAATTCCTGAGGAAAAACACGAGAGGGATGGGGAGTCGACGACGACGGTTTATTTTTTGCACAAGATTAACAAGAGATCTACAGAAGGAACTATAGCTGCAAATCATGGCGCTGTGGATGGAAAGGCTCATCCACGGAGTGATCGATCTACCGAGTTTCAGTTCCCCGATGACTGAGCCTCTTTCATCCTGTGCTGGAGGGTGAAAAGAGCTGATCAGCGAGGGTGGTGACGAGGCAGGGCCCCTGGTCGTTGGCGTGGTGATCTCAC
>NZ_JBVJPE010000057.1:0-3132 GCF_055582805.1 Streptomyces sp. NPDC107498 | reverse complement strand
AAGGTCCGCGGACCGCTGGAGACCGCGCTGGCAGGCGGGGAACGGCTCTACGGGCAGCAGATGGCGGGCTTCGACCTCGCAATCGTGGATGAGGCGCACGGAACCGCCGGTGACCTCGGGCGCCCGTGGGCGGCGATCCACGACAACGCACGGATCCCCGCGGACTTCCGGCTCTACCTCACTGCCACCCCACGCATCCTCGCCGCGCCCCAGCCTCGCAGGGGCACGGACGGGCAGGAGGTGGAGATCGCGAGCATGGCCGACGACCCCCATGGAACGTACGGGTCGTGGCTCGCCGAGCTCGGCCTGTCGGAGGCGATCGAGCGAGGGATCCTCGCCGGGTTCGAGATCGACGTCCTGGAGATCCGTGATCCCTCCCCCGTGCTCGGGGAGTCCGAGGAAGCGCAGCGGGGCCGGCGCCTGGCGCTCCTGCAGGCCGCACTCCTGGAGCACTCGGCGGCGTACAACCTGCGCACCGTCATGACCTTCCACCAGAAGGTCGAGGAAGCCGCCGCGTTCGCGAAGAAGCTGCCCGAGACCGCCGCCGAGCTGTACGCCAACGACGCCTCCGACGCCGATCTGGCGGTCGCGGCGAAGCTGCCGAAGTCCTCGATCGACGCCGAGTTCTACGAGCTGGAGAGCGGCCGCCACGTCCCGCCGGACCGAGTGTGGTCGGCGTGGGTGTGCGGCGACCACCTCGTCACCGAGCGACGCGAGGTGCTGCGGCAGTTCGCTAACGGCATCGACGCGGACGACCGGCGCGTGCACCGGGCGTTCCTCGCGTCCGTGCGGGTGCTCGGCGAGGGCGTCGACATCACCGGCGAGCGGGGCGTCGAGGCCATCTGCTTCGCCGACACCCGCGGCTCGCAGGTCGAGATCGTCCAGAACATCGGCCGCGCACTCCGGCTCAACAAAGACGGCAGCACGAAGGTCGCCCGGATCATCGTGCCGGTGTTCCTGGAGCCCGGCGAGGACCCCACCGACATGATCGCCTCCGCCAGCTACAAACCGCTCGTAGCCGTCCTCCAAGGCCTGCGGGCTCACGACGAGCGCCTGGTCGAGCAGCTCGCCTCCCGCGCACTCACCCACGGCCAGCGCAAGATCCACCTGCGGCGCACCAAGAACGGACGGATCGTCGGGACCGGCGGCGCAGGCGACAGCGAGGGAGGCAGTGAGGGCCAGGAGCAGGACGACGCCGGCACGGCCGCCGAGTCCGCACTGCTGCACTTCTCCTCCCCCCGCGACGCGGCCACGATCGCGGCCTTCCTCCGTACGCGGGTGTACCGGCCGGAGTCCCTGGTGTGGCTGGAGGGCTACCAGGCCCTGATCCGCTGGCGGAAGGAGAACGAGATCACCGGCCTCTACGCCGTCCCGTACGACGTCGAGGTCGAGGTCGGCGTCACCAAGGACTTCCCCCTCGGGCGGTGGGTCCACCAGCAGCGCAAGGCCCTGCGGGCCGGAGAGCTCGAGGACCGGCGCAAGACGCTGCTCGACTTGCCGGAAGCCGGGATGGTCTGGGAGCCGGGCGAGGAAGCGTGGGAGAACAAGCTCGCCGCGCTGCGGTCCTACCGGAAGGCCATGGGGCACCTCGCGCCGCGTCAGGACGCCATGTGGGGCGAAGGCGAGGGAGACGACGAGCAGCTGGCCATTGGACAATTCCTCGCCAACCTCCGACGCAAACACGGCCTCGGCAAAGACCCGGAACGGGCAGCCGTACGCGCGAAGCAGCTGGCCGCGATCGACAAGGACTGGAACTGCCCCTGGCCACTCAACTGGCAACGCCACTACCGCGTCCTCGCCGACCTCGCCGACGCCGACGGCGCCCTGCCGGCCATCGAACCCGGGGTTCTGTTCGAGGGCGATGACATCGGGCGGTGGCTGAAGCGGCAGAAGAATCCCGGCACATGGGCACAGCTGTCGAGCGAGCAGCAGAAACGGCTGACCACGCTCGGCATCAAGCCACTGGAGAAACCCTCTCCCGCCCCAGCGGTACCCCGCGCGGCGAAGGACCCGAGCAAGGCACAGCAAGCATTCCAACGCGGCCTGGCGGCCCTCGCGCAGTGGGTGGAACGGGAAGGCGCCCACCGGCCGGTGCCCCGCGGCCACAGCGAAGAGATCGCGGTCGACGGCGAGACAGAACCGGTGACCGTCAAGCTGGGCGTATGGATTTCGAACACCAAGGCCCGGCGCCACAAACTCACCCAGGAACAGCTGGACGCACTACGGAAACTGGGCATGGGCTGGGCGAAGCCGGTGACGATCCCCCAGACCGCCCCGGACACCCTCTGACCGCTCCCTGTGCCGTGACCGGACCCCGGCCTCTTAGGCCCCGGGGTCCGGTGCTGTGGCCATGGTTTGACCGATGTTCTATCAGGCCAGAGGTTCACCGCATACCTGCTACGCCCCCGGTGTTGCGCGCTATGCCGCCCCCCGCGTCTGTGGGGGAGCAGACTTCACTGCGAAGCGAAGGGCGCTGGGCCAAGCCCGGCAACGCCGACTTCAGTGTGGCCGCTTGTCGCCATGAACTCGCTCTCACGCCCACCGGGCAGGCGGAGCACTCCCGGGTCCGCGTCGAAGAGGTCAACGCGACTTCCAGGATCTGCCAGTGTGATGCTGCCGGCCCAGGTGCTGTCCCGGTCCGACTCCCGGTTGTCGCTGCGGCGCGGGTCGTAGCGCAGAACGAGGGACGCGGTGACCGCGACTTCGCGACCGTCAGGCATGACAACGACGGCAGGGCCCGCATAGCGCTGACGGCCATCGCCCGGGTGGAAGGGCCCACGAGGATCCATGCCTGGAGGCTAGCGCGCAGCAGCTAGACCCCCTAGCCCCACGGATTCAGAGAACGGGGCAGCTGGGTTCGGCCGTCAGCTCTTCCCGTCGTCGACGACGGGAAGGCGGTGGCGCTGTCCGGTACGGATCGATGGCTCATGTGCGTGCCGAAGGACAGCACCGGGACGCTGACGGGCCGGGCGGCGGCCTCGTCCCGGGACCCCTCCTCCGCCCCAGACCCGTCCGCGGAACAGCGGTAGGAGCGGGGCGACACGGGGTGGCCGGCCGGGAACGGCCGTCCGGGGCGGGCCGGTTCCGGGTCGGCCGGGTCCTGCCCCTCCGGATCGGGCCGGGCTCGTGGCG
>NZ_JBVJPE010000056.1:0-3178 GCF_055582805.1 Streptomyces sp. NPDC107498 | reverse complement strand
ACCGCTTCGGACTTTCCGTAGCGGTAGATGTCGGCGTGGTCGAAGGTGGTGATCCCGATCTCCAGGGCAGCAGTGACTGCCGCCTCCGCCGCCTTGATCTCCGCGGCACCGTAGGGTTCCGGTTCCCAGGTGCCACCCAGGCCCATACACCCGTACAGCGGTCGGCTCGCCCTCTCATTCGTCACGCCCTGACCTTACGACGTGCCGCAGGCGAACCAAAGCTGCGCCTGCTTCGGTCGTTGCCTGCCGGAGGAGCAGCAGCGTATCCATCGATGCACGCCCTCCCCCACGGTCAACTCCACTGCGGGTCGACCGGGGGTGGTTACAGCACGCAACGGGCCGCGGGGGCAGGTCGACCGGCAGCCAGGGTGCCGAAAAGCGATTTCGCGCCGCGATTGAACGGTCGAGCCGATGAGCCGGCCCGACACGTCGGTACTCGCGGTCGGATCAACGGCTGGCCGGCTTGCAGGACCGGCTCGCCAAGTGCATGGCGCAGGCACGGGCGGTACCGAGGTGGTCCACCTTGTCCGGCTGGTCGATGCGTACGGGAGGTCACCTTGCCGCGACCACCCCAGGAAACAAAAACATCCTAATGCGTAAATATATGTACTTTAGGGATATTCCCGGGGGTCAGCCTGGCGAGACTGCGCTGTGCTTGGAGAGCAGGCGCCGACATGCCGGAGGAACCTTGCGTGGGTCGAAGAGCATCCAGATGCAGGATCAGACCGGCGAGGCGACTGCATGGTGGTTCACTTGAGAAGCAGGGAGACATCAGATGGAACAGTCCACTGCCAGCACGCTCCGACCGAGCAATCCCGTGACGGGAAACGGTTGGCAGGCACTTTCGGCATGCCTCGCAAAAGGAGTAGACCCCGACATCTTCTATCTCCCCAGCCATGCTTCTCGAGGTCCGGAAACATGGGCGGAGAAGGCCAAGAAAGTTTGCAGCAACTGTCTCGTCCGCGAGCCGTGCCTTGTAACGGCGATCAGACAGAAGGAGGACTGGGGCGTATGGGGTGGTCTGACCCCTCGCGAGCGCGCCCGTCACAGCGGACACCCTCCCCGCACGATCGAGCCAGAATTCGGGCGAAACCACATCGAGAGCTGAGAGGTCGTTTAACGTCCGGGCCGCCCCAGGGTGGATCAATCGATCCAGATCAGCATCGCGTGACCGGTGGGTACGGCACCATGGAAGAACTCAGTCAGGGGAGTGAACAGGTCGCGGGCCCACCCCAGTGAGGCAGGTGAGTCCCAAATTTGGGGGTAGATCTCGGCCTTGGTGAGTCCGGAGGGATCGACACCTTGGATGAGCTGGTCATACGTGGTCTGGTTCAAAGTGTCAGCGGCCAGCCGTACTCGGTCTGGGGTCAGGTATTGCGGCGGTCCGTCCCCAGTCACCGGTGGTGAGGGGCTCCTCGCCCTGGACGATGTCGACAGGGAAAGCTGAGCGTTGCAGGAGGAACCCGAGCAGCTGCCATTTCTAGTGCGTGGTGAAGTGCCACGCTTCGGCCGACGCGGGCTCGCTCTCCTCCTGTGCTTCCTGAATCTCCTCGGCAAGACCCAATGCCCATTCGGGATCCTTCGGGGCTCGATCCAGTTCGGCAGGCGTGACACGTAAGTACTGCCCGTTCATGCTCATGGGTGGCAGCATACGGAGCGTGTCCGACAGGGGGCCGGACTGAGGTGGTGGTAATTCTGTGCGTCGGAACTTGGTGCCCTTCTTGTGGTGGGCTGGTCGGGCGTATGCCTCGCCGATAGCAAGGACTCGCCCGGCATCGTGACGAAGTGCCGAACGCCGGTTCTTCGAGCCGGGCGGCCGGCCCGGTCCCGGGCGGGAAGGTTTTGTGCACCGCCTGGAGCTCCAGTCTTCGCACGCAGGTTTCTGAACCCCATACGGACCCGGGCTGGCGTGAGCTTGTCCGGCTCGGCCGACGACGCCCAGTTCGGCGGGGCGCAGTTCTTGGTGGCTTCACAGTGGGGGCCGATGGTTTTGTCGGGGGCGGTGTTCGGGGCACCTGTGACGCTGGAAGTCGCGGCAAGGCGGGTGTGGTGTAAGCGGACCCGTCGGCAATCGGCCCGCGATCATCCGAATTCGTCATGTTTCTGTGGATCTTGGGCATGCGATGCTGGAGACCCCTCTCGCCGTCACCGCTCACCCCGCCCCGTTCACCACTGCCGGTGGCGCGATCCTGGACGAGGGCACGCTGTCGGGGAACGGGGCGGGGTGAGCGGTGACGGTGCAGGGTGTGGACGCCGCGCATCTGGTGCTGACCGACACCGCCCTGTCGGACTGCCTGTTCTCCGGGGCCTTCCTTCCACCTCGACCAGCTCTGGCTGGAGGGCCGCACCACCCTCGCTTCCGCCCCCACCAGCTGGCATCGCAAGGGCATAGCCCCGGTCCGCTGGACCGTCGGCGCACGCTGGCCGAGGAGCAGCACTGGCGGGCCCAGACCGCCGGACAGCCGCCGCCACCGCGGGTACCCCGCCCGAGCCTCGCCGGTGGTGTACCGGCCCGCACCCCCCTGACCCCGCCCGCACCCCCGACCCCGACGACGTTGCCGTCCTGTACCGGCAGGTCCGCAAGGCGTTCGAAGACGGCAAGAGCGCACCCGACGCCGCCGACTTCTACTATGGCGAGTGCGGGATGCGCCGCCACAACCGCGTCGGCACCCCGAAAGCCGAACGCCGCCTGCTATGGGCCTGCTGGCTGTTCTCCGGCTACGGCCTTCGCGCTGGCCGCGCCCTGGGCTGGCTCGCCGCCGCCATGCTCGCCACCATCGTGCTGCTGATGGGCTTCGGCCTGCTGATGTCGTCTCCGAAGCAGGAAGCCACCGGCACTGTCCCGGCGGGCGGCGGGACAGTCATCTTCGTCGTCGACAAGCAGGATCCGAAGAACCCCACTGGAGACAGGTTCACCAGCAAACGCTTCGACAAGGCCCTGAACGTCACGCTCAGCTCCGTGATCTTCCGCTCCAGGGGCCAGGACCTCACCGCCACCGGCGCCTACACCGAGATGCCCTCCTGCCTCCTCGAACCCGCCTTCCTCGCTATCCGAGGACGCATCAAAAGCTGAACACCCGACCCTAGGGGTCGTCTTCAAAGGTGATTAAGTGGTGAGGGATCATGCTTGTCGTGGTGCGTCGTCATGAGCTTTCGGATGCCGAGTGGGCTGTGTTGT
>NZ_JBVJPE010000055.1:0-3475 GCF_055582805.1 Streptomyces sp. NPDC107498 | reverse complement strand
CAGCCCGCCGCCTTGTGGATACCGCATGTCCCGGTGATACCGCACAGACGACGAGCCGTCAGCCCCTACGACTCCACGAGTTCAATCTCAGTAACGAGAAGATCAGTACTGATCGTTTCAGAATGAGGTTCGGAGTCGTCGCAAGCAGATGATGCTGCAGGCGAGTAGGAGCAGGCCGAGGTGGAGGTCGGTGCGTATCTCGTAGCGGATCCGCAGTCGTTTGAACTGGTGGAGCCAGGCGAAGGTCCGCTCCACGACCCACCGTGTCTTGCCCAGACCCGATCCGTGCGGGCCACCTCGACGGGCGATCTTGGGTGTGATGCCGCGGGTCCGGAGGATGCGCCGGTACGTGTCGTAGTCGTAGCCGCGGTCGGCGAACAGCCGGCCCGGCCGGTGTCTCGGCCTCCCGCGAAGTCCCCGGATGCGGGGGATCGCGTCCAGCAAGGGTGTCAGCTGGGTGACATCGTGCCTGTTTCCGCTGGTCAGGGTGACGGCGAGGGGTGTGCCGTGCCGGTCGGTGATCAGATGGTGCTTGCTGTCCGGCCGGCCGCGGTCGGCCGGCGAAGGTCGGGTGTGAGCCCCGCTTTGAGGGCTCTGATGTGCGAGCCGTCGATCGCGGCGTCGTCCATGTCCAGCAGGCCGGTCTTGCGCAGCTCGGCCAGGAGGACCTCGTGCAGGCGGGGCCAGACGCCGGCCTCGGTCCAGTCCCGCAGCCGCCGCCAGGCCGTCACCCCGCTGCACCCGGTCCGCTCGGCGGGCACGTCTCTCCAGCTGACATTCTTGCGCAGCACGTAGACGATGCCCCGAAGAGCCGCACGATCGTCCGCCGGCGACCGTCCGGGATACCGATGACACCGCGGCGGACGGGACGGCAGCAGCGGAGCGATGCGTTCCCACCGGTCATCAGGCACAAGACCATCCGACACCCGCACCACTCTGCCGCCACCAGACCCGACCGCCAAGCCCTCACGCCGAACTCATTCTGAAACGATCAGTTAGATGCGGAGGCTGAGCACGTCGCGGCTTGCCCGGCGTTCTGCGGCCAGTTCACCCTGAGGCACAGCCAGTCACGGGACGCGGTGCACTGATCACGGCATGCCGTCAGACTGCCTATCTTGAGCACCAGGGTGCTTTCCTGGTATATGCGCCGTAAGAATGACCAGGTCCATGGGCACCTATTCGCCCTGTCGCTGGCCAAGACCGTACTGGAGGATCTATCCCGGGTGGGAACGCGGACGATGGTGTGGCTGAACGAAGCCCAGCACTACCTCTGCGGCCGGAAACATGGCGAACGGACGGCTTCAACACACTGTTTCCCAGCGCCGCCTGCCCCGGTGAGTAGAGTCCTCGGACGGTACCGGATGAGCGGCGGAGAAGGCCAGCCGGCTTGGGCGCGCAAACCGTAGAAGGAGGCTTCAGCCCCCTTCTCGCCCTGTTGCGCACGTCATCGACCGCTCGCCCATTCATACCTTAGAGGATTGCATCATCAGGCAGACGTTCCTACCTCAATGACGGACCTTTTGACACTGATTTTTCCGATGGGACATGGAAGGGTTTGAGGTCAATGAAGCCTTATGGGTTCAATGCGATCCCAGACCCCAGACCTGCCGTTGAATGAAGGTTCCATGAACAACGAAGAAATTGCCAATAGGATGGCCGACAAGCTCACTCGAACACCTATCCACCCGGGTCTAGCTGGGATAATTCGCCGTAACGGCCTTTCATCCCTCAGTCGAGAAGAAGTCAGAGAGGCCGTCTTCTTGGCAGCTAAGCGTATCTTGGAATCTCGAGGACGCGCCGTCTAGTTGTCACCCCAAAGAGTTCGCTAATCCACAGCAGGTTTCCTCGTTTCCCCTTTCGGGAAAACTCGGATCTCCGGTGTGCTTGACGCTCTTGCTGATCAACAGGGAGCCCGATCTCCCTTCAAACCTTCCGTATACCGCTGAAAAGGTCTCGCACATGCCTCTGCTGCAAGTTTCGAAGTTGGTTGACGCACTGGTGGAGAAAAATCAGTTCGTTGAGATGATTCTACGCGAGCAGGAGAACGCGCGAATCCAAGGGGGCGCTCTAACAACAGTTGGCCCGCCTCAATACGATGCCCCGGCTGGACTCGGGCAGCCTGCGGCCGCCCTGGGCGACAGCGGTCGTAAGATCTATGCCCTGGGGCATGGAGAGGTCGAAAGTAACGACCTTGTTACGCTGCCGAAGAATGGAAGAACCGTCAGGTTCTACTGCACGACGGGCTACTCCCTCGACATGGCAAGAGGCATAAGAATGATCGTCGATGACATTGAGGGTCGAACGATCAGCCCGCCTAATTCAGGCGAAGTGGTTCCAAATATGACACTCCACTCTTTCACCGGTAGCCAGGAGGAACTTGCCCGCAAGATGCTTGGACAGAATTCCGATCTTCTCCATTGGGTGGGGAAGAATCTTCAGGATGGCGTCAGGCTTTGCAGTGATACGAGTGGACTGAACTGCGGGCGCGGAGAGCACGACTGCGAGGGGCTCCTCGGGATCTTCGGTGGATCTGATGTCGATATCATTGCGTGCCGACGCGGAGAAGGCAGCGATGTACAAACCGACTGGGGAAATGGAAGACTAATAGGGCTCGATCTAATTTCATCCGGCACATACAAGCGGTCGGTAATGTATTCCAATATGATCCAAAGGGATGCGGACAGCGGAACTCCCTACTCGGGAGAGTTTGCCGGGGAGTTCGACTCTCTGAGTGAAGCGGATCAGGGGTTCGTCCTCCTGGACGATACTGGTACCAGGTCTTGGTACTATGCCCGAGAAATCTGGAAGCACTCTGGTGAATTCAAGGATTCCAAAGCAATGCTAGATGCGCTCGACTGGGTCAGGACTGAATACCCAGAAGAGTACACAAGGCTGCTCGAGGACGACTCATTTCTTCGATTCGGATTGACGGAAGAGAACATTCTCGCGATATTTAAAGCCGAACAGAGCGTCTCTCCGGTGTATGATGGAGTTCTGTCCGACATGACCCAGAGGGAAGAGTCGATAGAGCTGCAGAAATATCTGGAAAACCTGACGAACGGAAATGTCGAGTTCGGGAACTGGGTGACCTGGCAAGAAATCTGGGAGAAAACTTCAGGGTTTACGGACAAGAGCGCTCTCTTCGAGATTCTGGAAACCTATATATTCACCGATGAGAGCTCCACCCAGTTCTCCTACATGCGCAAGGACCCTCTCCTGTATGCCGCTCTGGACGGGCCTACAAATTTGCGCATCGAATTGCGAGATATGTACATTACGGGACATTCGGATCAAATCGCGCCCACGTACGGGCACTATCGCGATCAGGTCGAATATCATGGCCTGCAGAAAGATGTGGTGCTCTCAGGTTTCCTTACTAATTACTGAGATTGAACTCGTGGAGTCGTAGGGGCTGACGGCTCGTCGTCTGTGCGGTATCACCGGGACATGCGGTATCCACAAGGCGGCGGGCTGA
>NZ_JBVJPE010000054.1:0-3553 GCF_055582805.1 Streptomyces sp. NPDC107498 | reverse complement strand
GCGTCACCATCGACTGGCCCACCCTCCTTCGGCCCTATCGCGCCCACACCGTCGAACTGCCCTCCTACCCCTTCCAACGGCAGCACTACTGGTTGGAGCCCGAGCCGGCCTCGACCGACGCCCGTGGGCTCGGTCTGGCCTCGGCCGGACACCCGCTGCTCGGCGCCGTGGTCGAGCTGGTCGAGGAGGACCGGCTGGTGTACACGGGGCGGCTCGCCCTCGACACGCAGCCGTGGCTCGCCGATCACGCCGTGCACGGCACCGTGCTGCTGCCCGGCACCGCCTTCCTGGAGCTCACGATGGCCGTGGGCGCGCGGGTGGGGTGGCGACGGCTCGCCGAGCTCACCCTCCAGGCGCCGCTGGTGCTTCCGCCCGGCGAAGCCGTACAGCTGAGGGTGACCCTCGAACCGCCGGCCGAGAACGGGCAGCGGGAGCTGGCCGTGCACTCCCGGCCGCAGGACGCCGAGGCGGGCGCCCCGTGGACGCGGCACGCGGCGGCCGTGCTCGACGTCGACGACACCACCGCGGACTTCGACCTCGCCGCGTGGCCGCCGCCCGGCGCCCAGGAGATCGACGTCGAGAACCGCTACGACACCCTCACGGAGGCGGGCTACGACTACGGCCCCGCCTTCCAGGGTCTGCGGGCCGCCTGGCGCTCCGGCCGCGACGTCTTCGCCGAGGTCGGCCTGCCCGCCGAGCTGGACGCCACGACCTTCGGGGTGCACCCGGCGCTCCTGGACGCGGCCCTGCACGCGGTCGGTCTGCTCCGTACGGACGGCGGCACCGTCCTGCCCTTCTCGTGGTCCGGCGTCACCCGCCACACGGACGGCGCGGACTCCCTGCGGGTGTGGCTCAGCCCGCAGGGCGAGGACGGGGTGGTCCTGCGCGCCGCCGACGGCGCGGGCAAGCCCGTGCTGTCGGCGGAGTCCGTCACGATGAGGCCGTTCACGGCCGACCTGTCCGCCGGCCGGGGCAGCGACTCGCTGTTCCGCGTCGAGTGGCAGCCGGTCGCCGCCGCGGCGGCCGAGGTCGAGGGGTGCCTGGTCGCCGACCTGGCCGACGTCCCGGAGGCCGTACCGCAGCTGGTCGCCGTACGATGTCCGGTCACCACCCGATGTCCCGGTACGCCGCAGGACTCCGACAGCACGGGAACCGGCCTCGCCGACGCCGCCCATCGGGCGGCGCGCTGGGCGCTCGGCCTGGTCCAGGAGTGGCTGGCCGATGCCCGCTTCGCCGGCTCCCGCCTGCTGGTGCTGACCGACGGCGCCGCCGGTCCCGTGATCGACGACCCGGCCCAGGCCACCGTGTGGGGCCTGGTCAGGACCGCCCAGTCCGAGCACCCCGACCGCTTCGCCCTGCTGGACTCGGACGAGGCGCACGAGGCCGGCACCGTGCCCGGCGCCGTGCTCACCGAGCCCCAGCTCGCCCTGCGGGCCGGCGCCCTCCTCGTCCCCCGGCTGGTCCGGCACGCCTCCGTCACCGACCCGACCGGCGTCACTCCGCTCGACCCGGACGGCACCGTGCTCGTCACCGGTGGCACTGGTGTGCTCGGCGCGTCGGTCGCGCGGCACCTGGTCACCGAGTACGGCGCCCGCCGTCTCCTCCTGGTCAGCCGCCGCGGCGCCGACGCCCCCGGCGCGGAGGAACTCGCCGCCGAACTCACCGGGTTGGGCGCCGAGGTCGTCCTCGCGGCCTGTGACACCGCCGACCGCGACGCGCTCGCGAAGCTGCTGACCGGCGTGCGGCTCACCGCCGTCGTCCACACCGCGGGTCTGCTCGACGACGGCGTGGTCGAGTCGCTCACCGAGGACCGGCTCGCGGCCGTCCTGCGGCCCAAGGTGGACGCCGCCGCCCTCCTCGACGAACTGACCGCCGACCAGGACCTCGCGGCCTTCGTGCTGTTCTCCTCGGTCGCGGGCGTGCTCGGCAACCCGGGCCAGGCCAACTACGCGGCGGGCAACGTCTTCCTCGACGCGCTCGCCGCCCGCCGCCGTGCCGCCGGCCGTCCCGCGACCTCGCTGGCCTGGGGCCTGTGGGCCGAGCGCACGGGCCTCACCGGCCACTTGGACGACGACACCCTCTCGACCCGGGGCATCGCCCCGCTCTCCACCGAGCAGGGCCTCGCGCTCCTCGACCGGGCGCTCGCCGACGACGAGCCGCTGCTCGTACCGGCCCGCCTCGATCCGGCCGCGCTGCGCTCCGACGCGCTCGCCGGGACGCTGTCCCCGGTGCTGCGCTCCCTGGTGCGGATCCCGCAGCGACGGAGCGGCGAGTCCGGTCTGCGCCGCAAGCTCGGCCGGCTGTCGGAGGAGGAGGGCCGCCGTCTGCTGCTCGACCTCGTCCGCACCCAGCTCGCCTCGGTCATCGGCAGCGGGTCGGCGGACGGGATCGACCCGGACCAGCCGTTCAAGAGCTTCGGCATCGACTCGCTGCTCGCCGTCCAGCTGCGCAACCGCCTCAACTCCGCGACCGGCCTGCGTCTTCCGGCCACCCTGGTCTTCGACCACCCCACGCCGACCGCCGTCGTCGACTTCACGCTGGCGCTCGCGTGGGAACGCGCCGAGAGCACCCCCGCGCTGCCCGTCGCCCCCGTCGCCCCGCGCACGGAGGACGACCCGATCGTCATCGTCGGCATGGGCTGCCGCTTCCCGGGCGGGGTGGACTCGCCCGAGGCGCTGTGGCGGGTCGTCGCCGAGCAGCGCGACGTCGTCTCGGAGTTCCCGACCGACCGGGGCTGGGACCTCGACCACCTGTTCCACCCCGACCCGGACCACTCCGGAACGTCGTACGTCCGGCACGGCGGGTTCCTCCACGAGGCCGGCGAGTTCGACCCCGCCTTCTTCGGGATCTCGCCGCGCGAGGCGCTGGCGATGGACCCGCAGCAGCGGCTGCTGCTCGAAGTGTCGTGGGAGGCCCTGGAGCGGGCCGGCATCACCCCCGGATCGCTGCACGGCAGTGACACCGGGGTGTTCGCCGGCGTGATGTACCACGACTACGGCGGTGGCGGCCGGCTTCCGGAGGAGGCCGAGGGCCACTTCCTGACCGGCACCGCCGGCAGTGTCGCGACCGGCCGCGTCGCCTACACCCTGGGGCTTCAGGGTCCCGCCCTGACGGTGGACACGGCGTGCTCGTCGTCGCTGGTCGCCCTGCACCTGGCGGTCCGTGCCCTGCGGTCGGGCGAGTGCTCGCTCGCCCTCGCCGGCGGCGCTGCGGTGATGTCCACGCCCCACACCTTCATCGAGTTCTCGCGCCAGCGGGGCCTCGCGCCGGACGGCCGGTGCAAGTCGTTCTCCGCGGACGCGGACGGCACCGCCTGGGCCGAGGGCGTCGGCGTCCTGGTCGTGGAACGCCTCTCGGACGCCCAGCGCCTGGGACACAAGATCCTGGCCGTGGTGGCCGGTTCGGCCGTCAACCAGGACGGCGCCTCCAACGGCCTCACCGCCCCCAGCGGCCCCGCCCAGGAGCGCGTGATCCGCGCGGCCGTGCAGGACGCCGGAGTCACCTTCTCCGGCGTGGACGCGGTCGAGGCGCACGGCACGGGCACCGTCCTCGG
>NZ_JBVJPE010000053.1:0-4967 GCF_055582805.1 Streptomyces sp. NPDC107498 | reverse complement strand
ACGACCGCGACGGAGACCCGCTGGTTCTCCTTCTGCGCGGCGTCCAGCGTCGCCTGCGCGGCCTGCGTGGCCGCCTCGATCGTCAGGTGCGTGGAGCGCGTGGTGTTCTTGTTCCTGGCGTCCGCCTCGGCGGCGGCCGGAGCGGCCGTCGCGTCCTTGCCGGTGGCACTCGCGGAGTAGGCCCCGAAGCCGCCGAGGGCGAGGGCGGCGACGATCGCGCCACCGGTCACGACGCGGGTGCGCGAGGGGGCCTTCTTCACGTGCTTCATGGGATCTGCTCCAGTGAACTCGGTTGACCGCGGGGGCCGTCGGGAAGCCGTGGCCCGCTCCGTCACCCATCCTGGTGCCGCACCCCGCCGCCGTCCGTCGTCGTCCCGGCTGCGCCCGGCGCCCGCAACGGCTGACCCCGGGGTCAGCCGATCGGTCGACCCCCGTGCGGAGGAGGCCCCGCACGGGGCAGCGCCCGCGCACCTCCTCACAAGTCTTTCTGACGCCTGCTCAGGCGAGGTCGTCGGTCGGAGCCGGCTGGGTGTCGAGGGGCGGGGGACCTGCCCCCGGGTGTCGGGCGGCCCGGCCGCCCGACGGCTCGGTGAAGAGGTCCGGCCCTCCGGGGCGGACCTCGGCTCGGTCTCCGCTTCCGGGGGCGGCGCACACGGTTCTATGGTGGGCGGCGCAGATCGCGCGGACCGCGCGGTCCTCCGCGGGCACGCGCCCGATCCGGCGGCCATCCCGGCGGCAGGGTCGCACCCGCACGACACGAACGAGGAGTTCCATGGACATCGCCGGCTCCGCCGCTCTCGTCACCGGCGCCGCTTCCGGCCTCGGCGCCGCCACCGCCGCCGCACTCGCCGCGCGCGGCGCCACCGTCTACGGTCTGGACCTGGACAAGGCCGTGGCCGCCGCCGGACCGCTGCCCGAGGGCGTCCGGCTGCTCGCCGCGGACGTCACCGACGAGGACCAGGTCCGCGAGGCGCTCGCCGCGGTCGACGCCGACGGCGCCGAGCTGCGGCTCGCCGTGAACTGTGCGGGCATCGCCCCCTCCGCCCGCATCTTGGGCCGCAAGGGGCCGCACGAACTCGACCTGTTCCGTACGGTGCTCCACGTCAACCTGCTCGGCACCTTCAACGTGATGCGGCTCGCCGCCGAGGCCATCGCCCGCCACGAGCCCGACGAGCACGGACAGCGCGGCCTCGTCGTCAACACCGCCTCCATCGCCGCCTTCGAGGGCCAGGTCGGACAGATCGCGTACGCCGCCTCCAAGGCGGGCGTCGCCGGGATGACCGTCACGGCCGCCCGCGACCTGGCGCAGTTCGGCATCCGGGTCGTCACCATCGCCCCCGGCATCGTCGACACCCCGATGATGGCCGGCTTCGGCGAGGACGTCCGGGCCGGTCTCGCCGCGAGCGTCACCTTCCCGCAGCGCCTCGCGCGCCCGGAGGAGTACGCCCGGCTCGTGACGATGGTCGCCGAGCACGACTACCTCAACGGCGAGACGATCCGGATGGACGGCGCCCTGCGCATGAGCGCCCGCTGAGGCCCTGAGTCGAGGCCCCGAACGGCCCCGATGCGGGCCTGAACGGGCCTGAACGGGTCTGAACGGGCTTGTGCGGGCCCGGGGGCGCCGGAGGGCCGGGCGCGGGTTCCGGGGCTCCCCCGGGGCCTCCGTACCCCCGTCGCGGCACTAGGTGCCGGATTCTCCCGGCACCTAGTGCCGCAGGGGCCCGTGCGGGTGTTAGGTTCGGGCCATGGGAACAGCCTCGACGAACTCCACGAAGCCCGCGATGCGGGACTCCCTCATCGCCGCGGCCTTCCAGCTCTTCCTGGAGCGCGGCTACGAGCAGACCACCGTCGACGACATCGTCACGCTCGCGGGCGTCGGCCGGCGGTCCTTCTTCCGGTACTTCCCGTCCAAGGAGGACGTGGTCTTCCCCGACCACGAGCAGTGCCTCGCCGACATGACCCGCTTCCTCGCCGCGAGCGCCGACTCCGACGACCCGGTCGTCCGCGTCTGCGACGCAGCCCGGCTCGTCATGCGGATGTACGCCGAGAACCCCACCTTCTCCGTCCAGCGCTACCGGCTCACCCGGGAGGTGGCCGGACTGCGCACGTACGAGCTGTCGGTGGTCTGGCGGTACGAGAAGACCCTCGGCGACTACCTGCGCACCCGCTGGGCCGACCGCAGGGACGGCACCCTGCGCGCCAACGTCGTCGCGGCGGCCGTGGTCGCCGCCCACAACCACGCCCTGCGGCACTGGCTGCGCTCGGGCGGCGAGGGCGACCCGCTGGCGGAGGTCGACGGGGCCCTGGAGTTCGTCCGCTCCACCTGGGCCGCCGACGGCCCGTCGGCGGACGCGCCGGCCGAGGAGGCCGAGGACGTCGTCGTGGTGATCACCAAGCGTTCCACCCCCATGTGGCGCGTGGTGCGCGAGGTGGAGTCGAGCCTCGGAGAGGGCTGAGGGGTCACCGGGGGATCTCCGGAGGGTCACCGTACGGCCTCAGGGTCCTCGGTATCTCGAATTGAGGGAACTCAGGTCTTTATTTGATGGCACTCAGTGCCATACCTTTGCTCCATGCACGGTCGAGCCGCCGAGTGCAAGGAGAAGGCATCGTGTTCCACACGGGAATGAGGAGCGGGACCGCCGTCCAGGCCGAGGAGTCGGCCCCCGAGTCCGAGCTGTACTTCCAGCGCTGCCGCTGGTGCCACACCACGACGTTCCAGCGTCTGCTCTGCCCGACCTGCGGGTCGACCGACCTGGCGCCCGAACTGAGCGAGGGCGAGGGCGTGATATCCGTACGGCGCGGGGTCGCTGCCGCTGACGCCGACCTCTGGCCGGTCCACATGACGGAGGGCTTCGTCGTCCGCTGCCGCGTCGACGGACCGCTGCACGCGGTGCGCCCCGGCGTCCGGGTCAAGCTCTCCGGCACCGCCTCCGCCGGGCGCAGGCCGGTCGTCCGGCTCTGCGAGGAGGTCCCCCTCGACGGCTGGTACTGAGCCGCCGGGCGCGTACACGGGGAAGGGGCGGGTGGCACAGAGTGCCACCCGCCCCTTCCCGCTCCGGCTACGGGATCAACGCGCGCCGATCTCGTCCGTCAGCTGCGGCAGCACCTCGAAGAGGTCGCCGACCACGCCGTAGTCGACCAGGTCGAAGATCGGGGCCTCGGGGTCCTTGTTGACCGCGACGATCGTCTTCGAGGTCTGCATGCCGGCCCGGTGCTGGATCGCGCCGGAGATGCCCGCCGCCACGTACAGCTGCGGCGAGACCTGCTTGCCGGTCTGGCCGACCTGGTTGGAGTGCGGGTACCAGCCGGCGTCCACGGCGGCCCGGGAGGCGCCGACGGCCGCGCCGAGCGAGTCGGCCAGCTTCTCGACGACCGCGAAGCCCTCGGCCGCGCCGACGCCGCGGCCGCCGGAGACCACGATCGCGGACTCGGTCAGCTCGGGGCGGCCGGTGGAGACGCGCGGGGTGCGCGAGACGACCCTGGCGGCGTTGCCGGTGAAGGCGACCGTGACCTCCTCGACCATACCGGCGGCCGGAGCGGCCTCCGGGGCGGCGGAGTTCGGCTTGACGGTGATGACCGGGACGCCGCGCGAGACCGTGGACCTCACCTGGTACGAGGCGGCGAAGACGGACTGCGTGGCGACCGGGCCCCCGTCCCCGGCCTCCAGCTCCACGGCGTCGGTGATCAGGCCGGAGCCGAGGCGGAGCGCGACACGGGCCGCGATCTCCTTGCCCTCGCCGGAGGAGGTCACCAGGACGGCGGCCGCCCCCTTCTCCCGGGCGAGCTGGGTGAGCGCATCGACCTTCGGGACGACGAGCTGCTCGGTGAACTCGGCGCTGTCCGCGACGTACACGGTGGCCGCGCCGTACTCGCCGGCCGTGGCGGCGATCGAGGCGGCGGCCTCGCCGGCGCCGAGGACGACCGCCGAGGGCTCGCCGATGCGGCGGGCCAGCGTCAGCAGTTCGAGGGCCGGCTTGCGGACCGCACCGTCGGCGTGGTCCACGAGAACCAGGATCTCAGCCATGATTCCTTGCTCCTGAGGTGGGTGACGGTGGGTCAGATGAACTTCTGGGCGGCGAGGAAGGCGGCGAGCTGCTTGCCGCCCTCGCCCTCGTCCGTGACGATCGTGCCCTGGGTGCGGGCCGGGCGGGCGGCCACGGCGTCGACCAGGGTCCACGACCCGGCGAGGCCGACCTCGTCGGCGTCGATCCCCAGGTCGTCCAGGTCCAGCTCCTCGACCGGCTTCTTCTTGGCGGCCATGATCCCCTTGAAGGAGGGGTAACGGGCCTCGCCGGACTGGTCGGTGACCGAGACGACGGCCGGCAGCGGGGCCTCCAGGACCTCGGTGGCGGCGTCGCCGTCACGACGGCCCTTCACCACGCCGTCCTCGACGGAGAGCTCCGACAGCAGGGTGACCTGCGGCAGACCCAGACGCTCGGCGAGCAGCGCGGGCAGCACGCCCATCGTGCCGTCGGTCGAGGCCATGCCGCAGACGACCAGGTCGAAACCGGTCTTCTCCAGGGCCTTGGCCAGGATCGCTGAGGTGGCGATCACGTCGGAGCCGTGGATGTCGTCGTCGTTGACGTGGACGGCCTTGTCGGCGCCCATGGAGAGCGCCTTGCGCAGGGCGTCCTTGGCGTCGTCCGGGCCGACCGTCACGACGGTGACCTCGGCGTCGTCGGACTCCTCGGAGATGCGGAGGGCCTGCTCGACCGCGTACTCGTCGAGCTCCGACAGCAGCCCGTCCACGGCCTCGCGGTCGGTCGTCAGGTCGTCGGCGAAACCGCGGTCGCCGGTCGCGTCGGGGACGTACTTCACACAGACAGCGATCTTCAGGGTCACGGCCTGTCTCCTTTCGAGGGGCTGGTGGTCACGGGAGGTTGCGGGCCATGACGATGCGCTGGACCTGGTTGGTGCCTTCGTAGATCTGGGTGATCTTGGCGTCGCGCATCATGCGCTCGACGGGG
>NZ_JBVJPE010000052.1:0-5066 GCF_055582805.1 Streptomyces sp. NPDC107498 | reverse complement strand
AGCGGTCCTGTCCGGGGGTGCCGAACAGGTAGAGGATCAGGTCCTGGTCCAGGGTGATGCGGCCGAAGTCCATGGCGACGGTCGTCGTCGTCTTGTCGCCGGTGTGCGTGAGGTCGTCGATGCCCGCGGAAGCGGAGGTCATGACGGCCTCGGTACGCAGCGGGTTGATCTCCGAGACGGCGCCGACGAACGTGGTCTTGCCCACGCCGAAGCCGCCCGCCACCACGATCTTCGCGCTGGTGGTTGAACGGGCCGCGCCGCCGCTAGAGCTTGCGAAGTCCACTGAGCACCCTTTCGAGCAGTGTCACGTCTGGCTGACCGCCGGCGGCCTCGTCGCCGCCGGGCTGGTGGATGGCGACGAGTCCGGCCTCGGCCAGGTCGGCGACGAGGATTCGGGCGACGCCGAGGGGAATGGAGAGAAGGGCCGAGATCTCCGCGACCGACTTGATCTCGAAGCAGAGCCGGCAGATCCGCTGGTGCTCGGGCAACTGCCCCTGCAGCCGGGCCGGGTCGGCCGTGGTGCTGACCAGCGCCTCGATGGCGAGCTGGTAACGCGGCCGGGTCCGGCCACCGGTCATGGCGTACGGACGCACCAGCGGGTTGTGCCCGCCGGAACCGCCCGCGGCGCCGCGCGAGGCGGACGGCGAACCCGCGGCCGACGGGACCTGGGGCTGCGCGTAGGGCTGCGAGGCGCCTTGTCTGCTCGGGGCGGAGGGAAAGTTGAACCGGTTCTGCGTGTTGTCGCCCAGGGGCGCCTGATGCGCGTCATAACCGTTGTAGGGGCTCGCGCCCGGCGGTGTACCCACGTCTCCTCCTCCGACTGCCTCGCGGTCCATGTCCCTTGGAACCGCGCCACCGCACCTTACGGTGCGGTGGCATGAAACGCACTGTCCATCTGTTAGTTGAGAAGGCTCCCCTGCAGTTCCGCCCGGAGGTCAGGAGTCAGGACCGTGCCGGCGCGGTCCACGAGCAGGGCCATCTCGTAGCCCACGAGACCGATGTCGGCCTCCGGGTGGGCGAGCACGGCCAGCGAGGAGCCGTCCGAGATCGACATGATGAAGAGGAAGCCGCGCTCCATCTCCACCACGGTCTGGTTGACCGCACCACCCTCGAAGATCCGGGACGCGCCCGCGGTCAGCGAGGTCAGTCCGGAAGCGACGGCCGCCAGCTGGTCGGCGCGGTCACGGGGGAACCCCTCGGACATCGCCAGCAGGAGTCCGTCGGCGGAGACCACCACCGTGTGCGACACCCCGGGGGTGTTGTCCACGAAGTTGGTGATCAACCAGTTCAGATTCTGCGCCGCCTGGCTCATGCTCACACTAACGCTCCTGGTTGTAGGTACTGCCCGGGCCGAGGCCCGATCCGTTCGTGTCCGTTCCCGCGCTGCGCCCCTGCTGGACGCCCCGGCGCAGGTTGCTCAACCTGCCCCGTACGTCCTCGGGTGCGCGGGAGACCTGGGGGCCGCCCTGCGGGGTCTGCTCAGCCGTCCCCTCGACCAGGTTGGCCTTCGGGACCCGCCGGGGGAGACCGGACGAGGTGACCCCGCCCGCCTTGGGGTCCTTGAGCTTTCCGGCCCGCTGCCAGCGCTCGTCGTTGGTCGAGCGCCACTCGTCGGTGCCGTCGGCTTCGTCCTGCTGCTGCACCGGCTGCGCGGGCTTCGGCTGCTGCGGCGCCTGCTGCGGCACCTGCTGCGTCTGCGGGGCGACGCTGCCGCGGCGCGGCAGACCGGCGTCGGTCAGCGCGTGTCCGGCGTCCGGGGCGGGATTCGAGGTCGGTCCCGGACGGTCGAAGCCTACGCGCTCGCGGGCCTGTTCGGGAGCGCTCGGAGCAGATTCCGCTTCCGCTCCGAAATCCTGTCCGTAGCCACCCTGGTAAGCGTTCTGATCCGGCCACTCTGCCTGGTGGGGCTGGTGATCGAACGCATTGCCGTACTGCTGGTGTTCGATTCCCGGAGTCTCGTACGAGGCTTCCGCATAGCCCTGCTGCGGGTACGCCTCGTAACCCTGCTGCGGATAGGCGTAGCCGTCCTGCTGCGGGTACGCGTCCTGCTGCTGGTAGCCGCCCGCGTACTCCTGCGCCTGCTGGGGCTGCTGCCCGTACTCCTGCGCCGGGTACTGCTCCGCCGGGTACTCCTGGGCCTGCTGCTGCCCGTACTCCTGACCCCGGTCGTACTCCTGGGCCTGGCCGTACTGCTCCGCCGGCTCCGCCTCGTCGCGGAAGAGCGGACGGTCGCCGCCCTGCGCCTGGGCCTCCAGGGCGGCGCGCCGCCCCTCGCGCTGGAGCGAGCGGTTGACCGGGTCGAGCTGGCGCTCCTCCTCGGCCGGCTGCTCGTAGCGCGAGTCGTCGAAGCCGAGGTCGGCGGCGGTCAGCATCGGCTGCTGCTGCGGGGCGGCCTCGAAGGCGTTCTGCTGCTGCTGCGGGATGATCTGCGAGACGGTGAAGTCGTCGTGGAGCGGCTGCTCGCCGCCACCGCCGTGCGTGATCGCGTCCGGCAGCATGACCAGCGAGGTCGTCCCGGCCTGCTCGCCCGAGGGGCGGAGCTGGACCCGGATGCCGTGCCGGTCGGCGAGCCGGCCGACCACGAAGAGGCCCATGCGCTGCGAGACGGCGGCGTCCACGGTCGGCGGGTTGGCCAGCTTGTGGTTGATGTCCGCGAAGTCCTCGGCGGTGAGGCCGATGCCCTTGTCGTGGATCTCGACCATCACGCGGCCGTCGGGGAGACGGGTCGCGGTGACGCGGACCTTGGTCTGGGGGGAGGAGAACGTGGTGGCGTTCTCCAGGAGCTCGGCGAGCAGGTGCACGAGGTCGGTCACGGCCTGGCCGTGGATCTCGGCCTCCGGGACGCCGGCCAGCTCGATGCGCTCGTACTGCTCCACCTCGGAGGAGGCGGCGCGCATGACGTCGACCAGCGGGACCGGCTGGTCCCAGCGGCGGCCCGGCTCCTCGCCGGCGAGGACGAGGAGGTTCTCGCCGTTGCGGCGCATGCGGGTGGCCAGGTGGTCCAGCTTGAAGAGGTTCTCCAGCTGGTCCGGGTCGGCCTCGTTGTTCTCCAGGTCGGTGATGAGGGTCAGCTGGCCCTCGATCAACGACTGGTTGCGGCGCGAGAGGTTCGTGAAGATCGCGTTGACGTTGCCGCGGAGCATGGCCTGCTCGGCGGCGAGCCGGACGGCCTCGCGGTGGACCTGGTCGAAGGCGCGGGCGACCTCGCCGATCTCGTCCTGCGAGTCGATCGGGATGGGCTGGACACGGGTGTCGACCCGGCCCGGCTCCGTGCGGGAGAGCTGGTCGACCAGCATCGGCAGGCGCTGCTCGGCGATGCCGAAGGCGGCGTTCCGCAGCTCGCGCATCGAGCGGCTCATCTGGCGGGCCATCATCCCGGCCAGGATGAAGGCGGCGAGCAGGGCGACGACGACGATGCCGCCGTTGACCCAGGCGTCCGTCTTGGCCTCGTCGGATATGTCGGCGGCCTCGGTCACGGCCTTGTCGACGAGGGTCTTCTCGACCTCGCTGTAGCCGTCGAACTTGGCGGTGGCGACGGCCATCCAGGTCTCGGGCGTGATGCCCTCGCCCTTCAGCTCCTTGATGTCCCCGGAGCTCTTGGCGGTGCCGATCCGGGAGGCGACGCCGGAGTAGACGGAGCCGTCCTTGCCCTTGGGGAGCTCGACGCCGGCCGCGGCCATCCGCTTCTCGCCCTCGGAGGCCTTGCCGGCCATGACCTTCTTGAGGAGGTCGACGTCCTCGGGCAGACCACCGGAGCTGAACTCGCCGAGGGCGATCTGCTCCAGGTAGTTGTACGAGTTGAAGGCCACGGACTGCTGGGCGAAGACGGTCTCGTCGCGGCTGGGCCGGACCAGGAGCTGGGTGCCGATGGAGCGCTGGAGGGACTCCGCACCCTTCGAGAGCTGGATCGCGTAGACGGTGCGGCCGTAGCTGGTGATGTTGCCGGTGCCCAGACCGAGCTCGTTCGAGAACTCCATCAGGTAGTGCTGCACGCCCGTGTAACCGAGCTGGGTGTTCACCGGGTCGAGGGAGCGGGTGTACGCGGCCTTGCGCAGCGTCTCCAGCTTCGGTTCCTCGTCCTGGAAGAGCCGCAGACGGCGCTCCATGCCCTGGCCCGACGGCATGTTCTTGACGGCCTCGTCGAACTTCGACTTGGCGGAGTCGGTCGCGGCGTAGGCCCGCTGGACCTCGTCGACCTTGCGGTCCTCGGGGGTCTTCGCGACCAGCAGGGGGCCGGCGGTGAGGTCACGCTCGTTGAGCAGGGCGGTGCTGTACTCCGAGGCGGCGCGCACGATGAGCGCCGTCTTCTCGGCGTCCTGCGCCTCCTGCCAGGTGTCGATGGCCGACTTCACCTGGAAGCTGCCCATGACGAGGCCGGTGAGCACGGGTATGCAGAGGATCGCGTTCAGCCGGGTGGGCACCCGCCAGTTGCGGGGCGAGAGCTTGCTGGAGCTGCCCTTGGCCGTCTCCACGGGGGGCGGCGTCACGGGCACGTCCGCGGGCGACACCGCCATGCGTGACGGCGGCGTGAAGTTGCCCCGCGTCTCCTGCTCCGCGGAGCTTTCCTTGCTTCGCCTCACTCGACCAACAACCTCTCGGCGTCGGCACCTACGTTGTGCCGGTGTTTCGTTCAGGGCCGTACTACTCGGGAGTTCATGAATTGCAGCACGTGAAGGGGGTCCCTTCCAAACAGTGGGAAGCGGCCCCTTTCAGTGGTCCAGGCCTCGCATAAAACGGGCATAAAGAGCGAGCCCCGCCAAATGGCGGGGCTCATGTGAGCGCAGTGACACCGATCGGATGCGTCGGGTGTCCGGGGCGCCCCAATTCTCTGTCGAAACGTTATGAACCCGGGGACGGCCGTGTCGAAGGACACAGACCGCCCCTGGCCGCGGCATATGACAACTGCCTTGACCGGTTCCCTTACTTGAGGCGTGCCATGAGGGCGTGCTCGACGAGGGTGATGAGGGCGCCCTTGGCGTCGGCGCGGTGGCGGGCGTCGGTGGTGATGATGGGGGTGTCGGGGCCGATCTGGAGGGCTTCGCGGACTTCTTCGGGCTGGTAGGGCT
>NZ_JBVJPE010000051.1:0-9137 GCF_055582805.1 Streptomyces sp. NPDC107498 | reverse complement strand
AGCCCTACCAGCCCGAAGAAGTCCGCGAAGCCCTCCAGATCGGCCCCGACACCCCCATCATCACCACCGACGCCCGCCACCGCGCCGACGCCAAGAGCGCCCTCATCACCCTCGTCGAGCACGCCCTCATGGCACGCCTGCGGTAGCTGTCCCCGGCGTTTCGCGCGGAAGGCCGCGTTCCCCTCCCGGGAACGCGGCCTTCCGCGCGAAACCGCCCCCGTGCCCCGCCGCGTCCACTGCCGTCGGCCTGCTGACGATCCCGGTGGTACCGACGGCGGCGGCGGCACTCGCCACCATGTGGGCCGGCACGGGTTCGTGGCGCAGGGGACCGCGCCGGGAGTACGGCCGGAGGCGGGAGGTGCCCCGCGCGCCCGAGTCCGCCCGGTACCCGGAGGCCCCGCGGCACGCCGGGACCCCCGGACGCAGGAGCCCGGACGGCAGCCGGAGAGCACGCGGCGGCCGGAGCCCGCGAGGGCTCCGGCCGGGTGCGGTGCGCAGGGCGCGGCCCGGACGTGACGGAGGGCCGGAACCCGGTGTCATCCGGGTTCCGGCCCTCCGTCACGCGGACTGCCGCGGGATCAGCGCCAGCTGTGGGGCGCGCGGAAGCCGTGCTCGCGCTCCAGGCGGCGCCAGCCGGCCTGGGTGCGGCTCCGGTGGGTCTCCTCGGCGGGCTGGGAGGCGGCGCGGGCGAGCAGCACCGCCGTGATGGCGGCGAGCTCCTCGGGGTCGGCGGTGCCCTTCTCGACGCGGAGAAGGTTGGCGGGACTGGTCACGTGGATGACTCCTCTTACTGAGGCGGGTTGCCGTGCTTGCGGGACGGCAGGTCGGCGTGCTTGGTGCGGAGCATCGCGAGGGACTTGATGAGGACCTGGCGGGTGTCGGCGGGGTCGATGACGTCGTCGACCAGGCCGCGCTCGGCCGCGTAGTAGGGGTGCATGAGCTCGGCCTTGTACTCCTTGACCATGCGGGCCCGCATGGCGTCGGGGTCCTCGGCCTCGGCGATCTGCTTGCGGAAGATGACGTTGGCGGCGCCCTCGGCGCCCATGACCGCGATTTCGTTGGTGGGCCAGGCGTACGTCAGGTCGGCGCCGATGGACTGGGAGTCCATCACGATGTAGGCGCCGCCGTAGGCCTTGCGCAGGATCAGGGAGATCCGGGGCACGGTCGCGTTGCAGTACGCGTAGAGCAGCTTCGCGCCGTGCCTGATGATTCCACCGTGCTCCTGGTCGACGCCGGGCAGGAAGCCGGGGACGTCCAGAAGGGTGATGATCGGGATGTTGAAGGCGTCGCACATCTGCACGAAGCGCGCGGCCTTCTCGGAGGCCTCGATGTCCAGGACGCCGGCCAGCGACTGGGGCTGGTTGGCGACGATGCCGACGACCTGGCCGTCCAGCCGGGCCAGGGCGCAGATGATGTTGCGGGCCCAGCGCTCGTGGACCTCCAGGTAGTCGCCGTCGTCGACGAGCTCCTCGATGACCTTGTGCATGTCGTACGGGCGGTTGCCGTCGGCGGGCACGAGGTCGAGCAGGACGTCGGAGCGGCGGTCGGCCGGGTCCTCGGAGGCGACGGTCGGCGGGTTCTCGCGGTTGTTCTGCGGGAGCATCGACAGGAGGTAGCGCACCTCCGCGATGCAGGTCTCCTCGTCGTCGTACGCGAAGTGCGCGACGCCGGAGGTCTCGGCGTGCACGTCGGCGCCGCCCAGGCCGTTCTGGGTGATCTCCTCGCCGGTGACCGCCTTGACGACGTCCGGGCCGGTGATGAACATCTGCGAGGTCTCGCGGACCATGAACACGAAGTCCGTCAGCGCCGGGCTGTAGGCCGCGCCGCCGGCGCACGGGCCGAGCATCACCGAGATCTGCGGGATGACGCCCGACGCCCTGGTGTTGCGCTGGAAGATGCCGCCGTACCCGGCGAGCGCCGAGACGCCCTCCTGGATCCGGGCGCCCGCGCCGTCGTTCAGGGAGACCAGCGGCGCACCGGCCGCGATGGCCATGTCCATGATCTTGTGGATCTTGGTGGCGTGGGCCTCGCCCAGGGCGCCGCCGAAGATCCGGAAGTCGTGCGCGTACACGAAGACCGTGCGGCCCTCGACCGTGCCCCAGCCGGTGATGACACCGTCGGTGTACGGCTTCTTCGCCTCCAGGCCGAAGCCCTGGGCGCGGTGCCGGCGCAGCTGCTCGACCTCGCTGAAGGAACCAGGGTCGAGCAGCAGTTCGATGCGCTCACGTGCCGTCAGCTTGCCCTTCGCGTGCTGCGCCTCGGTCGCACGGTCACTCGGGCCACGCAGCGCCTGCTCGCGCAGGACGTGCAGCTCGGCCACTCGGCCACGGGCGTCGGCGGGCTCGCTCGGGATCTGGTCCACAACGGTCATGTACCGACCCTACGAAGTCACACAAGAAAACCCCGCCGTCGACTCCGTACAGTCTCGCGTGTCGAATCCTGGTGGGGCTGGACAGAACCCAAGCCCCTCCAGCCCGAGTCAACAGCCAGGCACCCCCTGTGTTTGTAGGGGTCCGACATAGACCTAGAGCAGAACCTCGCAACCATGGGTCGCTCCCCCGGTGCCGGGGGCGATCCGCAGCCGCAGCGAGGACCCGGTGGCGAGGACCTCCACCGAGGGGTCGTGGCGGACCACTCCGCGGACCCGACGGTTCCACACGAGCTCCAGCGGCCGCCCCGTGCGCAGCGGCTCGGAGACCCTCAGGTCCAGGACCGAGCGACGGCGCCGGACGAGGACGCTCGCGGGCGCGGTGACCGTGAGCGGCCCCACCGTACCGGCCTGCCAGAGGTTCGCGGCGGTCAGCCCGAGGGGCGGGACGGCGATCGCCTGCCGCTCGGCGGTGTTGTCGAGAACGTGCAGCCAGCCCGGGTCGGCGGCACGGGCCGCGAGCGTACGGCGCGAGGCGCCCGGCATCAGGAGGTACGCGTAGGAGGCGGCGACCGGATCGGTGCCGTGGTCCAGCCAGAGGGTCTGGTAGCGGCGGGTGCGGCGCTCGGTGGAGCTGGTGGCGTTGATGTCGCTCCAGGCGCCGGTGCGGTCCTCGCGCAGCGTGCGGAGGTTCCCGGTCCCCTGCGGGAAGACCCAGCCGCCGTGGCCCTCCAGGTGCGCCCAGCCGTCGCCGGTGGTGAAGGCCCGGGTGCCGCCCTCCCCCAGGAGGCGGTTGTCGACGATCGTCTCGACGGGCACGCCGTCGGTCGCGGTGATCCCGGCGCCCAGGCAGACGATCGCGTCCGCCGCGCAGAACCAGGACTTGCGGGCCTCCAGGGTGGAGCCGAGGCCCTTGAGGTGCTGGCCGACGGCCGCGTACTCGCCGTCGGTGGTCCCGCCGACCCAGCGGACGGCCGGCCTGGGCGCGCCCCACTCGCCGCCCGCCCGGTCGGCGAGGCGCTTGGTGGAGACGGTGGTGCCGGGGAGGCGGTACGGGTCGACGGTGGGCCAGAACCAGTCGGTGTACTGGTCGCCGAGGCCCGGCGCCCACCAGGAGAGCATGCCGGCGCCGGTGTGCCAGCCGCGCGGGTTCTCGCCGTTTCCGCACTCGTAGTACGTGATCCGGTCCGAGGCCATGGAGAGGCTGGCGGCCCAGCCGGGACGGCGGTGGACGGCCCGGTCCATGGCGGGGAAGAGGCGGTGGCCGGTGGGCTCGGGGGCGGCCGGGACGGGGGCCGCCGCCACGGCGTGCAGCCGGGCGAGGTCGGCGACGCCGAACTGGCGGGCGGCGAGGATCGGGGAGACGGTGTCGCGCTCGATCCACCCCTTCACGCGCGCGTGCCACCGGTCCCGTTCGGCGGCGGACGCCCCGCCCGCGAGGAGGACGATGGCCGCGATGAGGCCCTGGCCGTGGAAGTGGTCGGAGCGCATGATCCGCCGGTCGTCGTTCTTGAGGTATCCGCGGCTGACGGCGCGCCCGTTGACGCTGTCCATCATCAGACCGTCGTGGAGGAAGGGCGCGTAGGCCTTCTCGACGCTGTCGAGGACGATCTGCCGGTTCGGGTCGGTGACGGCCCAGGTGGAGCCGGCGAGGAGGGCGAAGAGCCGGCCGAGGCCGTCGAGCACGACCTGCCCGTAGGTGCCGGAGTAGGCGACCCAGGTGTGCTGGACGAAGGAGCCGTCGGCGTAGAGGCCGTCGCCCTCGGTCACGTACGGGAAGACGGGCGAGAGGGCGTCGCGGGCGAGGGCCACCTTGGCGGGGTTCGCGCCGAGGACGCCGCGCAGGGCGACCGAGCGGCAGAGGTCGACGCGGTTGGCGCCGGTGGAGGTGCCGGTGTAGCCGCCCAGGACCGAGTCGGGCACGAAGTGGTCGACGGCGGCGCAGGCGGCGGCGATGCGCTCGGCGCCGAGGCGGGGACGGAGCGCGGCCACGATGTCCATGAGCAGGCGGGGGCTGCCGATCTGCCACTCCCACCAGTTGCCGGGGCGCGGGGCGCCCGCCCGGTAGACCGTGGCGGAGAGGTGGTCGAGGCCGCGCAGCACGTCGGCGAGCAGGCCCTCGTCTCCGGTGAGGCCGGTGCCGGGCTGTGCGTACGCCTGGGTCATGGTCCACAGGCGGCTGTAGCTCTGGGTGACGCCGGCCGGCGGGTCGAAGGGGGCGTCGGGCCAGAGCGAGGCGGGCGCGACGGCCATGCTCGCGCGGAAGGCACGCGCGAGCGTGCCCGTCTCGGCGAGCCGGCCGGCGTAGGGCTCGGCCCCGGCGTCGAAGCCGGAGCCGAGCTGGAGGTCGAGCCAGCGCAGCCGCAGGGTCTCGAACTCGTCGGCCGAACCGGCCGCTTCGGCCGGGTCCGCCGCACGGGCGGCGGAGGGCAGCGCCAGGACGGTCGCCGCGGCGGCCATCGTGCTCAGGAAGGTACGGCGGGACCAGAGGGGCAGGGACACGGGAGCCTCCCGGGGGAAGTGGTGGAGACCGGTCGGCGCCCGGTGTAACACCCTGTCTCCGACGCAATCAATGAGCACGACAAGCGCTTTCTGTCCGCGGTCCGGCTCGCGCGGTTCTCACGCGACTCGGCTCGCGCGGTCCGGCTTCCGCGGTTCGGCTCGCGCGGTCCGGCTTCCGCGACTCGGCTCGCGCCGTTCAGCTCCCGCAGTGGAAGCGGGCGCTTCCCCAGTCCGCGTGGTCGTTGCCGTTCCCGTCGCCGCCGTCGCCGACCACCAGGTCCACGTAGGCGGCGCCGGTGACGTCGGCGGTGAGCGACCAGGCCGGGTCGGCGGCCTTGAGGACCGGGGACTTCGCCTTCTCCACCCCGTCCGCGAGCACGCTGAACCGGACGCTGCCCCGGCTGGTCTGGACGTCGTCCACTCCGACCTCGGCGGTGAGCGAGGTGCACCGGCCGCCCAGGTAGTAGCGGACCTCGGCGGGGGCGTGGGTGCCCAGGCCCTTGGCGTGCGCCACTCCGCCGATCCGCAGCGGGGAGCCGTCGCCGGTGCCGGTCTCGCCGTTGGAGAGGTCGCGCTCGACGGGTCCCCAGCCGTTGGCGGCCGAGGTCCAGTCGAGGTCGCTCGCCCAGCTGTCGGCGGTGGGCGGCGGGGGGAGGGTGCGGACGGTGGTCGCGGCGGTCAGCCTCCCGGGCCGGCCGTCCAGGTCGTACGCGACGGAGGCGCCCAGCGAGTACGGCCGGTGGGCCGCGTCCACCGGCGGGGTCACCTGCCAGGTGGCGGTGGCCTTCGCGCCCGGGGCGACCGTACCGAGGTCGACGGGCCCGGCGGGCTCGGCGGTCCAGCCCTCGGGGAGGGCGAGGACGGCCCGGGCACCGGTGACGTCGGCGGCCTCGTCGTTGTCGAAGGCGGCCGTGACCCGGTTCGGCCGGCCGGGTTCCAGGGTCTCGGGCGCGGTGACGGTGAGCGTGCCGCAGGCGGCGCGCCCGGCGGCCGGGCCGAGGTCGGTGACGGTGAAGCCGTCGAGGACGAAGTCGGCGCCGTCCGGGGCGTCCCCGCGCTTGCGCAGCCCGGTCCAGGTGTCGCCGCAGCCGGCGGTGACGGTCTCGGCGAAGTGCCCGGTGGTCCTCTGCTGTCCGATCGGGGTGCGCCTGGTCTCGACGGCCCGTCCGTCGCCGTGCCTGCGGTCGTAGCCGGTGACCCACTCGTACGCGCCCGCGTGGCTGGACTGGTAGTCGTACTCCACGCGGTAGTCGTGGCCGTCCTCCATGGGGACGGTCCAGGGCGCGGTCCGGTAGACGAGTCCGCTGTTCTCGTCGTGGGACTTGAGGCTCTCGGCGCCGCCGACGACGTCGTCGATCGCCTTCCCGTTCCAGCCGGCCCGGGTGTACGGGGCGTGCAGCTGGGCGATGTGGGTGCGGGGGTCGGTCGTACCTCCGGCGTCGCCCTTGAGGAAGGGGCCCCAGCCCTGGTCGACGGCCTCGAAGTCCTCGTGGGCGACCGCGCCGGCCTTCGTCGCCGGGGTGTTGGCGACGATCCGCACGTCGTCGATCCGGACGGACGCCGGGCTGCCGCCCGCGGCCTGGATGCGCAGCGGGGCGGAGCCGCCGGCGGGGGCGGTGAAGGTGACCTTGGCGCGCTGGAAGCGGGTGCCGTTCCAGTCGGAGGCGGCGACCCGGTCCTCCAGGGCGGAGCGCTCGACGGTGACCGCCCGGCCGCCGATGGACAGGGTGGTGGGGCGGGTCTTCCCGGGCTCGACCTCGACGAGGGCGGAGGCGGTGTACCGCTCGCCGGGGGCGAGGCCGGTGATCCGCTGGCGGACGGAGGCGGTGGCGGTGCCGCTGAGCTTCGCGCTGTTGCGGCCCTGGTCGTCGGTGTCGCGGGTGACGGTGCCGGACCTGGTCCAGGCACCGAGCCCGGCGTCGTTGAAGCCGGGGTCCTTCACCGGGGTGCCCTGGCCCCATCGCGGGGCGGTCTGCGCGGGGGCGCTGTCGGGGTAGAGGACGTAGGGCCGTCCGGCGGCGGCGTCGAGGGTGATGCGTCCGCCGGAGGGGCGCACGGTGGCGGTCCTCACGCGCCCGTTGTCGGTGAGCTCGTACACGGTGTACGCGCGCGTGCCGCCGGGGACGGCCCAGCTGGTCGTGCCGCCGGCCCTGTTGTAGTGGTAGAGCTTCCTGCCGCCGTCCCAGGGGAGCAGGTAGCTCTCGCCGTCGAGGACCTTGCGGCCGTTCTCGTAGAAGGTGCGGCGGCCGTTCTCGACGGTGCCGCGGACGCCTCCGGTGAAGGTGATGTCGTCGCCGTTCCAGCGGGTGATCCTCTGCTGCTGGAGGTACTTGGCGGGCAGATTCCGCTGCCAGATGTTGGCGGAGAAGGCGTTCCAGTCGGTCTCGCCGGTCCAGCCCTCGAAGTCGACGAGGGCGGTCTGGCCGAGGACCGGGTGGTCGTTCCAGACGTCCTTCTCGCCGTTGCGTATGAAGCGGATGATCTGCGAGTTGAGGCCCTTGTTGGTGGCGCCGCCGTAGTCGAGGTCGTTGGCCCAGTGGGACCAGAGGGAGGCCCGCTCGAACGCCTCGGAGAACTCTGTGGCGACGTTCCAGCCCTGGGCCCGGACGGCCTGCATCGTCTTGTCGGCGATCCAGCCGTGCGTGTAGTAGACGTCGATGTAGAGCATCGACAGGTTGGGGTCGGTCTCGTCGCGGAGCTGCTGGAAGCGGCGGGCGAGGTCGCCGCTGTTCACGTCCCGGCGCTGGTCGATGTAGTAGCTCTGGTTGAGCCAGTTCCAGCCGGGCTTCGTCCTGTCGACGAGGGTCTCGTTGAAGTGGTGGGCCTCGGGGTACGCCTCGGTGGCGTTGACGTGGACGCCGAAGCCGGCGCCCCACTTCCTGCCCTCGCGCAGGAGGGTGTTGAGGTCGGCGAGGCCGCCGGCGCGCTTGTTGTAGTTGCCGCCGTAGTCGGGGTGGGCGGAGTCGTGGCCCTCGGAGCCGTACCCCTTGAGCAGCGCGAACTGGCCGAGTCCGTCGGTGGAGAGGGAGATCCGCTTGACGTCGTCGAGGGTGCGCAGGAAGGGATGGGTGGCCTGGGAGGCGAAGTTGAAGGGGATGTGGGCGACGACCCGGCGGGGCGTCTGCTCACTGCCGGGGGCCTTGACGCCGATCGTGCGGAAGGCGACGGCGCCGTCCTGCCAGTCGGTGGTGCCGTCGCCGTTGGCGTCGGGGGTGACGACGACCTTCGCCCAGGGGAGGTCGCCGCCGCTCTCCGGCCGGGGCGCCCCTTCGCCGCGGTAGGTCCACTGGCCGGACCAGACGCCGACGCGGGTCTCCGTGCCGCTCCTGCGGGCCTGGTGCCAGAAGCGGGCGCCGTCGCGGGCGGAGGCGCCGGAGGGCTTGTCGTAGCTGGAGTTGGACTCGACGGCGGCGGCCAGCCGTCCGGTGTTGACGATCGCGTAGCTCGCGCCGACCGGGTTCGCCTCGGCCGCGGTGGCGTCGGTGACCCGGGCGAAGACGTCCGCGGTACGGGTGGAGTCCGGGTCGAGCCGGGTGAAGGCGGTCGCGGCGCCGGCGTCCGAGGAGCCGACGGAGACCAGGTCGTGGCCGGGTATGTCGATCGTGCCGACGCGGAAGGCCTCGGTGTCGCGGACGGCGGTCACCTCGAAGGTGGTGGTCCGGCCGTCGACGCCGAGCCGGGCGTCGATCTCGACGCCGGGCAGGTCGGGGAGGACGAGGGTGTACGCGGCGGACGTGGCGGTCAGGACGGGTGCGCCCTGGGCCCGGACGGCGTGGGCGGTGCCGTTGAGCACGATCCGCGTCACCGGGGCCGTGCTCCCGAGGAGGCGGGCGCCGCTCGCCCGGTCGGTGTACGACAGGACGCGGGGGAAGTCCTCGGCGACGGCGACGGAGAGCCGGTCGGAGCCGATGACGGCGGCGGACGTGGCGGTCAGGACGGGTGCGGGGGCGTCGGCCTCGACGGGCCCGGACAGGGCGAACACCGTGGCCGACGCGGCCGCGAGCGCGCAGGCCGCGCGGAGTCTGGAGGAGAGGGGGAGGGACATGCGGACCAGTCAGCCGCGCCCCGGCGGCACCGTCAACGAGATCGGGCCGCGCGGGCCCCTCCAGTCCAAGAACCCCCTCCGGTTAGTCCAAGTGACCGCCCGGAGGGGGCTCTTCGGCAGCGGTACGGGTCAGCAGCCGCCGCAGTTGTAGAAGGTCACGTCCCAGTGGTTGCCCTCGTCGGCGTAGACGTTGCCCGCGCCGGACTTCCACTGCGGGGCTCC
>NZ_JBVJPE010000050.1:0-10200 GCF_055582805.1 Streptomyces sp. NPDC107498 | reverse complement strand
CAGGACCAGGCTGCCGCCGAACTGCTCGCCACGCTGGCCGAACGCAAGCAGGTCACCCCCGAGACGGTGCTGCTGTGGTGGCTCCAGCGACACCCAGCCCGTATTGCACCGGTGATCGGAACCTCCGATCCCGGACGGATCCGGGCGTGCCGCCAAGCGGTCGGACGGCCACCGGAGCTGGAACACGAGGAGTGGTACACCCTCTGGCTCGCAGCCCGTGGCGAACCGCTGCCCTGACAGCCGCCGACGAGGCGCGGTAGATGCGCCGGCTTTGCCGCCAGACGTAGCAGTTCCAGGCGCTCATGGGCGCGGGGGAGTTGTGCCGCAGGACGTACGGGCGCTGATCCCGCGCCGTCCGGGCCTGGGCGTAGAAAAGGCCGGTATCACGCCCAGTGGATGCCGAGCTTGGCGAGGGCGGCGAGCTGGTCGGCGTCCAGCCGGTTCCTCCTGGATTTCGTGTTCGAAATCCATACACCCAGCTTCACTGTCACCGCCTCCGCCTCACCGTTGACGGCGAGCTGCTCGCTGTGACCCCTCGGCACCGGCCGGTCACCCTCACGCTCCACCCACTGAGTAAGGGCCGCCAGGCCCCGCTGGAACGTCGCCTGCGTCTTATTCGGGCTCTTCGTCGTGTGCGCGGTTGCCGGGGCGGGAGCGGGCGCCTGATCGGGCTGTACGCCCAGCTTGGTCAGCCGTTCCTGCTGCTCGGGCAGAAGCTGCGCCCAGGTGCCCGGGTTTTTCTGCCGCTTCAGCCACCGCCCGATGTCATCGCCCTCGAACAGCACCCTGGGTTCGATGGCCGGCAGGGCGCCGTCGGCGTCGACCAGGTCCGCCAGGACGCGGTAGTGCCGTTGCCAGTTGAGTGGCCAGGGGCAGTTCCAGTCCTTGTCGATCGCGGCCAGCTGCTTCGCGCGTTCCGCCGTCCGTTCCGCGTCCTTGCCCAGGCCGTCTTTGCGTCGGAGGTTGGCCATGTACTGGCCGACGGGCACCATCTCGTCGTCCTCGCCCCACATGGCGTCTTGTCGGGGCGCGAGGTGCCCCATGGCCCGCCGGTAGGACCGCAGCGCGGCGAGCTTGGCCTCCCACGCCTCTTCGCCCGGCTCCCAGACCATCCCGGCTTCCGGCGCGTCCAGGAGGACCTTGCGCCGCTCCTCGAGCTCCCCGGCCCGCAGGGCCTTGCGCTGCTGGTGAACCCACCGGCCGAGCGGAAACGCCTTCGTGGCCCCGACCTCGACCTCGACGTCGTACGGGACGGCGTAGAGGCCGGTGATCTCGTTCTTCTTCCGCCAGCGGATCAGGGCCTGGTAGCCCTCGAGCCACACCAGGGACTCCGGCCGGTACACCCGCGTACGGAGGAAGGCCGCGATCGTTGCCGCATCGCGCGGGCTGGAGAAGTGCAGCAGCGCCGCTTCGGCCGCGGCCTGCGTGTCGTCGTCCTCCTGGTCCTCGCCGTCGCCCGCGCCGCCGGCCCCGACGATCCACCCGTCCTCGTCACGCCGGACGTGCACCTTGCGCTTGCCGCTCGTGAGCGCGCGGGAGGCGAGCTGCTCGACCAGACGTTCGTCATGCGAACGCAGGCCCTGGAGCATGGCTACAAGAGGGCGAAACGAGGCGCTGGCGACCATGTCGGTCGGGTCCTCGCCAGGCTCCAGGAACACCGGCACGATGATCCTGGCGACCTTGGTGGAGCCGTCGCGGTTGAGCCGCAGCGCGCGGCCGATGTTCTGCACGATCTCAACCTGGGAGCCGCGGGTGTCGGCGAAGCAGATGGCCTCGACGCCCCGCTCGCCGGTGATGTCGATTATCTATAGGTGGGGGAGTGTGAGGGACATTTGTTTGTCCGTGGCGACATGGGCGGAGGGTGGGCTGCGCTTGGCTCAGATGTCTGCTGTCTGGTGTCTGCGGTCGTGAGGACAGCCCGGCTGCGTTCGTGGTGAATCTTTCGAGGCCGATGACCTTGCTCGCGTAGCTGATAGAGATCTGGAGCCTACTGATCCGGCTAGGGGAGGGATGGCGGCCCACTCCCGTGGTTGATTCGCCACGTTGTGTGCTGGTTTCCACGGTCGGCGCGACGGGCCCAGGTCTTACAGGCGGCAGATCCTTCGCACCTCCCTCTTGAATGTCACGTAGGCCATGCGTAATTTTCTCGCATGGAGGATTTTCCGGTGTGGCTGAAGGCCGCGCGTGCGTCCCGCGGTTGGTCGCAACGCGATCTGGCGCTGCGTGTGGGTGTGGGGCAGCAGACGGTCAGTAGCTGGGAGAGAGGGCGGACAGTTCCCGACCCCGACCTCCTCCAGCTCGTGCGGAGCGCTGTCGGAGCCGCGTCAGGTAAGCCGCCCGCATCAGCGCCTGCGGTTGGGTTGCCCCGTCTGTCAGGTCTGCCGTTCAAGATTCTCGATGAATATGTCTTCGAGGCCTTCTGCGCAGAGCTAGCTGCAGAGGTGTTCCCCGGTGCGCAGGTAGAGCGGTTCGGCGGCCGGGGCGAGGAGCAGCACGGGATCGACGTGCGTGTGGTGACGCAGACCGGTGAGCGCATCGGTATTCAGGCCAAGCGCTATGACAAGTACCACCCCGCCACGTTCCGAGCCGCAGTCGACGCGCTGGACATGGCCGAGGCGCGCGTGGATCGGTGTTTGCTGTGGGTGACCGCCACCGTAACGGTCCGGGTGCGCCAAGAGGTCGATAAGCAGCCGGACTGGGAGCTGTGGGACGCCGAAGATCTGGCCCGCGAGGTGGCCGGACTCGACAAGGACGTGGCAGTCCGTCTTGTCGACAGGTACTTTCCGGGACTTCGTGAGCCGTTTCTCGGAGTCAGCGCTCCCACCCCGTGGGAGACGCCCGATGAGGCCTTTGACCAGTTCCGGCAGGGGGACCGGTACTCCCACCGCTGGACGCTCGTGGGACGTGCCGACGAGCTCGAGAGACTCGCTGGCTTCGTCAGCGACGACACGGCCGACGCATCGATGCTGGGTTTGCTCATCGGTGCCGCAGGCGCCGGCAAGAGCCGCCTGCTGAAGGCCGTGTGCCAGCGGCTGGAAAAGGACACGCCGGCGGCCGCTGTCAGGGTGGCTCCCCGGGAGGTGCCCTCGCCGGAGGCATTCGAGCTGCTACCCGCCACTGGCGACCTTCTCGTGGTTGTCGACGATGCGCAGGAGTACGGAGCGGGGCTGCGCTCCTTCATCACTCACGTGCGACGTCAACGGCCCGAGGCGAAGATCCTCATGGCCACCCGCCCCTATGGCCTGCCTGCCGTCCGTGATGCTCTGCGCGGCCTGGGCATGGACCCGACGACCGTCCCGACCTGGTCATTGAAGGAGCTGTCAACCAGCGAGGCCACAGCACTTGCCGCCGAGGCTCTGGGCCCCGGCAAGCAGCAGCTCGCCTCCCGCCTGGCCCACGCAGCCAAAGACTGCCCACTGCTTCTGATCGCTGGCGCCGTACAGATTCGAGAAGGACGCCTGACCACATCGGTGTTGCAGACGGACGGCCAGATCCGCCAGCAGCTCGCCGACGCTTTCCTGCGCGCGGCAATTCCCAACCACGGAGCGGACAGCGATCGCCTCAGAGAGGTCTTGAACGCGATCTGCCTCCTCCAGCCGTTCCGCGAGAACGTCCCGGTGTACCAGCAGGCTCTGGCAGAGCTCACAGGCCGGCCCTTTTATGAACTCGTGCCCCGCATCAGGGCCCTGGAGGAGTCGGGCGTACTACTTCGCCGCGGATCCTCGCTGCGTGTTGTGCCCGACCTGCTGGGCGACGTCGTCCTGGCTGACGCCGCCCTACTGCCGGCCTCAGCCGCGTCGAGCGGCTATCTGGAGCGTGCTCACTCCGTGCTACAGACGGATGAGCCGCTCCTGCACGCACTGGTCAACACCAGCCGCGTGGAGTGGCAGTGGAGCCAGGACACCCCCAACGCCGTCATGCTCGCTGAGCCCTTGTGGGCCGAGATCACACACATCATCCAGGAGGCGGTACCGCAGCAGCAGGCGGCCCACCTGCCCTTCCTGCGCCAGATCGGTGTCTTCCAGCCAGCCCGTACCCTTGGCCTCGTGCGGTGGCTGTACGAGCACCAGACCGACCCAGCAGTGCGCAGAGCTCTTCCCCCAGTACTTGATGCCGTCGCCCACGACCTGCAGCACATTGACGAGGCCTGCGATCTGCTGTGGGAGCTGGGCAGGGACGATGCGCGCACGCTGAACGCTCACCCCGACCACGCCTTGCGAATCCTCACCCAACTGGCCTCATACGAGTTGGGCAAGCCGTTCGCCTATCAGCAGGCCGTCATCCGCGCCGTCGGGCGGTGGGCCGCGGCAGAGAACCCATCCGTACACCCGGCCATGCCCCTTGCTCTCCTCGACCCTGTCTTCGCTGCTGAAGCGGAAAGCATGACCCAGCAGGGCTGGACGCTGACGATTCAGCGTGCCCGCATTTCTATGGAGCAGGTTCAATTCGTCCGCCGCCAAGCACTCGATGTGCTGTTTGCAGAGTATGCCCAGCAAGACCAGCGCCGCTCGGCGCGAGCCGCCGTCTGTTTTGAAGCAGCCCTGCGCAGCACCCACCAGGCCGGTGACACGCACGTCACCAGCCTGTTGCAGGAGCTGCGCGACCACACGCGCCGGATCGCACCGGGTCCCGTGGCCGCGCTCGGCGTCCGGCGCGCAGTGGACTGGAACCTCACCTACGGCTGCGATGCCAATCGGCAGGCAGCTGGGGAAGTTCTCGATGCCCTGCCCGCCTCGATGGCCCATGACTTGGCCATCGCACTGCACACCAGCTGGTGGACCCCTATGCGCAGCCTCCGCGAAGGTGAGGACCACCAGGCGGCCGCCTCTGCATGGGACGCTCAGCTGCGTAATACCGCGGAGGCAACCCGAGCCCAGCAACCGCGCGAGGTCTGGGACCAGATGCAGACCCTTCTCACCGACGGATACGCCATCTTCGGGTACGCGCCCGAGCACGCCCACCCATTCTTGGGCCACCTTTTCGAAGTTCGCCCGGAATTGGCCGAGCTGATCTGCACCGACGCAGCTCGTTGCAGTGAGCAGGTGCAGCAGGCAGTGGTGCCGGCAGCAGTGAACGCACTGCTGCGTCTGACCCCTGAAGTGGGAATCGAACGAGGCAAGGCACTCATCGTTTGTGGCCAGGCATCGCTGAAACGCGCGGTGGCCATGGCACTCGCAGACCGGCAGTCGGTCCATCAGTTGCCCACGGCGACATTGGCTAGCCTAGGCCAGATCCTTGCCAGCGATCGCGATCCCGTCGTACGGCGCCTGACCATCCAAGCAGCCGGTGCTCTGTCCGCGACTGACCGCGCAGCGGCCCTGGAGCTGGTGACTTCAGTGCCCCTGGCGGGGGACGCCGGCGTTGCACAGGAGGTTGCCCGGGCGGTCACAGTCTATGAATGGCTGTCGTGGACCGATCTGTCACGCGCGCAGAGAACCTCGCTGCTCGATCAGCTCCGGACCGTCGAAAGGCTGGACAGCTACGAGATCCACAAGTTGTTGTCTATCGTCTCCACGACCCATGGTGACGATGTCCTGAGCTTTCTAACGGCCCGGGTCGAGCACTGGGAACAAAACCTAGAAAAAAACCCCCGATATGCCCCTCTCCCGTACCAGTGGCTCGTCCCTCTACGCTTGTCAGAAGCCCCTCACCGTATGAGCCACCTGCGGCGAATCCTTCTCTGGACGGCAGCGGCAGAGCCCGGATCCCGCATTGCCTCGCGCCGGGAGCACCACGCCCCGGATCTGTTCCGTGCGACAGCCCAGCACGTCGACCAGGAAGCGCAGGTGCTGCTTGCCGATGCCCTGCGCGCAGGCTCGCCCCAGGAACGCCGGGCGGCCGCGGTCCTGCTCGGGGCGGTCGACAGCGACCTCATCTGGACGGCCCCAGCGTTTGTGAGCGAAGTACTCCACGCAGCAGCCGCACACTCGCAGGAGTTGCTGCAGGTCGTCGGCGCCAGTTTGCACAGCGCAGCCAGCGCAGGGGACCTGGTCACAGCCCCGGGTACGCCATACCCCGAGGAAACCGAGATCAGAGACAACGCCGTACGCATCATGGCCACCCTTGAGCAGGGGTCGGTCGAGGACCGCTTCTACCGATCCCTAAAGGAATCAGCCGAACGCAGGATCGAGTGGTCGGTACGGGAGGACACCGAACCAGACCATCGCGCCTGGTGACGGACTGGCCAGGGATGTGGTCAGGCGATAGGGAAGTCTGCGAACTCGACGTCGGATGCCGCCGACGTGGCGAATCCGAACCGCGCGCGGCTGGGAAGACAAGCCCCCGCCGACTTCCGCTGAGCCCCTTCCCGAATTAAGTCAGTGACGTTGCCAGTCGTTTGCCCCTGTCTCACAAGCCGCGTTTGCTCACCAGGGCATCGTTGGTGTCCCATCTGGATCGAGTCCATACGGCCACCACGTGGTCATGTTCTCGATGAGCCATGGTTCAGTGCCCTTGCGTAGCCATGGTTCCACGCCATCGGAGAAGAAGGTGTCAGGGAAGGCGCCAGCGTCAGCAGCTTGCTGGACCATGGTCTGAGCTTCTTCGAATCTGTTGGCGCGGTATCGCAAGTGGGCGAGCAGTATGTAGGAGCTGGCGTTTCCGAGTTGCATGATTTGCTGTACGAGAGCCTCTATTGAGTCTTCGTCCCCTGTCAGGCGCAGTACGTCGGCCAACTCCACAAGGGCGTCGCTGGCGCCTGCACTGATGGCGTCCCGGAGGAGTTCCTTGGATTTCTCGTATTCGCCGCCCTTGCTATACCAGAGGGCGAGGTCGACTAAGGTGTCAGGTTCGCCGAGTTCGGCGGCTTGTCGAGCAAAAGCTTCCGCTTCAGGCAGGTCTCCGGACTTCGCACGCAAGTGCGCGAGAAATATCGAAGCGTCACTGTCTCCCGCGACTTCTACGGCCTGACGCGCATGGTGTTCGGCTTCTTCTGGGTCCTCATCGAACCACGGGTTTCGAGCAGTCATTAGTGGCGCGCCATCTACGGTAAATTCCATGCGAATTTCGGTAGGCGTCCCATCTTCGGCAGACTGCGTCGTCACCCGCCGTTGTGGTGCGGCCCAGATGTAGCCCATGTAAGGAGCCAGCCTTTTACTGCACTTGAGCGTTTTTAGTTCATCCCCCTTTGTGCGTAGAAACATGCTGGGAAGGAGGTTCTGAGGTGAGCCGGTGGCATCGACTACCCGACGGGCGAGGTTTTCGGCGTCCTGCGTATCTCCGGCGTCTCTGCGCAACGCAAGGAGTCGCACGAGAGCGCCGACGTGGCCAGCATCTGCCGCATTTTTCAGGTAGTGTTCAGCCCTTTCTCGCTCGCCAGCGTTCTCTTGACACGCCGCGAGCCACAGCAGCGCCCAGATGCTGCCGGCGTCGGCTTCGTGGCGAACAAGTGCATCAACTCCTGCGGCATCTCCAGCGGTTTGACGCATTCGTACAACACATGTCTGGGTGCCGCCACCGGTGGGCCCACAGACGCCGGAGGCACGGTGGAGATAGAAGGCCCAGTAGAGTCGGTAGCGATGCAGCGCCTCCTGCGCGATCTGCGCAAGGTCATCGGAGTCCGTGATGTGGTCGTGAGCGGAGTGCCAGAAGGAAGTCGGAGGGCACGACAACATTCGTTTGTGGCGGCCGTATTGCTCGAGATAATCCGCTAGCCGGTACACCGGACCGCGCTTCTGGTTCGCGGAAACCGGGGACGTTACGCCCGGGGCCTGACGTGGGTTTCGGGTGCGGATCCGGCGCAGTGGGGCGAGATTTCCGTGGACAGGACGGGCGAGGTCAGCGAGCGCTTCTTCGAACCAGTCATCGGGCAGCGCGTCATATTCGATGTCAGTGAGATAGTCCTCGGCTGCCCCCTCCAGGAACGCGAGCGGGAGACGGACGCCGGCGCCAAGCCGGCGGGCGTCCATGGCAGCCTGCAGCACCGCCCGGGCCGCAGGCTGTGCAGTGTGGTAGCGATGCAGGAGTTCAGGTCCTCCCGCCAGATCTTGTGCCAGGTTCCCGTCCGGGGTGCGCTCAAGAGCGGCTGCGAGCTGTTGGTCGCCAGCATCAGCCAGAGCCTGTGCTGCGGCAATGGCGGCAGCGTCGAACTTGTCGGGGACGTTGATCCGGCGATTGGCGATCAGGGCCCTCACCTGGGCGTGCGGGTCCGCCTGTCCTGGGTGCGGGACGGCCATGTACCTATTGGCGTGTTCGGGCCACAAGGTGCCAAGAATCAGGACCGGTCCTCGACTCGGGTCAGACACGAGGGTGGCAAGTACTGCAGACAGGCGTTCGCCGAATCCATGACCTGCACCTAGGTAGTGCTGGGCCTCGTTCAGCCACACCACAGTCCTAGGACCAAGCTGATCGATTTCGGCCAGAGCGGCCTCGAGCCGGGTGAGATCGAAAGGGCGCCACAACCACCACCCGGCAGCTGCCAGCGGCTGGATCGCTTCCCAGCAAGCACGCGTTTTGCCCGTCGACGACGAGCCGATCAGAACCGCCATTTGGCTGGTCCCATTGGCGGCTGCGGCTACGCACCTGGCCAGGTCCTCATCGTGCGGTCGGTGTACATAGCTGGGTAGACCGGATGGGCTGTATGCCCTCGCCGGAGCCACGGACGGCGCGGGCGCGGCAGGATGGACTTCCAGGTCGAGGGGGCCCCAGTCGCTGATCGGCCGACCGCGCACGGCTTCTCCTACGAAGTCCTGGACCGGCGGCATGCGCACCGCGGCTTCGCGCAGGGCCAGCATCGGTCCCACATCCGCCCCCAAGGCTTTCGCCAGGGCCACCAGCGTGGTCTCGGAGGGCACCACTTGGCCGTTCAGCGCCTGGCTGATCGTTGTGCGCCCCAGCCCTGTCCGCTGCTGCAGCCCACCCATCTGCAGACCTCGCTGCGCTCTGAGGGTGCGTAGCCGTAGCGCGAGTTCCGCCAGCGGATCCTCGTACACGTCCCCCATGTCCTGCTTCTCCGTCTCCCAGGCGACCGTCTTCGTTCATCTTTGTTCGCCCTGAACCCCGGTGAACACCAGAACCGCGAAATTCGACGAAGTCCTCGTCGTCGGTTGTCCTGGGAAGAAGGCATGAACACCTCATCCATCCACCTGATCCTGCTGGCCCTGCTTTTGGCCGTCGTCGGTCTCTTCTGCACGCTCGTAGGAGCAGCGGCCGGTCTGCTCGCTCGTATCGACGGAGCCACCTATGCCACCGCCCTGCTGCGCGGTGCCGTGGCCTTCGCGGGCAGTGCCACCCTGTCCCTGGCACTGCTGACCTTCGTCCTCGCGGTGCTGTGAACCAAGGATGCTTTGTCCTACTACCCGCAGGCGACAGCACGGCGCCCGCCCGTGGCGGGCGCTGTTACTCCTCGGCGCTGGGGCCCGGCCAGTGTCAGGGCGTCGACTACAGGACAGGGACGCCTTCCCCGAGGACGCGGCAGCTGGCGAGGAAGGCGCGGTGTACGCGGCGTCCGGTCGCGTCGATGCCGCCTGCGAACTGGCGCAGGACCTCGCGTCGCTCGGTGACGAGGTGGTCGCCGCACAGCCAGTCCGCCCACACCCGCTCCGGCGGCACGTGACGGCCCTCCTCCAGCTCGTACAGCTCTGCGCCGATCGACGACGCGGGCAGCTCCTCCGCCCCGGCGAGCGCCGCCGCGGAGGCCTCAGCCGTATACAGCTCGGCGGCGGTGCGCGGCATCTGCTCGGCGAACGCTGCGGCTTCCTCGACCTTTTGGTGGAAGGTCATGACGGTGCGCAGGTTGTACGCGGCGGCGTGCTCCAGGAGCGCGGTCTGCAACAGGGCCAGGCGCCGGCCCCGCCGGGCCTCCTCCGACTCCCCAAGGACCGGCGAGGGATCGCGGATCTCCAGCACGTCGATCTCAAATCCCGCAAGGATTTCGCGCTCGATCGCCTCCGAGAGCCCGAGCTCGGCGATCCACGCGCCGTAGGACCCTCCGGGTCATCGGCCATGGTCGCGATCTCCGCCTCCTGGCCTTCCGCGCCCCTGCGCGGCTGGGGAGCCGCCAGGATGCGCGGGGTCGCGGTGAGGTAGAGCCGGAAGTCGGCAGGGATGCGACGGTTGTCGTGGATCGCCGCCCACGGACGACCAAGATCACCGGCGGTTCCGTGGGCCTCGTCCGTTTTACCGACTGTGAGTGTGTGTGAGGCCTTGATGGGCTGGCATTTCACGTGCCGTACATGCTCGCGGCGGCGGCCCTCGCGCTCC
>NZ_JBVJPE010000049.1:0-10578 GCF_055582805.1 Streptomyces sp. NPDC107498 | reverse complement strand
CCGGTCCGGCAGCAACGGCTCGATGCGTGCCCACTGGGCGTCAGTCAACGACACACATCAACCAACGATCAGATGATCCGAAGGAAACGGCCTAGTACACCAGCGGGGCCTTCGCCGACACCTGCCGCAAGGCAGTGTCCGCCAGTCCATCGCCGCCACTCACACCTTGGACGGCGCAGCCCGATCTCCTGCGAGACAGCGTCCCTAACAACATCAGGTCATGCCTCTTGGCGTGATGGAGCTGATCATTCGGTGGTGCCGGGCAGGCAGGTGGTGTTGTCCGGATACAGGCTGCCCATGCTCTCGGTGGTGAGGTACCGGTGGGGGAAGGCGATCCACTCGTCGTGGAGTTCGACGAGGACGGCGGTGGCCAGACGGGTGAGGGCAGCGGTGTTCGGGAAGACCTAGACGACGTCGGAGCGTCGTTTGATCTCCCGGTTCAGACGTTCGAGCGGGTTGGTCGACCGGATCTTCTTCCCGTACTGGTCAGGGAAGGCCGCGAACGCGGTAGCGCTGCCAGCCGGATCCGAGGTGACACCGGTCGCGATGACCACGGCCTGGGAGACGATCGGTGGCCGACGCGGGTCTTGACGTAGGCGGCGCCGAGGAAGACGTAGGGAACCGACTGTGGTCCAGGGGCCGGACTCTGAAGGCGTGGAGCTGTTCGTACAGGCCGACGCAGATCCTGGAGACCTCCCTCATGGACATGCCGGTGTCCGAGCCGAGAGCGTGGACCAGGTCATCAACGGAGCGGGGGGAGACGCCATGGACATACGCCTCCATGACGACCGCGTAAAGAGCCTGGTCGATACGGCACCGGCGCTCCAGCGGGCCGGGGAAGGAGCCCCCGGCCCGCAGTTTCAGGATCCACAGTTCCAGGTCGCCAGCCTGGGGGACGGAGACGCCGACCACACGCCCGGGCGGACACCTCGGCACGCTGCACGGGATCCTCCCGCTCCGCGGACTCCCGAGCCTGCCGCTCCGCGGACTCCCGAGCCTGCCGCTCCGCGGACTCCCGAGCCTGCCGCTCCGCGGACTCCCGAGCCTGCCGCTCCTCCAGCGCTCGCCGGCTCGCTTCGAGGGCGCGCCGACACTCCTCCTGCTGACGTCGGCGTTCGTCCGCCTGGACGCAGATCCGCTCGCGCTGCGCCGCGAGGCGTCGGCGGTTCTCCTTGGGCTCACACAGGTCCGCCAGGCACCGGTCCCGCTGCACCACCGCTCCCGGCGCAGCCGGAAGCTCTCCTCACCACCGGAACGGCGGTGCAAGGAGCGCCTTGAAGGACCGGAGAGCAGCACGCGGCCCATGGCGGCACAGGGCAGAAAGTTCCCGGCTCAGGCAGGTGCGTGCGCTGCGGGCCGGCGTGCTCGGCCCCGCGCGTCGAGGCGGATCCGGTGAGGGTTCACCGGGGACGTGACAGGTGCCAGAAGTACGGGTCGGCGATGGCGGCTGTTCGATCGGGGCCCCAGCTTCCCGGGGCGTACGGTTCCACCGGCGGGGGCGCCTCCAGCAGCGGGGCTGCCACCTCCCACAGGCGTTCGATGCCGTCGGACCGGGTGAAGAGGGCCTGGTCGCCGAGCATGGCCTGGAGGAGCAGGTGCTCGTACGCCTCTAGGGCGTTCTCGGTGGTGAAAGACGTCCCATATTCGAAGACCATGGCGGCTTCCGCGAGCCGCAGGGCGGGGCCCGGCTCTTTGGCCAGGAAACGGGCCGTGATTGTTCCGGGGTCGGCGAAGTCGATGACCAGCTCATTGGCACGGCCGTCCGCCACGGCCTGTGCGTTCAGGGGGAACATGCGCAGCACGGGCTCGCGCAGGCCCAGGGTGACGACGTGGCGGCCTTGCGCAAGTGCCTTGCCAGACCGGAGGTGGAAGGGGACGCCAGCCCAGCGCCAGTTGTCGACCCAGGCGCGCAGCGCGACGAACGTCTCGGTGTCCGAGTCCGGGGCGACCCCAGGCTCGGTGCGGTACCCGGCGTACTGGCCGCGGACCACATGCTTGGGGTCCAGGGCCCGCATACTGCGGAACACCTTGATCTGCTCGTCGCGGAGGGCTTGGGCGTCCAAGGCGACCGGCGGCTCCATGGCGACGAACCCGAGCAGTTGGAACAGGTGGGTGACGACCATGTCGCGGAACGTCCCTGTCCCTTCGAAGAAGTGGGCGCGTCCCTGAATGTCGATGTGCTCGGGCACGTCGATCTGCACATGACTGATGTGTTCGCGGTTCCAGAGGGGTTCGAAGAGCCCGTTGGCGAACCGGAGGGCGAGGGTATTGTCGACCGCTTCCTTTCCGAGGAAGTGGTCGATGCGGAACACGCGGGACTCCTCAAAAACCGCGTGGATGGTCGCGTTGAGCGCGCGTGCCGACGCGAGGTCTGTGCCGAACGGCTTCTCGACGATCACGCGGCCGCCGCGGGCCAGGTCCGTGTCACCCAGCAGACCGATCATCGACGGGAAGGCCGCAGGCGGGACGGCCAGGTGGAAGAGCCGCTGCGGCGCTCCGCCGATTGCCTGCTCGGCTTCGCGTACCGCCCGGAGCAGCGGATCGGCGTCGTCCTGATCCGCAGCCCCGAAGGAGAGGCGGGCTTCGAACTCCTGCCAGGCACTACCTTCAGGCCGCGAGCGTCCGAAGTCCTCCACGGCCTGCCGCGCATGGGCGCGAAACGCCTCGTTGCTCAGCGCCTCGCCCGCCGGAGCGGTGCCGACCACACGGTACTGCCGGGGCAGCAGCCCCGCCTCCGCGAGGTGGAACAGACCGGGCAGCAGTTTGCGCCTGGCCAGGTCGCCCGTCGCACCGAACAGTACGACGATGTGGTCCGCGGGGCGGAGTTCGTGGGACGGGACGGTTCTTTCCACCATGGCGCCCTACTCGGCCGTGCCGGAACGCTTCTCGGCGTGCCCGCCGAATTCGCTGCGCATCGTAGATAGCACCTTTGCCGTCAACTCGTCCAGATCTCGCGATTCGTAGCGCTGGAACGAGGAAGCGCTGATGACCGGGACCGGCACGCTTTCCTTGATGGCTGCGAGGACGGTCCAGCGGCCCTCGCCGGAGTCGAACACGCGTCCCGAGAAGTCGTCGAGGCGCGGGGAGCGGGCCAGGGCATCGGCGGTGGGGTCGACCAGCCAGGAGCCGACCACCGATCCACGACGCCACAGTTCGGCGACCTCGGTGACGCCGGTGTCGTACTGGTAGGCCTCCGGGTCAGACAGCGGCGCAGCTTCGGCGTCCGCCGTACGGCTGCGCAGGCCGGCGTCCGCGTGTTCGATGATGCTGAGCCCCTCGGCGGTCGCGGCCATCATGCCGTACTCGACACCGTTATGGACCATCTGGACGAATCATGAGGTAGTAGCCCCGCTCGAGACCCCAGACCCTGCCGGAGGTTCCGCAGTCGACGTGGTGAAGGCCGCGTTCGGCCAGGGCGCGGGAGCGGGGTGATGTCGTCGCGGTAGGAGGAGTTTCCGCCGTCCATGACCGTGTCGTAAGGGTCCAGCAGTTCGACGAGTTCGTCGAGGATCGGCTGCACCACTGCCGCAGGGACCATCAGCCACATGGCTCGGGGACGCTCCAGCTGCCCCACGAGCTCCTTCAGGAAGAACGCCGGCGCTGCGCCCCCACCCTCCAGCACCTCCACGGCGGCACGACTGACGTCGTAGACGGTGCTCTGGTGGCCGTCCCGCACGAGCCGGCGCGCGAGGTCGGCCTCCATGCGGCCCAGCCCGACCATTCCGATCTGCATGGCCGTGTCCATTGTCATCGCCGTTCTCCGTTCCGCGGCTGTCGACGCACGTAGTCGGCCGCGGCCGACTACGCGGTACGCGCAGCCACTCCTCTCCACTGTGCGGGTTCGCGGCGGATCCGGCACGCGGAGCTGTGTCACTGAACCTCTTTCATCCCGTGCTGGAGGGAGAAATGGTCTGGTCAGCGGGTGTGGTGACGAGGCAGGCCCCCTCGTCGCCGGCGTGGCGATTCCACTCATCGCGCCGGCGACTGAAGGGGCCCTGAAGGTTTCCGTATCCTGCCGCGCTCGACGTCCCGCACGAGCTCGTCGGACATGTCGCCTGGTTGCTGTACGAGCACCGCCAAGCCGGCAATCCCCGCTGGCGCAAGCCCGACTGCTTCGACCAGGTACTTCTCACACTGGTGCACCTGCGGAGAACGAGACGCTCTTGCAGCTCGGAAAGGGTTTCGGGATGTCCCAGGCCACCGTCTGGCGGTACGTCGACAAGATCTTGGACGTCCTGGTCGGCTGGGCACCCGGCCACCACGAAGCCCTCACCGGACTCGGTGAAGGCGACCACGTCATCGTTGGCGGCACCCTGATCCCCACCGACCGGATCCGTGCGGGCGAACCGTACTACTCGATGAGACACCGCAAGCACGGCATGAACAGGCAGGTGTCATCACCCGACCCGACGGCACACCGCTCTGGTTCTCCCGCGCGACACCCGGTCGCACCCGCGACCTGACCGCGACCCGCGCCCAAAACCGTCGTCCAGGCCCGCCTCATCCGACGGAACAATGGCGACATCCTTGCTGGTCCGACACGGCGAGACCGCATGGAGGGTGACGGGGCCCCACCCCGCATCGGGCTCACCGACGTGACGTGGCGTTCCTCCGTCAAGGTGGGGCCCAGCCTGCGTTGATATGGCGTGCACAGGTGAGGCCCGGTGCCGGACGTGCTCCGGAGCAACGGCTGTTTTCGTCCAGATGAACGGCCTGGGGTGCTCGTTCCAGTCGGTGAGCCAGGCCCGGATGTCGCGCTCGAGTGCATGGACCGAGTGGTGGACGCCGCGCTTGAGCTTCTTCTGCGTGAGTTCGGCGAACCACCTCTCCACCAGGTTCAGCCAGGACGCGCTGGTCGGCGTGAAGCGCAGGTGGAACCGCGGATGGCCCAGCAGCCACTTCTTGATGTCGGGCGTCTTCTGCGTCGCGTAGTTGTCCAGGATCAAGTGGACGCCGAGGCCCTCGGGAACTTCCCTGTCGAGCTTGGCCAGGAACCTCTTGAACCCCGCTGCCCGGTGGCGGCGGTGGAGGGAGCCGATGACCTTGCCGGTGGCGACCTCGAGGGCGGCGAAGAGGGTCGTGGTGCCGGCCCGCCCGTAGTGGTGGCTGCGGCGTTCGGGAACGTTCGGCAGCACTGGCTGGGACCGGTTCAGGACCTGGATCTGCGACTTCTCGTCCACGCAGAGAACGAGTGCTTTCTCCGGCGGGTCGAGACAGAGGCCGACGATGTCACGGACCTTGTCGATGAACAACGGGTCGGTCGACAGCAGAGACGTCTGCGACCGGTGCGGCGCGAGCGCGAACGCCCGCCAGATCCGCGAGATGGTCGACTGCGACATGTCCGTGGCCGCGGCCATCGACCTGGTCGACCAGTGGGTGGCGTTCTTCGGGGTCTTCTCCAGCGCCTTGACGATCACCCGCTCGACATCGACGTCGGTGATCTTCCGATGAGCCTCCGGCTCAGGCCACGAGGCCAGGGCAGGGAGGACCGTGGCAAGGTGATCGTGAAGGCAGGTGACGGTCCCTTCGGCCTCCAGGAGGTGATGCGGCTCCTCCACGGCTGCATCACGAAGAAGCAGGTCGTGTTGGAGCAGGAATCGGTCTCTGCCCCCGAGCGGCACGAGGAACCGGACTCGTCTCACGTCTCGTCGCCCGCTACCTACCGGACCCTGGACGAATTCTGGGAGCAGGGATCGGCAGTCGCGCCTGGTCGACGATCAAGCGGGCGGCGGAGATGCAAAGGGGCCTGAAGAACACCTGCTTCCTGGAGGCCGTCGCCCGCGGGGACAATCCCGACCCCGCGTTCCGCACGTACGTTTCGATGACGTCGTCCTTGCCGATCAGCATCGACTTCCAGGCGAGTTCACATCTTGGGGAGCGGCAGCGGAGGGGTGAGCTCCGACATGCAGATCTCGGATCCGCGGTCGCCGGCATACGAGCCCTGCTCAGGGACCAGTTCAAGACGGAATTCCAGGCGATCGTCCGGAAGCCGTGACCGGCGGGCGGCGCGCTCTCAAGGCCGGGGCACGCTCGGCGTGGCCGGGCCGCCCCGTGTTTCGACGGATCCTGGTTGCCTCTTCAGGCACGTGGTCGTCCGGAGTCTTGTGCCCCGCCGACACAAGGCGATACACAATGCATGTGACTGACTGGTAGTTCAGTAGCGACAGGGCTGCTGCGCCGTGCGCGGGAGACGGGGCGGGCTGTCTCCGCGAGGTGTCAGCGGCGGCCTGAAGGTCTCCGTGCGACACCGAAGGCCGAAGTTTCACTTCGTATCGGTTGATAAGCATTAGACCGGTGCGAAAGGTCCTTCAGGGCGATACCCTTCCACGCATGTCAAGCATGGACATGCCAAACAGGCAGGCCGTTTCCGGCCCAGTGCTACGGTCCGGACCGCGTTCCGCCGGGAACGCGCCCGCGGTGAGGATTCGACGGTCTTTCTTCGTCCTCCTCCTTCTCCTGGGGCTTCTGGGGACGCCGGCCCTCGCGAGTGCCGCGCCGGAGCCCCCTCCCGTCCGCACCGGCGCCGTCGCGGCGGCCTTCGCCCAGGCCCGCGCCATCGCGAAGGACGCGGCCGTCACCCAGGCGCGGGCGCGCTGGGGGGAGAAGCGGCTCGATGAGGTGACTTTCCTCGCCACCCACAATGCGTTCGCCAATTACGAGGACGCCCGCTGGACCTCGGTGGCCCAGTCGGAGTCAATACGGCACCAGCTCGACAACGGGGTGCGCGGCCTGAGCCTGGACACCCACTGGTATCAGAAGAGCAGGTGGCTCTGCACCATCAGCTTCGGCAGCGACTGTTATCCGAGCGACGTCTACCTCTGCCATGGCGAGTGCAAGACCTTTGCCGGGGTCACGTACGCGCTGCCCCGGCAGTCGTTCCAGGGCAGCATGCAGACCGTGGTGGACTTCCTTGTCGCGAACCCCACCGAGGTCGTGAGCGTCTTCCTGGAGGACTACGTCAGCGCCCAACAGCTGGGCGACTCGCTCGGCCGGGTACGCGGTCTCGACCAGGTGCTCTTCCGTCCCGACGCGTGGGGCGTGCGTCAGCAGGGATGGCCCAGGATGACCGACCTCGTCGCCGCCGGGAAGCGCCTCCTGATCTTCAGCGACGAGGCCGATCGCGAGCACCTGGGCGTCATGTACGACAAGGCGTGGACCGTCAGCAACTTCTGGAGCCTGGGTGACCTCGGCAACGACGTCTCCTGCGTCACCCGCTGGGCCGACGTGCCGCTGGACCGCCAGGAGCCGGGCTTCCGGCGCCTGTTCGTCATGAGCCACCAGCGGAACGTGCCCACGCTCATCAACGCCGCCCTCGACAACGGGACCAAGCTGCGTGACCGCATCGATCAGCGATGCCGCCCGGCCGCCGGTGGACGGGATCCGAACTTCGTCTCCGTCGACTTCCACCGCGTCTCCGACCAGAGCGGCCACACCCCGGCCTCGATCGTCGCGGAGATCAACGCGCGCAACTGACCCCACCCGACCCGTCACACCCCACCCCTGACCGGCACGGAGGGGCCGCACCGTGCCGGTCAAGGCCCCACGGGACGGCCGGCTCCGGCACGGCAGAGCCGTCGGAGCGCGAACACCAACGCTGCGGCGCCGGGCGCGCGAGCGCACACGACCCACCAGGAAGCTCGACGCGGGGTGCTCGCCCCGGGGCCACCACAGGGCTGAAACAGAGGCCGCGAGCGTGCCGACGGCGCGGATGCGCCAACGGCGCCTGCCGACGCCACTGGCGGGCGGAATCGGAGCGCTGCTCGCCGGTGACGATCTCCGTTCTCGACCGCCTGGAGGGGCAGATCTGACGCCGGAACCTACGGACGCGCCTGAACCCGGAGAGCGTGCCCACCACCGACGGCCCGTTGCTGCTGCTGGAACAGATGGCCCACAACCTTGTCGACAACGCGGTGAGGTACAAGCTGATCGCAGAGACGCTCGACGTGCGGACCAACGCGACGGAGACGGGTGCGTTCTGCGGCAGCGGCCTCGGCCCGTTGATCGTCCGAGCTGCCGCCCAGGGACACCGGGGCGACGCCTCAGCCCTCCGCGCGAACGGAGACCTGGTTATCGCGGTCTCGTTGCCCGGCTCGTCCATCTGACCGTAGCCCCCGATGAGCGCCGAACCGGTGCCGTCCCGCCCGGCCGACTTCCCGAAAGGATGCCCCAGGCCCGACGCCGGACGACTTCTATGCCGTGATTGCTGCCCTGGTGACGGGCAGTCAGGGCAACGACGTTCCCTCCCACTTCCTGCGAACGTTGCCGACGGCGAGGGACGTCCCGCCCTCTCCTCATGACCGATGAAAGCGAGCTCCCGCCCGTGACCCAGCCCACGAACATGTAGGGCCTGAACGACAACTGCTATTACTGCGTGACGGCGATCCTTTCCGGCTGCACGGTCCACGAAATTCTCCTCCGCACCGAGCAGATGCAGTCCTCCGCACCGAGCAGATGCAGCAAGCCGGCGGCACGGGGCTCGGCCACTTCGTCGACCTGCTGCGCATGGCGGGGCTCAACGAGGCCTCCGTGCACTGCGCCGACGCGGACACCGTCAAGGAGCAGCTCGCGAACGCCCCGGCCGGCCGGTACGCGGTCCTCTTCGAGCGCGGTCATCGAGGAGGCCACGCGATGGTGGCGCTCGCCCACGGCCAGGGCAACCTGCAGTGGCATGACCCCCAGAACGGCTCCACCGACACCCACGCGATCTGGGGCGTCGATGGCCGCCACGGCAGCATGTTCCACATCTACGGCCCCAACTGAACCTCTTTCATCCTGTGCTGGAGGGTGAATGACTCCGCAAGGCTGATCTGCACTGGTACTCAGCCTTCAGGGAGCCGATCGTCATCCGGTCGGTGGCCACTCTGAAGAGGCTCAGTAAGAGGTCATCTCATTTGGCTGCCGGCAGTGGGGAATATTGCTGGTGAGAGCGTCTCGATCGCTGTTGAATGCCTCGATGAGCGACTACTGGACACCAGCCCATCACGCGGTCGAGCACGAGGATGCGGAAAGCCTGGCCCGCCTGCTCGCCCACGGCGCCGACCCCGATGAGGTCTTCAGCAACATGACGCTGCTGACGCACGCGATCGACACCGAGGGGGATGGCGCCCTGCAGAGCGGCCAGCCGTTGACGGTGCACACCACAGCCGTACTGCTGGCGTTCGGCGCGGATCCTGAACTCGCTGATCCAGACGGTCACACTCCCCTGGACCTGGCCACTTCCTACGATCATGACCTCGCCGTACAGCTGCTGCGAACCCACATCAGCAAGCGAGCCGGCGGTAGCAGACGAGGACGCAGGCGATGGTGGTGAAGGCAAGGAAGTGGTCCGCCTTGCGTTCGTAGCGTCGGTGGAGCCGGCGGCAACCGGCGAGCCAGGCCATGGTGCGTTCGATGGTCCAGCGATGGCGGCCCAGTCGCTGCGAGGACTCGACGCCCCTGCGGGCGATGCGGTGGGTGATACCTCGCTCGCGTAGCCACCGTCGCAGGTGGGAGTAGTCGTACCCCTTGTCGCCGTGAAGCTTGCCGGGCCTGCGCCGTCGAGGCCCGCGACGGGACCGGATCGGCGGTATGCCACTTGACCAGTGGGATCAGGGCCTGACTGTCATGCAGGTTTGCTGCCGAGATCCCGACGGAGATGGGCAGACCGGTTCGCTCGGTGATCAGATGGATCTTCGAGCCGTACTTGCCCCGGTCGACAGGATTCGGACCCGCCAGGTCCCCCTTTTCATCGCCCGCATGTTCACCGAATCGATCGCACAGCGGGACCAGTCCAGCTCGCCTCGCGAGCCGAGATCGTCGAGGACCAGGCGGTAGAGCTTGGCCCACACGCGGGCCTTCGTCCATTCCGAGAAACGCCGGTGGGCAGTCGCTCCCGACGGCCCGAACGACGCGGACGGCAACTGCTGCCAGGTGCAGCCCGAAGTGGCCACGAACACGATCGCGGCCAGCACCTCTCGGTCGCCATGCCGACGCCGACCACCGCCCTGAGGTCGCGATGGAGCCTCCGGCACCACTCGCTGGAACAGTTCCCACAACTCGTCCGGCACCAGCCGCTCAACAATCCCCACCACGAGCCCACAGCCTACCGATTCAACCAAATGAGATGACTTCTAAGCCGGAGCCGGGCTGGAAGGACGTGAAGGACGTAGGGATTGGGGAGCTGGCGTTGATTACCGACAGACTCGTGAGTGGAGGCGGCTTTGGTCGCGACCAGTGCGGGCTGGCGCTTTCGCGTGAGCGACTAGCTAAAGCCAGTGTCTGTATTCTCAGCGTCCCACGCCCCGTCGACCTACCGGTGAGTCGCGGGGCGCCTCAGACCTGCCCGCACACCGTCGGCGGCTGTCAGGGCAGCGGTTCGCCACGGGCTGCGAGCCAGAGGGCGTACCACTCCTCGTGTTCCAGCTCCGGTGGCCGTCCGACCGCTTGGCGGCACGCCCGGATCCGTCCGGGATCCGAGGTTCCGATCACCGGTGCAATACGGGCCGGGTGTCGCTGGAGCCACCACAGCAGCACCGTCTCGGGGGTGACCTGCTTGCGTTCGGCCAGCGTGGCGAGCAGTTCGGCGGCAGCCTGGTCCTG
>NZ_JBVJPE010000048.1:0-14387 GCF_055582805.1 Streptomyces sp. NPDC107498 | reverse complement strand
ACCGCAGCGACCTCATAGACGGCTGCCTCGCCGAGACTGGCCTGATCATCAGACCCGCCTGAACCCAGCGACATCACGAGTTCAACCTCAGTAGTTGGGTGGGGTCGGTGGATGGAGGGTCAGGCCGGTGCGGGTGAGGAAGGACCAGGGCAGTTGCGGGTTGCCATTGATCCGATGGATGCCCTGTTCGGCGACGTCGGCGACATCGGCAAGATGGTCGCCGGCGAGGTTGGCCAGCTCGCGTTTCTTCAGTGAGGACCACAGAGCTTCCGCCAACCTGAAGTCGCAGGTCAAAGGGCTGGTGTGACCATCTCTCGCGGTGCTCACGCTTGTCACGGGCGTCTGTCTGAGCCGTAGATCGTCTGTCAGCGGTTGACTTCGAGGTTCGTCAGGACGAGCAGAGCGCGCAGAAGACGGGTGGCGCGGGCGGGGTCGGTGCGGAGTTTGGTGAGGATCCGCCAGTTCTTGAGGTGGGCGAAGCCATGCTCGACCGGTGCCCGTCCGACGGCGAGGACTCGGTTGGCCTCCTTCTGCCCTCGAGTGAGCTTGTGGGTGCGGGTGGCGCTGTAGCCGGTGATGATCACGGGGTCGCGGATGTCGTTGTCCAGGCCGCGGAAGCCGAGGTCGGCGAGGGCGCCGAGGCTGGCGGCGCGTAGGTGGGCCAGGATGTGGTCGTGGCGGGCGGCGGTGTTGTCGTGGGTGCGGCCGGGCCGGGCGGCGGATATCCAGATCAGGCGGCCGTTCTCGTCGGTCAGGGCGAGGAAGTGCAGGCCGTGGCTGTGGTGCTTGCCGGAGTAGTTCCGCCGGTCGGCCTTGCCGGTGCGGCGTCTGGTGCGGATGAGGGTGCCGTCGATCAGGACTAACTCCCCGCCCTGCTTGGCGACCTTCTTCAAGGCGCGGTCCAGTCGCGGGGCCTGGGCGGCGAGGAGTCCGATCAGCTCGTCGCGCCAGCGGCGGACGGTGGACTCGGACACGTTGTTACCGCCGGCCATGTCGGCCAGGCGCTGATCGTGGCGCAGTACTGCCAGGACGATCACCGCGATCTTCCCCGGCGCCAGGATCCGCCACCGGGACCGGATTTCCTTGAGATGGCGTCGTAGTAGATCGGCGAGGTGGTTGACGGTGCGCGTGGACAGCGGCAGACGGCACTGGTAGGTATGCAGGCAGGTGTCCTCGACGCGCTCTTCGGTATTTGTCACACAACTCCAACAGCCACCGGGGGCACGCCGGTTACGCCCGCTTCGAGCCGCTTCGAGCCGCTTCGAGTGGCGGTACTGCTGGTCACAGGCGGGTGGTGAACCGGCCGTCAGGCAGTTTCCGCAGCCAGCCGCGATCGACGAGTTTGATCAGCTTGCTGCGTAGTGGTTCAAGCTTGGCCTTCACGCTGATGTCCACCCCCACCACCTCGCCGACCTCGCGGGCCATGACCGGTCCAGCTGCCTGCCGCACGGCGGCGATGATGCGCTGGTAGTCCCACGGCAGGGCGTCCTCCTCCACGCCCGGCTCGCGGTGCGGGATCAGCATCACCGCCCGGCCGCCCACCTGTCCCGGCGTCGGCCGGGCTGAGGAACGCTCCTCAACGAGCTGCCCGGTCATCCGTTCAAGGACGCGTTCGGCCACCGCGAGTTCGTCCCGCTCGGCCCGCACCTCCATCAGCCGTTTGGCCAGCTGTTCTTCGAGTTCGTCCAGCTCCGCGCGCCGCGCGGTGATCCGTTCCAGCAACTCGGGATCCAGCATGCACCGGATCGTAGAGGGTCATCCGGCCCCAGCAGGTGGGAATCGGTTGAACGGGGATGTCAGGTGTCTGGATCAGCGGGCCGGGAGGGAAGCCAGAGAGAGATCCCACTGGTCAGCTGCTTGAAGCAGCGCTGCGGCGTCCAATCTGACCTCCACGACGTACTGGTAGATGTCATCCCCGTCCTCATCCTGCTGCCACGGAGGTGCCGCCTCCAGGGACAGATGAACGCGAATCACCGCAGTCCCACCTTCGGTTCGATTGGCGAGGCTGAAAGCTACGACCGGCTCGATGAACCACGTGTCCGGCGACAGCTCACCTTCGGCATCAGGCTCGGTGACGTCCACCGTCCCCGCGGCCACCGCGCGCAGCCACGCGGACACCTGGCGGGCCTCATCGGTCAGCAGACACGGATCGGCGAAGGACCAGCTTCCCTCAGGAGTCATCACCCTGCCGTCAATGACCAGCCAGTTGTCGTCGTACGAGTCGCCCCGAACGGTGGCGAACTGATATCGCACTGGGCGGAGGTCGACACTGCTGGAGAGATCGTTCAGGAGCATTAGGGCAGGATGTCATGCGCTGGCCAGCGGAACGGGCTGCGCTTCCCAACTTCGGTACACGGGCCGGCAGCGCTGCCTCGGACTCCGTTCGGCGACAATCCCGACCTCTGACAGACGATCTTCTCAATGGGCTCCCGTCCACGAGCAGCGTGAGCACCGCGAGAGCCGGTCACACCAGCCCTTTGAACTGCGACTTCAGGTTGGCGGAAGCTCACAGCAGTTCCACCGGGTTGAGCTCGAGCGCGTAGGCGGGTCATCGCTCCAGGGTGAGCCAGTCCTGTTCGGCTACCCAGGCCCGCATCGCCCGGCTCCAGTGGGCGGACAGCCCGTCCCAGACCAGGATCACTCGCTCGCCGCGGTAGAACGTCTTGAGCTGCTCCAAGACCTCGATGAGTCCGGGGGTGTCGTAGCTGCCGGGCTTGAGGTGGAAGCACAACCGAGGACCACGCTCCAGGTCGGCGGCGTGGTAGCCCAGCGCCGCGGCCATCGAAGCCCGCTTCCAGTCCAGCCCGAGGGCGTCGGTCACGATGAACCGCTTGCGGCCCTTCATCTTCGTCCTTGCATCAATGCCCCGGGTGGCAACGGGGACGGTGTCGGCGGTGCGGACGGGACTGCGAGTCGATCAGACCCGCGCTCGGCTCTGCGTCGCGGCTGTCGGCTTCATGGACCTTGCCGCACAGGGCGTCGTGAACACGCTCAACGGTGCCACCGTTGTGCCACCAAGTGCAGTACCAGTGCACCGTTGCCCAGGGTACGAAGTCCTTCGGCAGCTGCCCCCAGGCATACCCGGTCCGCACCGCAAAGAAGATCGCGTCTACGCTCCGCCGCCCCGGATGCCTCTCCCGTCGGCCGTCCTTCGGCCCCACCCACGCCGCGGGAGCAACGCCTCCAGCAGTTCCCACTGTTCATCCGTGAGGTCCGACGGATACCCACCCGCGACACCACACATGGTGAGATCAGCGGGATTCCCAGCAACGGGACTCGGCAGATCTCGAACGCGGTCTGAGCCCCGGCCTGGGCGCCTGGTCGCGCTTCCGAGGTATGGGCGCGCGGCTCCAAGCGTTGTCATCGGTCCGATCCACTGGCCCGGATGGGCGTCCCTGATGACACGGTCGCGGGCCGGTCGTACGCCTGGGGCCCGCCCCTGGCGGTGGTCGGACCATTGGGTCTCGACGCACGGCAGCGAGGGTGCGTTCAGCGACGCCAGGGGGGGGCCGTGTCCGCGGGCGCGCCGCCCGTCTCACTCAGGCCTGTGAGAATGATCTGGCACGCCTCACCCAGGACGCGGGACTGCTCGGGAGTGAGGCGGTCGAAGACTGCGGTTCGGACCAAGCTGACGTGGCCGGGCGCAGCCCCCTGGAGGGCCTGCACACCTGCATCGGTCAGTACCGCGAGCTGGCTGCGTTTGTCGTCGGGGCTGTCTTCGCGCCGCACCCAGCCCGCCTCTTCCATGCGGTGGATCGTGTAGGAGAGTCTGGTGCGGGCGATCTTGAGGTCCTTGGCCAGGTCTGTCATACGCAGGCGCCGATCAGGCCTGTCTGAGAGGTAGACCAAGACCCAGTAGTGCAGGTGCGTCATACCTGCATCGCGTCGTAGCTGTTGATCGATGGTGTCCTCGAGCAGCAGCGTGAGGGCGCAGTATGCGCGCCATGTGTGCTCCTGCTCGGAGGTGAGCCAGCGGGGTTCCATGGTTTCACCCTAGCCAAGGGCTGATGGGAGAGAGGTGGCCGCTTGTGCATGTATTGCAGATTTGCAATACATGCACTAGGGTCGCCACATCTTGAAAGTTCAAGGAAATCGATCATCAGGGGTCACAATGAGGACAAACCGTAAGATTTGGGCGGCAGCCTGCGCCCTGGCCGTGCTCGGCGCCACCGGAACCGCCGTCGCCGTGGCCGCAGAACCTCCGCACGACGCCCCGAAGGCGCATGTCGGAGGCCTGACCGAAGAGGCTCAACTGCAGAAGCTGTACCGCAGCGCCATCGCCGAGGGCGGCAGGCTGGTCGTCTACGCCGGCGGTGACAAGCCTGGGCAGGCCGACTACCTTAAGGACGCGTTCGCCAAAAAGTTCCCGAAGATCGACATCGACGTCGTCGTCGACTTCAGCAAGAACCACGACGCCCGCGTGGACAACCAGATCGACGAGCGCAAGGTCGTTGCTGATGTCGTCCACTTCCAGACCATCGACAACTTCTCACGCTGGAAGAAGGCAGGCGCCCTCCAGCAGTACAAGCCGGTCGGATGGAACAAGATTTACAACCAGATCAAAGACAAGGATGGCTACTACACTGGCCTGTTCTTCTACGGCTTCGGCAACGTCACTGCCACCACGCTCGGCGACAACGCCCCAGTAGAGGCCCAGGACTTCCTCAAGCCGGAGTTCCGAAACAAGCTCGTCTTCACCTACCCCAACGACGACGACGCCGTCCTCTACTACTTCAAGCAGCTGACCGACACCTACGGCTGGGATTACCTGAAGAAGCTGCTCGACCAGCACCCCAGGTTCGTCCGGGGCACCGCGGACGCCGCCGACCTGGTAGGCACTGACGGTCTCGTCGCGAACTTCGGTGCATCCCGCAGCTACAGCGGCCTGTCCACGTCCACCATCCCGGCAAAGTCGCCCTGGGTCGCCTGGCCACAGACCGGCGCCATCCTCAAGGCCGCTCCGCACAAGGCCGCCGCCAAGCTCTACATGAGCTGGCTGCTCTCCAAGGACACCCAGCAAAACGCCATCGGCACCTGGAGCGCACGCACCGACGTCGCCGCCCCCGCCGGCCTCAAAGACATCTTCGACTACAAGAACATGAACCCGCTCGGCCTCGGCAAGTTCATGAACGACCGCGCCGCGCTCGACCGCTACAAGGCCCGCATCAACCTCTACGTCGGTGACGTCAAGGGAGCCAATCCGTCCGATCCCGCCGGCGTACTCGGCCTCTACCCCATCGCCCAGGACGGCACCCAGGCCCCCTGACACACGGTCTTCGTCGACCCTACAGGGCAGGCGCGCCCAGGCGGCTGAGGCTGCACCGCGCGTCTCGGCGCCTGCGTGCGCCAGGGGATCGCACGGCGAGGCGGTGGCAAGTCACGAGAGAGTGAGCCAAGGGTGCCGGGCGTCGGTGTCAAGCCGCCGCTGAGAGCATCGCCACGTCGGCGCGGCTGCGGCCGACGACCGCATGCGGTACGTGAACACCCGTCAACACCCTGCTCGGCATCCAACAACAATGGAACTACTCACCCTCGTTGCCCAGCCCCTCCCGCGTCGTGGGTAGGAGATGTCCAGCATCGGGTTCCCCTAGCAGGTCGCTCTGGAGCCGAACTGGGCAGCACGCGACGCCCCCCTTCGCGGGGGGCTCTATGTTCTTCGTCAAGCATGTGGGCAGCTTCTACCCCGGGTTCGATCTTCTTCTTGAGGCATGAGACTGTCTGGTCGTGCCAGAGATGACGAGTGGGTTGGAGGCGGCCTTGGTTGAGGCGTCGTCTCCCTCCTGGACGCAACGTGTTCGTGCCGGGTGTGATCTTGCTTCCTTGCTTCTCCAGATGCCACTGCGCGTCGAGCACGTAGCGCTGCCCGGTCTTGGATGAGACCCCAGGCGCCGGGCAACTCCCACTCCCCGGTAGCCCACTCCCCCGGCAGTCGCGCCTCGGCGGCGGGCATCAGCAGCTCCCACGCCGGCCGGCTCCCGGCAGTCCCCACCCATATCCATGCACCCGCTACCTACGCCGGGCCGCCTCTGTGTCAACCGGGTGCCCCAGCCGGTGTGGCTCCGGGCCGGGACACTCCGTGTCGACTGTCATGGACCGGTGAGGGGAAACACACGCCGTGGGTGGCTCGACCGGACCGCGCGCCGCCGTGAGGCCCGGCGTGGGCGTCGCCGTCGGGGAGCGGCCGGTGCTGGCGCCGGCCGCTCCCAGTGGCTGGTGATTCTCGCGGCGGTTCTCCCCGGCCTGGCGGCGGTCGCGGCCCTCCAGTTCACCTGGCGAGAGGTGCGAGTCGCCGAGCAGGGCCAGCTCACCACGCGCTTCAACGACGCGATCACCAACCTCGGCTCTCCCTCGCTCGACGTGCGGTTCGGCGGCATCTACGCCCTGGAGCGCATCATGCAGGACTCCCCGCGCGACCAGCCGCGCGTGATCTCTGTCCTCTCCGCGTACGTACGCCGCCACGCGCCAGTGCCGACGGCGGGCTTCGCGAAGGAGGCGGAGGATGTGCTCGTGGCCGACAAGATCAAAGCCCCTACCGATGTGGCGGCTGCGACGAATGTGCTGCTTCGTCGTCGTCCTGGCAAGGACGGGAGCGCGTACCTCGACTGGAGCGCTACGGATCTCCGGGGGCTGATGCTGACCACTTGGGATGCCAAGGAGATCGCGGGGACCCCTGGTGCCAAGAAGTTCCCACGCACCCAGGCGTCTCTTCGGTACGCGGTTCTGGAGGGCACGGACTTTCGGCACTCCACACTCGCGGGGCTCGACCTGAGGCGCTCCAGCCTCGTCGATGCAAGATTGGACGGGGGGAGGCTGGTGCGTGTGGATCTGACCGAAGCGCAACTGGACTATGCGGTTCTGACCGGTGCGTTCATCGCGGAGACGAACTTGTCAGGCGCGTCGCTCGCGGGAACGAACTTCCGCGACGTGGAGGTGGCGGCAGGAGCGGCGGCGTTCCCCGCCAAGCCGACCGATCTGTCTCACGCGATGCTCTGGGACGCGGACATAAGGGGGGCGATCCTTCCCATTGTGAACATGCAGAGCGCGATCCTGGTCGACGCGGACTTGACGGGCGCTTCTCTGACGCGGGCATCCCTCAACCATGCGAAGTTCAGCACGGCCGACCCATCCGTCGAGGCCGAGATCGCCAAGACCGGCAACAGCATTGCCGAGAGTGCGAACCTGACCTGGACCGACCTGACCGGCGCCGACCTGACCGACGCCGATCTTCGGGGCGTAAACCTCACCAAGGCCGACCTCCACGGCGCGAACCTCACCCGCGCCGACCTCCGCGGTGCGAACCTCACCGGGGCCCTCCTCACCGGCGCGAAAACCGACGGCGCGCGCGGTCTGCCATCTTCATGACCCCCGGCCAGGTGGAAGCAGCATGCCGCCCGCAGACAAGGATGAAGGTTACCGAGTCTTTCTCCGCTGGCGTGCGGCCACCGTGAGTGCGAGGGCTACAGGTGCAAGCAGCAGGACCTGTCCCAGCGAGATCCTGGTGGTGTCATCCTTTGCAGGCGGGGCGGCCCGGGTGACGCTCCTCAGGCAGTAGTCGAGAGCGGGGCCCACGATCAGCGCACAGGTGGCGCCTTGCTCGGCGGGAGAACGGCCGGTTGCGTGCTGGAGGGATGGCTGGCGGCGAATGGTCTGTCCGGTCAGCTACAGCGCTCAGGTCCCGGCGGCCGTGTTCTCCGGACTCCGCCCACGTCGAGGGTGGCCTGCCGTGGCAAGCCGGCCCTGCTGACCGGCGATGATTGGTGCGTGCGGGCTGGGCAGGGCGGCCGGCGGTTTCTCCGGGGTGGGGCAGTGATCGAGGTAGGACAGCGGGGCGCATTCAGTGTGAACAGTGTCGGCGTGGAGCGCCGGCCCTTCCCCTTGAGCTTCAGTGTCCGCGAGGCCGAGGGGCTGTGGCGGGTGGCCGCCGGCGCGGCCCAGGCGGGCGAGCTAGCCGACCTGCTCGTGGCCGTGGCGAACGACACGGTGGCGGTGGTGTCGCTGGAGACCAACTCCTACCTGGATGAGGACTGGCATTCCCTGCGGCCCGCGCTGATCGCGGCCGAGCACGGCGTGCCGTGCACGGTCCACCCCCTCGGAGCCTGGGCGTCCGGCACGAAGGGACTCGCGGAGGAGTTCCTGGTGATGGACCGCGACCTCCTGCTCCGTCTGCTCGACGGCACCTGGTCGCCGTACGAGCTGACTCTGATCGACGTGCCTGCCGATGTGACCCCGGAGCAGCTTGACGAGCTCGCCCTCGTGCTCGGCACGACCGGCATCGATGAGCCGCTCCTGAGCCGTTTGGGAGACTCCCGTGTGTGGTTCTCGGGCCATGACGACTGCTACGTGATGTTGGAGACCCGCGACCCCGCCCTGCCTGCCGCGGTCCTGGCGCGGCTGCTGGCCCTGCTGGCCGGCTCCGCCCTCGCCGAACTCATCGAGGAGCCCTTCTCACGCGTTCCCGAGCCCGAGACCTGGCTGCCCGAGCAACTGATCGGCACCGCACCTCACTGGATCGGAGCCCTGGGCAACGTCACCGAGGATCTGGCCACCGTCGGGCTGGCTGCCCTGTCGGACCCGTGGCGGCTGGGCGTCCCGTTCCCGCAGGCCGACCTCACCGCGACGCTCGACGTACGACGCGGCACCTGGCGGATCACGCCCGCGGAGTGACGCGAGCAGAGCCCCCGACGAGGTGCCGGTGCTTCCCGACTGGACCGGGGGTGCCACCGGACTTGCTTCACTGTCCTGCCTCACGGACCATCCAAATCGCCCAGCCAGGCCAACACACCTAACGAGCTCGTGCACGGTTAGCGGTGGGACGTCGAGAACCTCGGTGTGGTCTGCGCTCACGCCTGTCGTGTCGAGCTCAGGTCCACGGTCTGCTGGTGCGACAGCAGGCCGGCCACTGCCTGGATGGTGTCGCTCATGTGCTCGCGGCGGCCGAGGTGCCGGGCCAGGGCTCGCCAGTTCTTCAGGTGGGCGATGCCGTGCTCGCCCCGGATACGGCGCGAAGAGTGTGCCTTGCGCTGTCGCTTGTACATCTCCTCGTACCAGTCCGGGGCATTCTTCTTGAACTTTCGGTGGGGTGGCGTCACCACGCGTCCGCCGGTCTGGGCCCCGAGGCCCTGGTAACCGGCGTCCGCGAGGATCTCCACCGCTGGACCGTCGGTCAGCAGCTTGACCAGCCCTAACTCACGGGCGTGGGTGATGTCCGCGCAGCTTCCGGGTTTGGTCGGGCTGCAGAACAGCAGTCGCCCGTCCCCGTCGGTGAAGACCATGGCCTTCACTGCGTTCTGCTTGTTTTTGCCAGAGATGAACCTGTCCCGGTCCTTGCGGCCGACGGCCGGGCGGCGGACCCGGATCTCGGTACCGTCGATAATGCCGGTCTTCCCGGTCGCGCCGAGATGGTCCACAACCTCGGCAAGGGTTCGCAGCCGCACGGCGGGGCCGATGGTGCATCCTCGTTCCGCGAGCAGGGGCCGCACCTCGCCGATGGCCCGCTTAACGGTGGAGCGGTCCACGCCGAACCAACAGGCCAACACGTCATGAGTAACCCCATGGCGAAGATGCACGAGAGTGGCCAGGAGCCGGTCGACGAACACCAGCCGGTGCTTCGCACCGGCTCCCACAGCCCGCTTCCGCGGTCGAGAGGCAAGCCTGGCCTTGTGCAGTTCATGCCACAACGGCCCCACTTCGGCCACGAGTTCAGCGATCACAGCAGCAGACAGGCCCGTGATCCTCCGGTCACTGATGATTGCTGCGCGCGTCCCCTTCCCCACCACGCAGCCATGATCGACGATCCAGAACCCGAAGCCTCACCGCTAACCGTGCACGAGCTCGTTAATTGTCGATGAGTGCGAGGTGGACTGCTTGAGCGACCTGCTCCTGCGTCATGTCGGCGAGGTCAGGCCGTTCGGTGAAGATGTCATTCAGGATCTGAGGGAGAGTCTCCTGGAATGCTCGGAGCGTCTCGTCGATCTCCTCGCCAAGGTCAGTAGGCGCGTTGGCCCCGGCGCTCTGCACATCCCCGGTTGAGTTCTCGGGCCCGCTGGTGGGGTGGCCTACGTCGCCGGAGGCAACGACGTATGCCTGTTCGGTAGACAGCCAAGTGCTGTAGTCATCTGGCCGGTTTGCTCCCTCGGTGTACATCCAGGCGCCGGTCCGCGTGTTGTACCCCTGCCACCAGGTCCCGAAGGAGGTGGGAGGCTGTTCGGCGGCGCCGATGTGGCTGTAGACAGGCGGGGCGGACTGCCAGCCGTCAGTGTGCTCGTCGGGCTCGGCGGGATGCGCGACGTACATCCAAGCGCCGGCCGGGTTGTCGTAGGCCTGCCACCAACCCTCGAGGTCTGCGACTTCGGTGATATTGGTGTAGCGGGGAACCCAGCCTTCGGTGCGACCGTTTGGCATCGTCTCGCTCTGTACATACACCCAGCATTCGTGGGCGTTGTCGTATGCCTGCCACCAGCCGACCGCCCATTCGACGGCGGTGATGTCGGTGTAGACGGCCCCGCCCGTGTCTGATTCGGAGGACTGAGGGGAGGTGAGGTAGCGGACCCAGGCGAGGAGATCATCAGGCCCGCCCTGCTCGGCAGACAGCACTGCCACCTGGAACGAACTGTCGTCGACATCGGACAGAAGAGAACTCAGGGACGTAGCGGAATCGTCGGTACGCCAGAAACCCGAGTCGGAGAGGAAGGTGTTTAGGAGTTCCGCGGCTTGGATCACCTCGGGAGTTGCCTCGGGATTAATCAGGTAGTCCCTGGCTCGGATGATTACGTCCTGTGTTACGGGCATGAAAGGTACTCCTGATGGTAGTATCCCGAGCCGTACCGCCGGGCGCGGTACAATCCAGGCATGTCTCAGTAGAAATGTCCTACCGGGGTGGCAGACACCGGCCGGTGAGATGATCTCCCCTCACTCTCCCCCACGGGCACTCACGATGGAGGCCCTGCCCGGGAACAGATCGAGGCAGATCCCTTGCCCGAAAGGACCCAGATCGGTGGCGCTGGCAGTGGTGCCCAGGAGACCAGATAGCCTCCGCAGCTAGGAAGGGGCGAGGCTCTGATCTGCGCGCAGCCTTCCCGGTGACGTGGCGGGGATTCCTCTCGGCGACGGGCCGGTCGTCGTGATTGCTAGGCGCATCGTCGGGGTGGGTTCTGCGCGCCAGTCACATTTCCATCTCGCCGTAGTAGAAGTCGGTGGCGCCGGGCTCGTGCTTGCCGACTTGCCCCGCCTCTCCGGCCCCGCCCCGGAGCTCACCAGGAGCCCTCTGCTGCGGGGGCCGTACGAGGACGGGTTCCGTACCACCCGGAGCGGGCGACTCGTCGTCGCCCCCGTCGACGGCCGGACCCTGGAGCACGACGGGAGCCCCCACCCGCGGGCGTTCCGCCCTTCGCCCGCACGCCACCGCCCACGTGGGGTCCGCCTTCAACCGGCCCCGCAACGGCGGGGTCGCCTTCGGGCAGAACCACGTCTCCGCGTGGGCCGCCCCGGCCTTCTGAGCGGCGGGAGATGCCGTCTCCCGCTCAGCATCCGCACCCGCGCAACTGTGCACGGCTGCAGATGTCATGAAATAAAGCCTAGAAGTGTGACTGAGCTTTTTCATCCTGAATAGACGCAGGTCAACAGGGTGTGAACGGCCTGGACGATGGTGCTGATGCGTCGGGTGGAGCATCTGGCCCGGCGGAGGATTCGCCAGGGCTTCAGCTGCGCGCAGGCGCGTTCGCCGGGAACTCTCAGTCGTGCGTGATCGCGGTTGAATTGCTGGTAGCGGGTGGGTTGTTCGCGGTGGTGGTAGGGGGTTCGGACAGCGGCGCCGCCGCCTTGGTAGGCGCGGTCGACGAGGACGAGGATCTGCCGGGTGAGGCAGGCCTGGCGAGCCAGGCGAAGGTCCGCTCCACGACCCAGCGGGCCTTGCCCAGTCCGGAGCCGTGCGGAACACCTCGGCAAGCGATTTTCGGTGTGATGCCCGGACCGGCAACATGCGGGGATCGCGTCCAGCAGGGGCATCAGCTGGGTGACGTCGTGCCTGCTTCCGCCGGTCAGAATCACGACGAGAGGGATACCGTGCCGGTCGGTGATCAGATGGTATCTGCTGCCCGACCGCGCTGCGAGCCGTCGATCGCGGGGTCGTCCCTGTCCAGCAGGCCGGCTTTGCGCAGCTCGGCCAGGAGCGCTTCGTGCAGGCAGAGCCAGGCGCCGGCCTCGGTCCGGTCCCGTAGCCGCCGCCAGGCCGTCACCCCACTGCACGAGGGAAAGTGCAGGTGCCCTCTTGCCTGCCTGTCAAGCCCTGCTGGGGGTTCAGGGATCTTTTACCTTGTTGTAAGAGCAAGTGAAGAGACGCAAGGAAACGGGCCAGGGGCTCCCTCTGGCAGCAGCAAGAGCCATGACTCGCGCAGGCTTCGAGCGCCACCCGGCACCTCGCCATCATGTTCCGCTCTCTGGACGCCAGGCCGATACCGTGCCCGCCTGGTACCTGCTGGCCGGCGACGCTCCGGGCAACCTCGAGACCGGTGGTACAGGGCCGGCCGATGCAAACCTCTCGTTCTCCAGCCGAGAACGAGGTATCCAGATCTCGGAAAAGGGAAACCCATGCCTCCTCAAGAAGTAACTGTCGACCAGAAAATCGCCGATCTCATCGAAGCTCTTAAGGGATCGCCTAAGTTTACCGCTTGGTGCGAGAATTCCGATTTCGGTACCTTGCCCCAGGAAAAGCTAGCCGAGCTATCCCTGAAGGCTGCCTCCCTCCTTCCCCTGCCGCCTCGGTCCGAAGATCTCCCCGATGAACCGGGTCTGGAAGAATTCGAAGACGCACTCGCCCAGATCATCCTGCGAGTGATAAGCGAAAATGATATCGAAGTGACCGAGGAAAGCCTAACCGAAGCGCTCCCCATAGCAGCAGAAAGAGCTCTCGCCTCGTAAAAGTTTTCGTCTTAAGTTTTCTTCCACGGGGTGCGGAACGCCTCATGTCGACCACTCCATGAGCAATCATCTCCTCTAAGGAAAGAGAAAGTAATGCCCCTTAACGGCGGAGTGCAAAAGCTCGTCGACACGCTCAGCGAAGATCATTTCTGGAAAAGTGCACTATCAAGGGAGCCGCGGGAGAATGTGCGTAATATTCGATTCACTGTAGTGTCCAGAAGGGTTATGAAGGGCCTTTCCTCGCTTAAGCGTGTACGAGCCGAGAGGGACAGGGTGACGCACGCCCCCTCTGCTCCTCCGCTTGTCGAAGCCCCTATGGCGGCAGAACCTCCCGAAAATCGCATCTACCTTGTAGCCCACGGAGTCCATGCCCCTAATGAGCGTCAGATGCTGCGCCTGTCCCTCGAGGATCAGCAGCGTCTACGATTTTACGCACTCCCTGAAACTGCTGGGTTGATCAAAACTGTCAATGTGATGGCGCACTTGATTTCACAGGGGCACGAAGTTCGACTCCCTTCGGCGTCGGCCGAAATTCCAAACTACTACTTCGGGAAGGCGGAGGCTGACTGGGTTCAGGAAATCCTTACTCTGGTAAACTCACCTGACTTTAGCGGGAAGCAAGCCGTGCAGATTGTGGGAGGAAACCTGCCAGATATGCTTCGCATGTGCGAGCCTAAGGCGGACGGCACGACTTGTGAGGATGGAATCCATAACTGTCAAGGTCTGCTGGGGCGATTCGGATCCACACCCATTGACCTACTCGCCTGCCGCTACGATTGGTCGACAACCCAGCCCACCGTAACGAGCCGGAACATCCTGGATGAGGCCTCAAGGGAGGTCCTTAATAACAGGATGAAACTTCTTTATGAGGACAAGAAGGCGGGGCACCTTTACGATGGAAAATTTGCGCAATGGCTAGATGGTAAGGATCTGAACGGTGAGGATCTAGACAGTAAGGACAATCTAGACATTAAGGAATCGAAGACCGCGACTTCGCCGATATCGATCCTTATGGCGCAAGCAGAGGATGCGAGGATTGCAGAATTTATCTTCTATCGCCATGCGAACGTAGTCACGAATGGCTTTACCGATGCGTCCGCCCTGGCAAAGCTATTCGCTGAAGCAAATAAAGTGCGTGTGAAATACTTCCCAGAGGACGCCTCCTTCTACTGCCCGCACGTTAATGATGATTTCAAGGGCGCGGTGAAGTTTCTATACGCTTTCCACAAGAAGGACTGGGAAGAGTTTAAGGCCTTGATGCAAAGTATTTCGGAAGAGGCTTACGAAATCGCCCTAAAGGATTCTGAGCTCGAAGCGTTCATCGTTAGTCGAACGCCGCGTGATGGCGCTCTTTCAATTTCCCCGATTCACGCTCAGTGAGCCTCTTTCATCCTGTGCTGGAGGGTGAAAAGAGCTGATCAGCGAGGGTGGTGACGAGGCAGGGCCCCTGGTCGTTGGCGTGGTGATCTCAC
>NZ_JBVJPE010000047.1:0-15244 GCF_055582805.1 Streptomyces sp. NPDC107498 | reverse complement strand
CACTCGCTACGACAAGACCCGCGAGTCCTACCAGGCCGCCGTCACCATCGCCTCAATCCTGCTCTGGATCTGACCTTTGAAGACGATCCCTAGGGCGTTCAGCCAACTGACCACCCGACCGCCGGTATGCGGTCCGAGCGGCAGCGGCGGTCTCGGGCAGAACCTGGGGATCAGATCCACAAGGTCCACCCCTGCGTCTTCCGCATCCGCCCAGACTATTCATGAGGCCTGCACCCGGAGCATCCCGGTTGCCGATACCTCGGTCGCGCTATCAGCCCGGCTCCGGCTTACGAGCTGGTGCGTGATTGCGTTGGGGACGCACGGTCCTGAACCGGTGGGTTTTGTCAGACGGTAGTGGTGCGGTCGGAGACGAGACCGGCGATGGCCCGGTAGGTGCCGGGCAGGACATCTCGCCGGTGCGCCCAGCGGGTCAGCTGCTTCCAGCGTTTGTGATCGGCGAGCGCGTGCTCGACGGTGATGCGCCTCGATGAGTGCCTGTGCCGGGCCTCCTCTCTGGCGGCGTGCACGTACGGGAAGGCGATCTTGTTCGGTTTTCTGGGCGGTGTGACCGCCTGGCCGGGGTGGTCGCGTCTAAGACCGAGGCAGCCGTCGTCCATAAGGACCTCGACGTCGGGGAAGTGCTGGGAGCAGACGGCGATGTCTTCGTTGCGTGCGGCTGTGGCGTCATGCATCCGGCCAAGTCGCAGGGCATCGGTCCGGAGCGTGCGGCCCTGTTGGTCGGCGATGACAGTGGCCTTCATCGTGTTCTGCTTCTTCTTGCCCGGGACGAACGCGCGGCGTCCGCCGCGGCCGGTCAGGGGTCGGCGGACCTGGACCTCGGTGGCGTCCAGCCGCAGCTCGATGCCTTCGGCCTGGAGATGGGCGAACACATCGGCCAGGGCCGCAGGCCGGGGTGGTCGGGGACCGCGCACCCGCGCTCAGCGAGAAGTCCGCACACCTCGCCGACCGCGCGGGTGACGGTGGAGCGGTGGACACCGAACAGCAGGGCGAGGACGGAGTGCGGGAGATCGTGCCGCAGATGGATCAGCGTGACGACCAGCCGGTCGACGAACACCAGCCGATGCCGGCACCCGCCCCTGCCTCACGTTTCCTGACCCCGCCACGTGTCTTGTGACGACGCGCCTCGACCACGGCCTGCCACGGGCCGGCCAACTCCTCGGCCAAGCAAGTCAGATGCTGCCGGGAGATCCCTGTGAACAGCTGATGCGCGAGAACGTTCCGATTGACCATGATCACCACGGACTGGATCATCCCACCCCCGTATGAGCCTCCACCCAGAATCACACCAGCTCGTAAGCGCAGACGCACGGCTACGTCGAGTCACCCAGCTGCGTTTGCCGGTGATCTGTGCTGATCAAGGATGTATGGGATACTGAGGGCGCCAAAGTCGGCACGCCCGTCAACTGAACAATCCACCATACCTGGTCGCTCTACGTGATCCAGCCAGAGCGCCAGGACCTTGGATTCTCTTCGACCTGTCACGGAGAGCCACCGCCCTCGCGTCGAGTAGCTGCTGCGAACGCCGGACACGAGCCCGACCCGCAGCCCTTGGTGGTGGGCAGAGGCCTCCGCGAGCTGGTGATACAGGTGTTTCGAGGCCAGAAATCTGTGGGCCTTGGAGGACGGAATGGTTCCGAACAGCATATCCTCGGCCTGGCCCTTCGTAGAGCGCGGCAACGCCTTGGAGGAATTCTCGGCAGCATGGGGTGATCCGCTTTGCCGCGGCCTGGCGATTGTGGGGCCTACGGGGGTGGGAAAGTCCCGGCTGGCCGAGGAGTGCCTGGCCCGGGTGATCCGGGAGGGGTGGCGGAGCGGCCGGGTGCTGGCTTCCGTGTCCGCCGCCACCATTCCTTTCGGCGCGATCGTCCACCTGCTTCCGGAGAACGCTGACCTGTCCGATCCTGCGAGGGTTTATAGCGCTACCGCTCGCGCCTTTTCGAAGCCGAATGAGAACAGTCGGCGAGCATGGCTGATCGAAAAGCTGGACCTCTTGGACTCCGCCTCATTGATGTTGGTCCAGCAGTTGATCGCAACCGGCAAAGTCCGATTGATCGCCACTGTTCGTCAAGGCAACTCCGTAGGTGACGCGGCACGGGCTCTGCTGCGCGAGAACGCCATACGGCGGATCGATCTGGCGGAGTTCGATCTGTCCGGTACCGAGGCGGTACTCCGGTCGGCTCTCGGTAAACCGGTAGACCGGCTTACCTTGAAGACCCTGCACCAACTGTCGGGTGGCAATGGCCTCTACCTCCGGGAGTTGGTCATCGGCGCCGCTCGCAACGGCACCCTCACCTGCGACGGGGAAATCTGGAAACTGACTGCGGGCCAATGGGCGAGCACCCCCCAGCTGTCGGAACTCATCGCGGACCGGCTGGCCGATGCCCCCGCCGCCGCTTCCCCCGTGCTGGAGCTGCTGGCTCTGTGCGAGTCCGTGGGCCTGGCCGACGCACAAGCCGTGGCCCCCGTGGAGGTACTGGCCGACCTGGAAGAACGATCCCTCATCCGGACCGTTGTCGAAGGGCGCCGCACCACGCTGCTCCTGGCCCACCCGCTCTACGGAGAGGTGCTACGAGCCGGCGTCACCCCCCTGCACCGCCGTACGATTCTCTCGGCGCAAAGTGAACGGCTGGAGGACCACGGAGCGCGGCGTCGTAACGACCCCCTCCACATCGCAGGCTGGCGACTTGCCGCCACGGGGACTGCCGACCCCCATCTGCTGGCGCGCGCCGCCAAAGCGGCATCCCACGCTCATGACGACCCCCGAATGATTCAACTCCTGGAGGCACTGCCGCCGTCCCACCATACGGTGCGCACATATGTCGCTCTCGCTGAAGCCTACGGGCGGACGGGGCGGGCAGCGGAGGTCACCACCGCACTTCAAAAAGCGGACGCGCTCGCGGCGGGCGAAGAGGACACCTTGCACACCACCCTCGCCCGGACAGCGCTGTCTCTATTTACCGGCCTACCGCCGGCCCAAGTATTGGAAATCAATGAGGCCGCGTACGACCGCGTGCTCAGTGCCAACGGCCGTCGCTCGCTGCGCGTCAACGAGGGTTACCTACGCATTTCTATGGGTGACCTGCGCCGTGGACTGCAGCTACTGGAGGATCTGCCCGCCCAGCCCGACGAGCGCTGCGATCTGATGGCCTGGTTCCGCGGTGCGTTCCTCAAGCCTGTGGCACTGACAGTGACAGGGCATGCCAGTGAGGCCATCGCGCTGTCCAAGGAGGCGCACACATCCGATCTGGAGGTTGACGAATACACCCAATCCTTCCATCCGTTGATGCATCGATGGCCTTTGGTGCTTGCACTGACGGAGATCGGACGGCTCGACGAAGCGATTGCGATCGGTGAGCGCACGTACAGTCAGCTGACGACGGCGGATCTCTACATACGTTTTTGGTCGGCTGCCTTCATCGCCCGTGCCCTGTGGATCACTGGTCGTCCCGCTACGGCCCGAGGCTGGTGGGCCGAGGCCGCTTCCCTGGCCCGCGCCGCCGCCCCGAGCCCCGTGCTTCCCATGGCGTTGTCCGGCCTGGCTGCTTGCGCGGCTTTGCTCGGCGATCTAGGCAGCGCGAGAGCCGCTGTAGCAGAGTGCCAGGGGCAAACATGGCTGGGAGGCGAGGGCCGGCTTGGCGAGGCGTGGCTCCATGTGGCCACCGGCCAGGTGGACGTCGCCCGCGCCGTGCTCGTCGAAGCCGCCCAGGTCGACCGGACCGCCGGCCAGTTGACCAACGAGGCGTTGCTGCTCACCGACATCGCGCGGCTGGGTGGCGCGAAGGAAGTGGCCCCCCGACTCGCCGAGATCGCCGCGCAGTGCGACGGGGAGCTGGCTTCGGCACGAGCACGCCTCGCCCACGCCCTGGCGACGCAGGACCCGGAAGAACTCCAGGCCACCGGTGATGCGTTCGAGGCGCTGGGCTGCCATCTGCTTGCGGCGGAAGCCGCCGCTGTCGCCTCCGCCGCCTGGCGGCGAGCAGGCCTGCACCAGAGAGCCGTCACGGCCGCGCAGCAGGCAGCCGACCGGGGCGCCCATTGCCAAAAGGCCCGCTCTCCGCTTCTGGGAAACGCCGTCGCCCCGCCCGAGCCGGTAGACGTCCCGGACATCTGGCCCGCCCTGTCGGATCGGGAACGGGACGTCGCACAACTGGTTGCCCGCGGATGGACGAACCGGGAGATCGCTTCAGAGCTGTACCTCAGCGTGAAAACGGTCGAATACCACCTGGGCAACACCTTCGCCAAATGCGGCCTGGAAAACCGACGCCAATTGCGAAACCTACTCCAGCGGAGCTCGGACCTGATCGCTACGGGATGAACTCGTAGACTCAGCGCAATCGATCATGAAGACGACCACAGACGTGGCGGGCCGAGAGCCGCAGCATCAGAACGTTCGCCTGGGGCACCGGATCGCGGCCTCCCAAGGGGGAGGCTCTCATTCCAGTGGCGGAGGACGACGGAGTTCGGCTGTTGTGTCGTTGGTGTGGGTGTCGGCGATTCGTCGGCCATGCCAGATCATGGACGCGCAGCGGCGCCGACGGCGGCCCCCGCATGCGGGGAGCCGACACTCAGGGAGGCGAGCCGTATCTGCTGAGATCGCGGTTCGCGACTCCCCGCGCCGTAGCCCGCCCAGCGGCTGCTAGGGGTGTGGACGCCTACATTCGGCAGGCGACGGTTCACTTCACTGGACATCGCTTCGATGCCCTAACGGGATCACCCGGTTCCCTCATCGCTGCCCCTGAGTCGCTTGCTAAAAGCTCTATTCTCCTTAGGCTATCGGCCATCCAGCAGCAGAGAGATGACGGGTAGTCATGTATAGAGGGCTTCACAAGCGAGTTTCCCTGGTTCGCCGCCGGAGCGGATGGATAATCCTCGGATCCTCAGCCACCGCGCTGGCTTTGGGACTGGGATCACTCTCCATGTACGCACAGGCAGGAGAGGCCGAATCGCCGGAATCTACAGGCACCATCATGCCTGAAGTGATAGTCGACAACAACGATCCCAGCTTTCACACGACTGGCAAATGGACCAAGGCGACAAATAAGGCCGGATACTACGCATCGGATTACCTCTACGCTTCTTCTGGAACCGAGAAGAATAGCGCTCGATGGACACCTAGCGTGCCGAAGGACGGAACTTATGGTGTCTACTACTGGATCCCGGTCGGCGATTCAAATCGCACCGACCAGGCACCGTTCACCGTCAAGGATAAGGAAGGGACATACACCTACAAGGTGAACCAGAGAAGCAGCACGGGCGGTAAGTGGGTGCTGCTTGGGAACCACACGTTCCAGAAGGGAAACAGCGGCTATATCGAAGTTGCTAACAGTGCTCCCGGATTTGTGAACGCAGATGCGATCAAGTTGGGAAATCCTGGACAGCAAAGCATCGAGCTTCAGATAGATCGTGCCCGCGCAAGCGGCAAGAAAGAGGTCACCCTCACCCCTGGCCGGTACGATCGCACTTCGTTGCTCGACCTGAGTAAGCTCAATGATTTTACAGTCAACGCCTATGGCGTCACTATCATGCAGAAGCGCCGGATCCAGGCAGTCAGTGGCGGATCCGCAGCCAACCTCACGGTGAAGGGTCTCACAATCAACTACGACCCGCTTCCTTTCACTCAAGGGAGGGTCATAGAGAAGTTGTCCAATGGCACGTCGATGCTGGTGGAGATATCCAAGGGATACTCGCGGCCGGAGAAGCTTGCCGATCGAGTGACGATTTGGCGACCCGACGTGCGGCTGCCGAAGAGCCAGACCCTGGGCGCGGCTGTTTCCTGGGTAGACCGTGCCGCAGGAATAGCCAAGTCGACCGGCGCGGAAAGTGCCGCCGTCGGGGACGTCGTCACTATCGCCGGCGGGGCCGAGAGCGGGCCGGCCTACGGCATCACCTCGGACGGGTCGAATACGACGCTGAAGGATGTGACGCTGAATGCGGCCCCCGGCATGGGTCTGATGAACTCCACCGGCGACGGGAACATGCACCTGGACAACTTCCGGATCGTCCCGGGACCGCCGCCGCCAGGGGGCACCGAGAAGCCGATCCTGACCACGACCTGGGATGGCATCCAGTTCCAGGCCGTGAAAAAGGGCCCGACTATTGAGAACTCCAGGATCGAGAACGCGGGAGACGATTCTGTAAGCAACCCGGGCATCGGCGTTGTGACGGTGCGCAAGGTTGAGGGAAGTACGATTTGGGTCGACTTTGCGAGCAATACGTATCGTGTGGGTAAGGTGGGCGACCGTCTGCAGCGCTGGGCCGGCGAAGTAATCGCTAAGATCCAGTCCATGGAGCGCGAGACAGACAGCGAGATCACCAAGCTGTCGAGCGCCGCAGGCAGATCCAATTCGGTGTACCGCGTCACCCTCGACAAGCCTTCGCCTTGGAAACCTGGGGTTCAAATCACCGATATCGACCGCATGGGAAACGGCTTCATCTTCCGCAACAACGTCGTCGACAGTTCGGGGCGAGGGTTCCTAGTGAAGGCCCGCGACGGCGTCATTGAAAACAACCGCATACGAGGCGCCAACGCGATATCGGTCTCGAGTGAAATTTGGTCGGACTCCCATGCGAACGCCGGGGGGAACTTGATGATCAAGGGCAACACTTTCCTGAGCGCTCTCTGGTCTGCTGGAGGCTTGTGGAACAACTGCCAGGTGGGAGCCGTGTCCCTGGAGGGAGGCAGCTACTCACAGCGCCTCTTCCCCGACGTCACGATCGAGAACAATACATTTGAGGACATCAGGGGCCTCAATCTCCACATCAGCAATGCCAAGAACGTCATCGTCCGCAATAATCTGTTCAAGGGTTCACAGCAGATCAGCTACGACCGGAATACGGGAAACCGCTGTTCGATCCCCAAGACCTCCGTCGTACATGTTCGTGATTCACAGGGCGTCACGTTCGTTGGCAACAAGATCGATCGCATAGGCCCCTTCTCGATCCAGCAGGTAACGGTTGCCCCCGATTCAGAATCTGAAGTCACGGGCATCTCGGACGGGTTTCGTGTAATCAATGAGTTCTACCCCGTCAACACTGGAAAAACCTATACACTGACCAACCGAAACAGCAGTCAGCTACTCACCGCAGAGGCAGCAACGGGCGGCGGGAGCGCGTCACAGCAGAAGGCTGCTCGGAATGCTCAGCAGGGGTGGATCTTCACCCCAGCCGGTGATGGGGACGTTCGAATTCAAAACCCGGCATCGAAGTTGTTCCTGACCGCAGGCACCGCATCACCCGTGACACTGGAGCCGCAGCGCGAGGACGCGTCTCAGTCATGGAAGTTGTTGGACACCGGAAACGGGACGGTCAAGATTCTCAATACAAAGACCGGAAAATTGCTGGCGATCACGTCCCCGGCCGTGGCGTCAGGTACCGCAGCGGTCCAGGAAAGCACTGCCGGCTACTTGAATCAGAACTGGCAGTTGACCGATGTCTCGCCGGTCTGGAAGAACTCTTCGCCCAGTAGGTTGGCACGTGCCGGAGAACGGTACACCTATCAGTTCCTCGCACACAGCTCCGACCCGCTGCGATACACCGTGAGCTCGGGGGCATTGCCGCCCGGTACGGTTCTCGACTCGAGCACCGGGACACTTACGGGAATTCCCACGAAGCCCGGGTGGTACACCTTCTCCGTTTCGGCGGACAACGGCTACGCCACAATCACCACTGCCAAGTCTTCCGTGCTGGTGAGGGAAGATCGAAGCTCTACCGTCTGCGCGAGACAACCGGCGAAGGCTGCGGCATGCAAGGCGGGGACCCCGTAAGAGCCCATCTGATGCAGAGCGTTGTTGACACACGTGGGTCTTGAACATGGCGAGGACCTCCGGCTTGGTGGAGGGACTAGGTTCCACACCACGCACGGAGGTCTTCGTGTCCACCGTGACACCGGGCTGACCGTTCACCGCAGACGGTCGGCGCGCCCTGACCCGCCGCCCCGTCGCGCACGTCGCCTCGAAGAAGCGACCGGACGCGGCACACCTTGGCGAGTCCGTGGCTGCGGCAGTTGCTGCACAGAGCAGCTGAACGTGAACCCCTCTGCTGCCGATCGAGGCGCGCCCCCAGTGAGCTGTCTTCATCCTGTCCCTGTGGGGTGAAATTGCAGGTCAGCAGGGGTGTGTAACCAGACGAGGCTCCTGGTCGTTGCGGTGGTGTTCTCTACACACCACGCATCGTCCAAGGAGCCTCGCTTGGTCCCGTACCGTGCCACGCTCGACGTTCCGCACGAGCTGGTCGAGCACGTTTCCTGGCTCATCCATGCACGAAGGTGTGGACGCCGTTCGCGGTGGCGGAAGCCGGGCTGCTTCCCGCAGGCCCTGCTCGTGCTGGTGCACCTGCGCAAGAACGAGACGCTGCCCGCCCTGGCAGCCGGCTTCAACGTCTCGACCGCCACTGCCTGGCGCTACGCCGACGAGACCCTCGACGTCCTCGCGGCGTGGGCGCCGGGCCTGCACGAGGCTCTGACCGGCCTGGGCAAGGGCGACCACGTGATCGTCGACGGCACCCTGATCCCCATCGACCGCATCGCCGCCGACGAACCGTACTACTCGCAAAAGCACCGCAAGCACGGCATGAACGTGCAGGCCATCACCCGCCCCGACGGCACACCACTCTGGTTCTCCCGGGCGACACCCGGCCGCACCCACGACTGACCGCGGCCTGGGCCCATGGCATCGTCCAGGCCTGCCTCACCCGGCAGATCCTCGTTCTCGCGGACCGCGCCTACCAGGGCGCCTGCGCCACCGTCCGCACCCCCTACTACCACCGCCTCGAACAACCCGAGTACTAGCAGCAGTTCAACCGCGACCACGCCCGACTGAGGGCTCCGGGAGAACGGGCCTTCGCCCCGCTGAAGTCCTGGCGGATCCTTCGGCGAGCCAGATGTTCCACCCGACGCATCAGCACCATCGTCCAAGCCGTCCACACCCTGCTGACCTGCGGCCATTCAGGATGAAAACAGCTCACTGATCGAGTACTCGTACGCTCCGGGTGCGGGGACCTCCTCCGCACGTCCACGAGCACCATGAGGAGGCATTCCGGGTCCTCCAAGGCGGGCTGACGCTCGATGTCGGTGACCTGACGCTGACAGTGCGGGCAGGCGAATACGCCGCAGTGCCCAGAGGCGTGGTGCACCGCCCGTACAACACAAGCACCAGCGAGGTGACGTTCCTGTTCATCACCTCGACGGCTTCTTCGCGGACTTGGCGGAGCTGAACGCGGCAACGGACGGCAATCCGTCCATACAGGCCCTTCAGGAAGTCGGAAAGCGGTGGGACTGCGTGTTCGTCGGGCCAGCAGAAGAGAAGGCCCGAATGGTGAACGAGGGTTCGTGAAGTGGCAGGTCATCGGCCTGAGGGGCAGCTGCGGTCGGGGCGATGATGTCAGTGTCACGACCGTGCTCGTGACGGGGCGATCAGCGGCCCAGATGGTAAGGCTCGGGCCGCTGGCATCGGGCGAGCTTCGTGCCGGGCTCCGTACCGAGGAGCCTTGATCACCTCGGTACGGAGCGCGCTGCGCGCTGTTCAGCTCGAAGCGCTCTCCTGCTTGCGACGGCGCACAACGGTGAGCGTGGCGATTCCCGCGGTGGCTGCGGCCCCGCCCGCTATTCCGATCACCGATACGGCGGACCCGGCGCCGGACTCGGCCAGGCGTGCGGCCGGAGGAGTGGAAGGGTCGGTGTCGGTGTTGCTGTGACGAGTGGTCGGCAGACCGGACAGGTTGCCCTGGGGTTGCTTCACCGTCCCCTTCTTCGTGCCCCGTTCCGCCTCGATCGGAGCAGGCCTTCCAGATCCCGCCTTCAGCACCTGAAAGTCGTACTGGGCCCACCCCTCCGCTATGCAGTCCTGCTCCCCCACTCTGTCCAGGTAGGCCCCAGAAGCGAAAGAATATGCGCCATCCGCAGGGGCGCTGGCATCGATGGAGAGCCTGAGGTCGATCTTTTCTGAGCCCTTCCCCTTCAATTCTTCCACAAAGAAGAAGAAATCTCCGGCCAAAGATTTGTCGCCGATTTTTGCCCATGTGCCATTATCCGGATTCTTGAATTCCAGATCGACGTGCGGGCTGAGCGACTTGTCCTTGGTCAGCGCGTAATTCTCGACCTCGGCATAGAAGGCGACCCCCGATAGATCGCTGTCGGAGGTATTGGTGACGACGAGTTCAAATGGGTGAATTCCGCTGCCCGCGACGATCTTTCCGGGCAGCCCCTTGACCGAGGCGACGACCTTGACCTCGGCAGGGCCTTGGTTCAGCTCGTCGCAGTAGGGGACCGCGGGGTCGGTTCCCGGCTCAGTGGAAGGGGACGGAGTGACGTCCGCGCCGTCTTCGCCCTCCGCGCCGTCGGGACCCGTCTCGGGCCCGCTCGCACCGGAATCCGCCGCGGGACCTCCACTCGTCGGATCCGTGGCCGTAGCGTCGAAGGTGGGAGGAGCCTCTGATGCGACGGCGGTGGGGGCGCAGAGCACCGTCAGCGGCGCGAGTGCGGCCATCGTAGCCGCAGTGGCAAGGCCACGGCGAAGCGTCATCATAACCTCGGGCAAATCGAAGGAGAGCTGTACTGGTCAAGGAGATGCCGCGAGCGAACGTGAGGCAGGTTGTCGTTGCCGTACATCTCGTCAGCGAGGCTCATTCAGATTAGTACGATCGTTGGATTACGCAACGCTGTGGAAAAACTCTTCCCCATCAGGCACGAGAGGCCGACAGAAAAGGTTAGCCGGTTCCCGTACGGGCTGCTGAGGCGCAGACAGTAGATAAGGGGACACGCCCCTCCCGGGCCCGCGGACCTCGGTTCCAACCAGTCTTGGCGGGCGGGGCCCTTCGCAGTTGTCGGTTCGCCCAAGCCTCGCGGACAACTGGCTATCTCCTCTGCTTCCGGCCGACCTTCCGACCCTCACCACCCTGTTCGCCCTCTCCCACAGAGCCGATCCGGACGCCCTCGCCCCAGCACAGGGCAGCCGCTCGGCTCCCACCGGGCGGCTTTCGAGATCGACCTCCCCTGCCACCGCCAGCCCTCGCATTAGAACCCCTATCGGAATGCGGTTCGGCCGAGGGTCCTGCTGCCAAAGGTAGGTGTGGAGTTGTCATGGCAGGATCCGGCTGTGACGTGTGATGTGTGTGGACACGAGATGCGGCAGGCGCCGGTAGCGGAACGGCGAGAGGCGTGGGACTTGCCGGTGAAGGAGCGGTGGTTCTGCTCTTGGTGCTACGCGTGGACCGAGCTGGGACATGATCCCCATGAGGTTTCACGGCCGCAGCACCAGCCCATGTACGGGCGTTGGGAGCGGGCAGAGTCACCGAGCCTCCCTGAGAACGTGGCCCATGCCTATGACACGGCCTACGCCTACACAGGTTCCGGCGCGACTCTGTGCGGCATAGCACACGAGGGTCTCTCGGTCTCTTCGTACTGGTGGATGCCGGATCGGAGCAACGAGTGTGGCGCCTGCAAGGAGGCCGCGGCCGTCATTGACCAGCGCTGGCCATTGGAAATGCGTCGCGGGAATCGTGCCAACCCCACGCCTCCCCCCGGTTCCTGCTGGCCCCCCTTCTAGGATTGCCCGCGCAATGACCTGAGCCGCCTCCAGCAGATCAACGCGCACGCGACTCTGAGGAAGGCTTCGTGGATGTCGTCGCGTAGCTCCCAGCGGATGCGTAGACGGCGGAACCAGTACAGGTGGGCGAACGTGCACTCTACGACCCAGCGCTGAGCGCCCAGGCCGGAGCCGTGCTCGGTATCACGGCGAGCGATCACTGGCTTCACCCCGAGGTCCCAGACCAGACGGCGGTACTTGGCGTGGTCGTAACCCCGATCACCCAGCACCACATCCGGGCGGCGCCGGGGCCGGCCGCGTTTACCCCGCACCGGCGGCACGGCCTGAAGCAGCGGGATGAGCTGAGTGACGTCATTGCGATTGCCGCCGGTCAGGGTGGCGGCGAGCGGGATGCCGGTGGCATCGGTGATCAGGTGGTGCTTGCTGCCCGCTCTGCCCCGGTCGACAAGGCTTCGTCCGGTCTTGGTTCCCCCTTTAACACGCGGATGTGGGAGCCATCGACGGCTGCCCGGGAGAAGTCTAGGGCGTTGGCGTTGCGGAGCTTGGCGAGGAGAGCCTCGTGCAGCCGGGACCACACGCCGGCCTCGGTCCACTCGACCAAGCGCCGCCAGCAGGTCATGCCTGACCCGAATCTGAGTTCCTGCGGGAGGTGTTCCCAGGAGATCCCCGTGTGCAGCGCGAACAGGATGCCCTGGAACACCAACCGGTCCGGATGCCGATTGCGCCCAGGGTGCCGGGCCCGGCGCTCAACCTTGGGCAGTAGCGGCTCGATCACTGCCCACAGTTCGTCGTCGACTTCCCACGGCTTCGGCCGCGCCACCGCACACCTCCGGATCAGCAGTCCCGGAGTGATCCAACCACTTTGAAGATCATTTCGTTAGGGATTCTTAGCAGGGCAGCCCATAGCAAGGCAAGGCAAGGCAAAGAGAGCTTGCTCGGCTGCGAACAACAGCTCGTGCGGCTCCTGGCCCTCCGGAACCAGGCTGCTCAGGACCGGCGTCGTGCCCTCGCCTTCGGCGCGGCCTGCCCCGGAAGGGCAGCATCCGGCCGCCTCAGGCACGCGTAGGCCGCCCTGGACCAAGTTTTCGGCTCTCTCCCTCCAAGAGGACCTACATGATCACGTTTAGCGTGCAGTCCCCCGAAATCGCCCTCGACCTTTAACCTGTCGCCACTGCGCGGGCTCGCCGCCACGTCGATGGGCTCATGGCGGTCTTCCGCACAGGCACCTGGAATCCGTCACCTCTCGAGGCGCGGACCGCCCAGCGGCTCTTCGCCTCCACCGCGGACGGCGGCATGCTGACCTCCCGCCGCGTCCGTGCCGCTCTGCGGGAGGGGAGCATGACCATGACGCACGAGAACGACGGGCTCTTCTCTCGCGTCCTCGTTGTACTGGAGTTCGTACTGGAAGCCCCCAGTTGGTCGACGTGGCCGGCGAGCTCGTGGGAGCCGTAGCCTCACCTGCCCGTACGCCGGGCTCCATGCCTCGCGACTTCTCGGCATAACGACCCGCGCCGTCGTACGCACCCGTTCGTGGATACCGGTGTGGAGCCCTTGTCCCGCACCGGGGGCGAAGTGCGCCTCCGACCGTCCATCCGGGCCTCTCGTCGTCGCTGTCGCCAGGCTCAGGTACTGAGCGTGCGGCGCAGGCGATCGCAGCGCGAAGCCGGCTGATTCGCATGTGACGAGAGCCTGATGCTTGCCTGCGGTGAAGGCGCTGCAGGCCTGCTCCGTCCGCTCATCCGTGCCGATAGCCGCTGTCCGCGTCGTGCCCGGCCAGGACGATCGATCCGACGGCTATCACGAGGCTGCCGACAGCCCAGGGACCCCGGTCGACGAAGCGGGCTGCCACACGGAGCCGTCCTGGCTGCGGGGATCATGACGCCGCCATGGGGCTCACCGCCCAGTCGCCATGAGCGCGCTGTCGCACCGACCAAGCTACAGACGAAGCAAGCCCACCACGGCGCTGCACCCGGAGCCGCCAACCCATACTGACAGCCCGGGCCCGACGCATCCTGCGGGAAGGTGTCGGTGATCGTCGACGGAGCCGCCGGCATCACGGGGAAGCCGCGGCGACGCCCAACGGAGCACGCAGGACTTTCAGCTCGTGGAGTCGATGGTCCACGAAAACTCCGTGTGCTTGGCGTGGGCCTCGCGGGCGATGTCAGGACGCGCCACGTTCAGCAGTGCCCTCGGCTGCCCCGACGATGGCGAGCGCCAGACAGACGGCGACCGCCAGTACCGCTCCGTGACGGACCGGGCAATGGGTATCCCTACGTCTGTGGGGCTTTCCGCTGGTACGTGTCGGCTCCTAGATCGGTGAGGCAGCCGCTTTCAGGCGCATCCGGGCGAGCTCCTCCCGGCGCCTGCACCCAGAGCCCTCGCGGGCCGGAGGCCCTGGTGGCCGGCACCGGCGCCGACGAATGGAGACGTCGGAGGGGCTGCGGATCGGGCAATGGACGGCTGTTGCGCCGGACATGGGGTGGGAACGTTTTCCCGTTCCGTGCACCCGCTAGGCAGCGGCCAGGTCGGCCCAATGGTCGATCAGGCCCTCGGCATCGCGGTCGGCACCGGCACGGTCCGTCAGCGCTGAGACGATCCCGGTCCCCCAGCCGTGCTCGTCCGCCGGCCGCTTGGCAGCCCAGGTGGCGGGGCTCGTCTGTGTTCCGCCGTCGCTGACGTGGACCTGGACCCGGCCTGAGTCGTCGGCTGCAGCGCTCATGTGCAGAGCGACGGGAGGGAGGGCGTGGGTGACGGCGTTGGTGACCAGCTCCGAGATCACCAGCAGTGCGGTGCAGATCTGGTCCTCGTCCATCCCCCAGGCCGCCAGCACGGGGCGGGCCTGACGCCGGGCGTCGGCCGGCGCCAGGGGGCCGTGCTCCAGAGGCAGGCCGAAGTCCCTTCGACCGTCATCGAGCGCCTGCGATGTCGGCCGTGCGTCGCCGACCGCACCACGACCGGTGTTCCCGGCGGGGCTGGCGGTAACGTGCTGACGAGTGGCGTACATGACGATCACTTCCGGGGAGGCTTGTGCGGAGAACCGTTAAGACCTATACAAGGCGAATCCGGCTTCTCGGACATCGGGGGTTTTCCCTAGGCTTCGTCCCTGCGCCCCGGGCCTTGCGCGGGGCGCAGGGACGCCACCGTGGAAGTGCGCGCCGCGCTTCACTCGACACCTCACGTCAGATGCGGTCGATCGAAGCACGCGCGACGCGTCATCTGCTCACACCGGGGAGGCCTCCGAACGTCGTAATGGCAGTGCGGTGCGCCGAATGCTGCCGATGTGGGACACGTCCCGCCGCCAGGTCAGTGGGCCTTTTCAACCCGGCTGTCAGCGCAGTCGGCCGTACCCGGCGGAACATCCACGGCGCGGTGGCCGGCTGTGGACCTGCTGGTCATGGTTCTATCCACAGCTGACACGCTTCCCCACTCGCATGCCCTTGACCAGCACAGACGCGAGGTGGGAAAAGGCTCCCTGCGTTGTACACCGGGACAGGGCGGGGCCTTCGTACGGTTCTCCCACCCGGGGGTGCCGGGTGTGGTTGAAAAGGCTCTGCCGCTTGTGGCTTCCAGTGAGCCTCTTTCATCCTAAATAGCTGCAGGTCAGTAGCATGAGGATGGCTTGGACGATGGTGCCGATGCGGCGGGTGGAGCATCTGGCTCGCCGGAGGATCCGCCAGGCCTTC
>NZ_JBVJPE010000046.1:0-15457 GCF_055582805.1 Streptomyces sp. NPDC107498 | reverse complement strand
TTCCGGCTTCCTTGACCGAGACGTCATGGGGCTTGCGCCCGATGAAGAAGTCGGCACCGATCAGGGCGACCAGACCGAGAACGGTCAGCACCCACGTACTCAGAGAAACACCCACGCGTCCAAGACTCCCTACCAGTCCGAGCACCGTCCGGCGCCGTGTCGGCGACCGCTCTGCCCGAACACCGTTCCGCAACTTCTGGATCCGCTCTCCGGTGCCCGCCTCGCCCCGCCTGACCAAGCTGTGGAGTCTCACGCCTGGAGCACACGACGGAGATTCTGGAGGGCGGGCTGTCGGACCTCCGGCGGGTGTCGGACAACTCCGAGTCGGACCCCGCACGAGCGGTTCCCCCATGATGGAGCACGCCAAGGCTCCCGGAATGGCCTCTTAAGGGCAGCCGAACGTGCGCCGGATGCTCCCGCGCGCCTTCCCTGTCAGACACTCGGCCCCACCGGGCCGAGGGATGTCGGAGGGGAGAAAATCGCCAGCCGAAGGCGGCGCCGGGCACCACGACCGACAGTCCACGTCCTGCCTCACACCACCCCGCTATCGGCAGGCGCCCGACACCGCCTCGCCATCCGTGAGGACCACGCATCGCGTGGGGCTGCCTGCCGCTCATCGCGGCGGCCCCGTCGGCGGCTGGTTCCCGGTCCGCCGCCGGATCAGGGAGACCGCCGACAGGCGGGACACGTAAGGAAGCCGCACACACGCGAAGTACGCTCGATCCGATCGCGCGACACGAACCGGCTTGTCCTCGTCCGGTGACGACTCGGGGTGCGGACCGTGGAGAATCCGCACATGAGCCTCGCACGGGACGTCAGCCGTAGCGTCGCAAGGGCGCTGCGGCCCGCGCCCGCCCCGCTCGCCGTCGCACGGGGGGCCCGGGCTTTCAGCGCGGCCGCGCTCATCGCGGGGTACGGAGCGCTGCTGGGAGACATACGGGTCGTCGCCACCGCCTATCTGGGCGCTGCCTGTACCGCTGCGTTCGTCACTGACGGTTCCTACCGCAGCCGGGCCAGGGTGCTCGCGGCTCAGGCCCTCGGCGCGCTGCTGGGGATCACGGTCGGTGCCTCCGTGCCCCATGAGGCGGTCTGGATGCTGACTACGGCCACGCTGCTCGGAGCGGTCTCCGGGGCCGTGGGGGCCCTCGGCCCCAGCGGCCCCGGGTTCGGCATGATGCTCTCCATCGGAGTCGCCTTCGGACAGTTCGCCGGTTCCTCTCTGCCCTGGTGGCAACAGGTTCTGGCCTACTCGGCGGGGACGACGGTGATGATCGTCGTCACGCTGGCGCCTTGGGTCGTCCGCCGGGGCATGGTCGAACGAGAAGCGGCGGCAGCGGTGATGGCCGCCGCCGCCGACCTGTGTGCGGCGACGGGTACGCGGGCGAGCGGGCAGGCCCGGACCGCGCTGGCCATCGCCTCCGCGGCGGCGCGTGAGGCGGGCCCGGACCACCGGGCCGAACTGGTGGCCTTCGCGGCGGCCGCCCTGTACGCGGAGGGTGAGCGTGTTCCCGCTGACGCCGTCGCCGCCGTCCGAACCGCCGGTGAGCAGATCCTCGCCGGCCGGCCGATCTCCGTCCGATTCCGTGCGTCGGGTGTCTCCCCGGGCCTTCGAGCCCTCGCCGACGCACTCGCCACCGAGCCGTCGAAGCCGACCGGGTCGGTAGTACGCAACGCCTTCGTCCTGCGGACCCTGTTCACGCTCACGATCGCGATGAACGCCAGCCGCATCGCCCTGTGCATGGGGTCGGCCACGGCGCTCACCCTCGCCCTGCACCAACCGCCGCACTCGTTCTGGCTGCCGCTCACCGTGGCCGTCATCGTGCGGCCCGAGTACGCGTCGGTCTTCGTGAGGTCGGTCAACCGGGTGTGTGGCACGTTGGTCGGCGCTGCGGTGACGGCCGTCCTGCTGGCGGCCCATCCAACGGCGTTGACGATGGCGTTCATGGCGGCGACGGCGCTGGGGTTCGCCGCCATGACGGCGCCCAAGCTGTATGCCCTGAACGTCGTCGGGGTGACGGCGTCGGCGCTGCTGTCCTCGTCGTTGACGGGCCCGGATCCCCTGCTTCCAGCTCTGCGCATGCTCGACACGCTCATGGGGGCCGTGCTCGCCGTCGTCGTGGGATACCTGCTCTGGCCCGGCGCTCGCCGTTCTCCTGGAGCCGCACGGTTGGACGCCGCAGCCCAGTCCGCCGTGAAGTACCTCGACGAAGCCGTCAAACCTCCGGCCGATCGCGAGCGCTTCCAGACGCGACGGGACGAAGCGTACCTGCGCGCCCACCAGGCCCGTGCGACCGCCGAGGCCGCCGCCTCCGAGTTGCCCCCGGTCGGCTCCCAGGCGGTGGCTCTGATTCCGGCAGCGTGCCGACTCGAGGACACCGTCGACGCGATCACCGCCCTTGCGGCGGAGCGTGACACGGGGGGCGTGGACCTCCGTCGAGCGACCGAGCTGAGGAAACGGCTCTCCCTTCCCACGGAGACGGGTGACTGAGCCGTCCGTGTCTCAGCAGCGGCAGCTCACAGCGGATCCGGTCATCGGCTGGACGCGCGGCAGAGGAGGAGGGTGCCCGGGCGGACGGAGGAGGGCGCGGGCCGACCGCGTCCGGCGCGTGCGGGCCAGGGGCTGCGAAGGGTCCGGGACCGGCTCCGGTACGGCGGCGAGGCTCGTCGCCGCCGTACCTTCTGCGGCCGGTTCACAGACCAGCCGGATCGGGAAGGTGTCGATCATCGACGCCGTCGAGGAGTTCGTACTCCGCCTCATGGCCACCCCGGCCCTCCGACTCGAAGAGGGATCCCCGCAGGCCGGCGAGGACACGGCGCAGCACGACCGGGCTGACGGGGGTACAGGCACCGTTGGGGACGACCGCGGCGGTGGCGGGCCGGTACACGGGGTCGAGCGGTGCCACGCCGGTCGTGGGCCCGTGCGGTGAGTACGTCATGACACGCCGCTCCTCGAGGGCGCCGCCGGGCACGGAACCCTCCGCCGGCGGGGAGGCCGGCAGCAGCGTGATCCGGCCCGCGAAGGCACTTCCCTCCACACCAAAAGCCGTCCAGGAGGACGCGCGCGACCCGGATTCCCGGAACGGGAACGGGTGGTCCCGGGGACGTACGTCGACGCTGCCCGGTCGGAGATCACCGGAGGGCAGGGAGGGTGCCCGGATCCACTCCCTTTAGGCCGTGCCGCGGACGGGCGCCGCGCGGATCAATAGAAGGCCGTCCCCCTGCGGAAAGGCCCTCGTGTCCCTCCATCACCCCCCCGTATCCGTGATCATGCCGGTCCTCAATGAGGAGCGGCATCTGCGCAACTCGGTCCGCCACATCCTGGAGCAGAAGTACGACGGCGAGATGGAGGTGGTGATCGCGCTCGGCCCCTCCACGGACCGCACCGACGAGATCGCCGCCGAGTTGGTACGCGAGGACCCCCGGGTCCATACCGTGCCCAATCCGACCGGCCGCACCCCCGCCGCCCTCAACGCCGCGATCAAGGCGTCCCGTCACCCGATCGTCGTGCGCGTCGACGGCCACGGCATGCTGTCGCCGAACTACATCGCCACCGCCGTCCGCCTCCTGGAGGAGACGGGCGCGCAGAACGTCGGCGGCATCATGCACGCCGAGGGCGAGAACGCCTGGGAGGACGCGGTCGCCGCCGCGATGACCTCGAAGATCGGCGTCGGCAACGCGGCCTTCCACACCGGCGGCCAGGCCGGCCCCGCCGAGACCGTCTACCTCGGCGTCTTCCGCCGCGAGGCGCTCGAACAGCAGGGCGGCTACAACGTCGAGTTCGTCCGCGCCCAGGACTGGGAGCTGAACTTCCGCATCCGCGAGGCGGGCGGCCTGATCTGGTTCTCGCCGGAGCTGCGCGTCCAGTACCGCCCGCGGCCCTCGGTGAAGGCCCTGGCCAAGCAGTACAAGGACTACGGCCGCTGGCGCCACGTCGTGGCCCGCTACCACGCCGGCTCCATCAACCTCCGCTACCTGGCCCCGCCGGTCGCCGTCTGCGCCATCGCGGCGGGTCTGGTCGTCGGCGCCACCCTCACCCCGCTCGGCTTCGTGATCCCGGCCGGCTACCTCGCCGCGATCACCGCCGGCTCGCTCCCCGCAGGCAGAGGCCTCGCCCTGAAGGCCCGCGTCCGGATCCCGGTGGCCCTGGCCACCATGCACATGTCCTGGGGCTTCGGCTTCCTCACCAGCCCCCGCTCGCTCGCGAGGAAGGTCATCGCGAGCCGCCCGGCGTGACCCCCGCCCCCTCCCGCTGACTCCAGACCCCTCACCCGCCGGTTGCCCCTGAACGAGAGCGACTCCCATGACACAAGCACCATTGCCCCTGGCAGGGGCCTCCGCCCTGATCCTCAACAGTGAGGGCAAGTACCTCCTCCACCTGCGGGACGACATTCCGGGCATCACCAACCCGGGGTCGTGGAGCCTGATCGGCGGTCACCGCGACGAGGGGGAGAGCACGGACGAGACCATCGTCCGTGAACTCGCTGAGGAAGCGGGCCTGGTGCTGCCGTCGCTGCGGCCCTACGTGGTGACGGCGAACCGGGCCCTCGACCGTCCGGCGACCGCACGGGTCCAGGTGTACCTGGGGTTCTGGGACGGCGACCCGGAGGAGCTGCAGTTGACGGAGGGCATCATGCTCCGCTTCTTCGACGGGGACACCGTCGCCCGGCTGAGGGTGGCCCCCTGGGCCCGTGAGGTCATCGACGGCCACATGCGGACGGCGGGCGCCGGATCGCGCTTCGGGGGGCGGCGCCCCGAAGACGTCCTGCCGGACGAGGTCCCGGCCCACGATCCGGCGCGGTCCCGCCCGGTGCGCCCGGCAGCGTCCGTGGGCGCGGCCGAACGCCCGCCTCGGCCGTTCCACTAGAGGCAGGGCGAGCTTCCCAACGGCCGCGCGGGGAACCCCTTCGTGGCCGTGGCGGCACGTGCCCTCGGCCGACGAGGAGAACGCTCGGTCCTCGCAAGAGGCCTCCATGCGCATTCCCCCTCGCCCACGGGTCGACTCCTACGCCCGAAGCCACTCCGTCCGGACCACGCCGCCGGACTGCTGGCCGCCCGCCGTTCGCCGTTCACCTCGGCGCCGCAGACCCTCGCGGAGGCCGGACGTCACGTCCGCGGCGCCCGCGCCGCCTGCCTGGCGGACACCGGGCCGACCTTCGCGGTCCTCAACCGGCACGCCCGCCGGGTCCCGGGCTTCGTCGGCTTCACGGAGCTTTCCTGGTGGGGGCGGGAGGGCCGGAAGCGGTCCGGTCCGGACGCCGCCGAGATCGGCGGGTTTTGGCTCGGTCCCGCGGACAGGACGTCCGCTCACGGGGCCGACGCGGTGATTCTGATGCCCACGCGCGCCTTCGACGACTGGAACCGAGCCGGGCCTCCTTCTCCGTGGACATCGAGGACCGGTTGTTCGTCTCCGTCGTCGAGGAGCAGGGACGCGGTGCGACGGCAGGCGACGCGGGCACTGCCGTGGAGCGGAGGGAACCTCGCGCTCACGGCTGCCGTACACGGCCCTCGGCTCCGAGTGGCCGACGGTCGTCGCCCGGTACGGCGCCCGCCCGCCCTGTGGTTCCGGTCGGGCCCATGTGACCCGCCACCGAGCCTCGTGGCCCGAACCCCATCGGGAACGACCTGTACGGAAGTCCTGCCCCATGACCGAGACCTTCCGCGTCCCCTCCCGGCCCGATCCCGCCTGGCACGGCACGGCACGGCCACCGAGGTCTACACGCGCCTGATCGCCGCGGCGGACCGTCGGCGTCCGAGCGCCCGGGCACCTGGATCGGTTCTCGGCCGGGGCGCGGCTGCCGCGCCGGCTCGCGGGCCCCTCCTTCGGCGGTGCCGACTACGCGGACGGGCAGTGCAGGAGATACGGCGCACCACTCCGGAGCGGCGGACGGCCGGTCCCGTCGGGGCGGGGAACGTTCCTGGGCGTGAGCACGGCGCCACCGCACGGGCAGCGGGGCTGTCCGTGCGGTCTCCCGCTCCATGACGAGTCCGGGTTTGCGGGAGGAAGCGCTCCGAACGTGTGCCCCCACGGTGGAGGGCCCTTGGAAGAGCTCCTCGATCACCGGATCGCCGCCCGTGTGGACGTACCTGCGCCATCCGTCACCGAAGACGACGGCCTGGACGGACGTGCCGGGACGAAGATCCGAGAGGTGCTGCTCGTTTAGCGGGCGAGTCGCTTCAGAAAGCTCTTCCGTCGTTCCTCGTCCCGGTTCACGGGCTTGTTCGGCCCCGCTCGTTCCCTCACCGCCGCCGCTTGCTCGGGGGTCATCTCAGAACATCAGCTCCCAGGCGGTCTGTGCTTCCGCGTCGTGCCTGGGGAAACTTCTCTCTCTGCGGGACTCGACGGTCGGAGGACGCGGCGACCGCCGCATCCCGGCGCCCGACCGGCTCGAACGTCAGCCGGAGCCCGTCAGTGGCTCGGCGTGGCCGGTGGAATGTTGAGGTTGTAGCGGAACATGTTGGACGGGTCGTGGAGGGTCTTGAGCGCCGTGAGCCGGCGGTGGACGTCGTCCCCGTAGACACCCCTGACCTCCTCGTCGGTCCGCGGGCCGACGACGAAGTTCGGTGCCTCGCCGGGGACGGCCCAGGGCGTCAGGGCCTCCACCAGGTCGTCCTGGAAGTGCCGGGCGACGACTGCGGCGGCGTCGGCCTTCTGAGGCACGACGGCCGTGGTGAAGAGGCTGAACTCCGCGTCGGGGTAGGCGCCGACCGCTCCCCCGTGCTCGGCGGGACGGGCGAGGGCGCCTTGGAGATGGCGGAGTTCGAGGAGGAGCGGGCCCGCGCCGTCCCGCTGGGCGAGGCGCTCGACGGCGTCGAGCGCCTCTTCGTCGAGGCCGCCGAGCAGCATCGTGCGACTGACCGTCACGGCCGGTTCGGTCGGGTCCGCGTGGATGGTGCCCGAGAGGGTGTACGGCATCGGTGCCGTGGTGTCGGCGAGCAACGGCGCGGCGGTCGTCAGCGGGGCCAGCAGGGTACGGGCCTCGTCCTCGGGTCCGGTGAACGCGACCCGTACGTGGACGGCGTGTCGGCCGCGCAGGAACTCGGGGACTTCCGGCAGTGGCGGAAAGCGCAGCACGGCGAGGGAGGAGCACATGGCATCCGGTACCGTCGCCGTCCAGGCCGTCCAGGCGTCCAGGACGGCGCGGACGTGCTCGCCGTCGAAGAAGAGACCACCGCCGACGAACTCTTCCAGCGGGAACAGACCGATCGTCGCGGCCGTGACCACGCCGAGGTTGCCCCGGCTGCCGCGCAGGCCCCAGAACAGCTCGGGGTGGGACGTGGGCGACGCCTCGGTGGTCCGCCCGTCCGCGGTCACGACGGTGAGGGAGCGGACGTGGTCGGCGGGACTGCCGAACCGTCGGGACAGCAGGCCGAGCCCGCCCCCGAGTAGGTAGCCGACCGCGCCGACCGCGGGAGCCGCGCCACTGAGTGGCACGAGGCCCTGAGCCACCGCCGCCTCGACCACGTCGCTCCAGCGGGCTCCGGCGCCGACGCGCGCCGTGCGGGACTCCGCGTCCACGTGGACATCCCGCATCCGTGATGTGGTGATGAGGACCGCGGAGGCATCGGCGGGGGCGCCCGGCCCGTGCCCCGTGGCCTGGACCGCCACGCCGAAGCCGTGTTCCGCCGCCCAGCGCACCGTGGCCGCCACGTCCTCGTGTCGCCGTGCGGTGACGATGAGCGCCGGGTGGTGGACGACGCCGCGCTCGAACCCGTCCGCCTCCACCTCGAACCCCGGCGCTCCCTGCCGTAGCACTCCGCCCGGAACATCCCGCTCCAACCGTGACACCGCCTCCTCCGTCAGGGCAGGCGCGGCCAGGGGGAGGTCTTCGGGGTGGACTTCTGCCATCGGGGGCTCTCCTGCGCTTCACTTCTTCGACGGTCGGCTGCGCCGCGTACCGGATCGATGGTGCTGCCCTTCGGAGGGGCGTGTTCAGTGGCGACGAGGCAAGGAAGCAGGCAGAAGAGCTGCCTGAAAGGGGCCTCCGAATCACGAGGGGGTCATGGCCGGGGCATCACGGTCGCGGACTGCCCGACGTCGGCGTCCCATGGCGTCGGGCAGCACCGGCAATCGCCCCCGGCGCGAAGCGCCCGAGGGCGAGCCGTGCCGCCAGGGCCCTGAGCGGTGGCAGACGACATTCTCAACAAAGAACTCGAAAGCGACATAGGGGTACACATTTGAACGTAAGAGTATCTTCTTCGTGAAATTGTAAAGGCTCGGACCGCCGCCGGGGTGGTCGGAGCGGAGGGGATCGGCGGAAGAAGGACGCCGAGGTGTCAGGACGAACGCCCAGACGGTACGGGGAGGGGTTCGCGGGAACAAAGGGACGGTCGGGCGGGCAGCATCGGCGGGGCGGCCGGGCAGGGTTGCCGGCAAGGGCCGCGACGTCCTTGCCGTCGACTTCGGCGCCCCGGTAGGCAGGGGCTATGAGCACTTCCGCACCCCGGCACCGGCGGCCCACGGCACCAGGCCGGACCTCGAGCGGACCCCCGGCGCCGGTACCGGTCCCGTGGCGGCGGCCGGTAGCCCTGGCACTCGGATGCGTCGTCGCGATGGTCTGCCTTCCAGCAGCCGCTGCACCACCGGAGATCCCGGCGCGGCCGACGCCATACGACCGGTCCGACGCCGCGAAGGCCGGTGCGGGGTCCAGCGGGAGCACCTCCTCCGCGACGGACGTCCCCGCGCGGACGGCCGGGAGCGATCACCGGACGGGGGCGCGTGGAAGCCGGTCGGCGGGGTCCGCCGAGAACCCCCTGAACGCCATCGCCCCGCCGGTGCCCGACCCCGTCCCGACCGAGTGGGGCATGCGGTCACCGCACTCCTGGCCGGACCTTCCCTCACCGGCGGCTCCGGACGCGGGGACGGACGTCCCGCCGGTCCCGTCCGCTGGTGCGCCGCCCGGGGCAGCGACCGGCCCGGCCGCGTCGACGGGCGTCGCCACGGCAGCCGCGACGGCCGTGGCGTACGCGCGGGCGCAGGTGGGTCTGCCGTACCGGCTGGGCGGCGTCGGCCCCGGAACCTTCGACTGCTCGGGTCTGGTGCTCTCCGCATATGCGACGGCCGGGGTTTTCTTGCCCCGGACGTCGCAGGAACAGTCTGGGCTGCGGCCTGCCACGGGAGCCCTGCTCCCCGGGGACATCCTCTACTGGGGCGCGCCGGGTGCCGCGACCCACGTCGCGGTCTACATCGGTGGGGGCCGCTTCGTCGGTGCACAGAACACTCGTACCGGTGTGGTGGAACGGTCGGTGGAGGGCAGCGGCTACAGCGGCGCGGTGCGGGTCGCCTGACCCCAGCGCCCCGTCCGGAGGTGCCCTGGCGGTGCCGTTCCGACAGGTGGACGGTGGAAGGGGCTCGTTCACGGAGGGCAGCGGCCGAGGACGCGGGCGTCCGTGACGCTCCGGCCGGCACTTCGGCCGCCGCCAGACCCACGTGCTCGAATGACCGACGCCGAAAGTACTTCATACCCGTCCGGCCGATCGAATGACACAGCGCATCCCGGCTACCGTGCACGAAAGTGCGACCGAAAGGACGTGGGTCGCTCATTTTAACGGCTATATGCTGGGCAAAAAATCACCTACCGAAGACAGAAGACGAGCAGACACTACATAGTCGCCCATGGAACATACATCGGCGGTGAATACGAGGTCCGCCTGCCCGATGATTACGAGCAGATGGTGCGGTTCTATACACCGCCGGGCGAGTCAGTCGGCGTCGGCGAACGCTTCGCCACGATCTTCGCATCTGCCCAGGGAAGGCCGATCAACACCTTCTCCCTGTCCCAAACGGCACCCAATTACTTCTTTGAAAAGACTGAATACATGGCAGTCATGCAGCCGAGCGCCCTACTTCACGGTGAAACCGGAGTCGAAGCGGACGCCGTTCATGTACTCGGGCACGGTCTTCCTGACGGGATGTGGCTGTGTGGCGACCCGCTGAGCAGCGGATGCTCTCGGGGGTTCACTCTTGCAACGGCATCCTGGGGATCTTCAAGGATGTTCCGATCGACATCGCCGCCTGCCGCGTCAAACAGGGTGATGAACCAAGGCATACACACAACCCTGCGGATGACTTCGACGAAGCATCGTACGAGGCCCTGGAGCCCTGAATGAATCACCTCAATGGTGAGACGGAGCCTAGACCGTGTTCTATGTGGTGAGGCGGTCGTTGGGGTCTTCATGGGGCGGGGTACGTGGAGTTGGATTGTTCCGGACGGGTTGTGGGAGATCGCGAAGCCGCTGATCCCGCCGCCCAGGGTGCGGCCGCAGGGCGGCGGGACGCAGGACACGCCTGATGAGACGCTGTTCGCCGCGATCATCTACGTGCTGGTCAGCGGCTGCGCCTGGCGGGCCCTGCCGCCGTGCATCGGCTTCTCGAAGTCGACAGCCCATCGCCGGTTCCTGATCTGGTCGCGGGCCGGGGTGTGGGGCCGGCTGCACGAGGAGATCCTGCACCGCCTCGACGACGACGGCCTCATCGACGTCTCCCGAGCCGTTCTCGACTCCGCCCGCGTCCGGGCGAAAAAAGGGGGCGGACTCACCGGTCCGAGCCCCGTGGACCGGGGCAAGCCGGGTTCCACGATGCACGTCCTGTCGGACGCGAACGGCCTGCCCCTCCTCGTCGGCCTCTCCGCGGCCAACACCCACGACAGCCAGGCATTGAAGCCCATGGTGCTGGGTCACCAAACGAGACACGACCCTCACCGCGGCCGTCACTTCAAACCCCAGCGGCTGCATGCCGACAAGGCCTACGACATACCTGGACTGCGGAGATGGCTCCGCGGCAAACGCATCGGCGTCCGTATCGCCCGCAAGGGCATCGAGTCCAGCGGACGACTCGGGCGTCGTAGGGGGGTGATCGAGCGGACGATGTCCTGGCTGACCGGCTACCGCCGGCTCAACCACCGCTACGAGCACAGCCCCTGCAACTACCCGGCCTTCCTCGGCCTCGCCGCAGCCGTCTGCCGCTACAAGCGACTCGTCCGACTCACCATATAGAACACGGTCTTAAGCGGTAGTCGATGTCTCATCAGGTCGCCTCAGGTGGAAGTCCGGAAAGATCTTCCAGGACCTCCAGCACCACTTCGGAACCTCCGATGGGGTTCGTAGAAGGTTCCGTCGCATGGCGAAGAGGACGTCGGCCCGGCGTCTGGCGGGGCAGAGCAGGGCCTGGGTGTGTGCTTGCCTTGGGCGATCTTCTTGTCGTAGTAGGCCCGGGATGCCGGGTCGCCGAGTGCGGCGAACGCGGAGAGGGGGAAAGCCCTCTTGAGCTGCTTGTTTCCTCTTCGGGAGGGCTGTTCACCGCGGATCGAGGACCCTGAACTGTGGGTCGCGGGTGCGAGTCCGGCGTAGGCGGCGAGGTGGCCGGCGGTCGGGAAGGTGCTGCCGTCACCGACCTCGATCAGGATCCTGGCTCCGGTCCTGACGCCGACCCCGGGCATGGACGTCAGGACCTTGGAAAGAGGGTGGCCCTCCAGCAGTTCCTCGATCCGCCCGGCCAGGAGCTTGCGCTGATCAAGCGCGGCCGTCAGGGGCCCGGCCAGACTCGGGACGATCAAAGCGGCCGCTTCGGTGCCCGGAACGGTGACGGTCTGCTCGTCCAGGGTGTCGAAGATCTTCTCGACCAGCCGCTCGGCCATCCTGGGCGCCTTCGGCCGCAGCAGCGTGACCAGCCGCCGTCGGCCCGCCTTGCGTATCTGGGCCGGTGAGCCGAACCGTTCCAGCAGGGCCAGGACGGCCGGGTGCTGCAACCGCGGTCCCAGGACCCGTTCCAGCGAGGGATGGATCTGGGTCGGCAGGCCGTGCAGCCGGTTCGCGACCCTCGTTGCCTCCCCGGCCAGGTCGTCGTCGAAGCCGACGATCATCTCCAGCTCGGCGATGGTCTCGTCCTCGCCGTCGATGGCCCGCAGCGTGTGGGGCATCGCGCGGGCCGCGTCGGCGATGATGAACGCGTCTCTCGCGTCGGTCTTGGCCTCACCGGGGTGGAGGTCGGCGATCCGCTGCATCGTCAGGCCGGGCAGATAGGCGACCGGGCAGCCCATGGCCCTGGCGACCGCCAGCGGCAGGGCGCCGATGGAGGCCGGCTGGTCGACCACGACCAGCACCGTCCCGTGCCTGGCCTTCAGCCTGGCGAACAGTTCGCGGAGCCTGGGTTCGGTGTTGGGCAGGCGTTTGTCGAACGCCTTCCTTCCGGCCGGGGTGACGGCGGTGGCGTGGTGTTCGCCCTTGCCGACGTCCAGGCCGAGGAAGACGTCGATGTCGCCGGTGTCGATCACGTGCAGGCCCCTCCATCACGCTTTCGTCCGGCCATGCCTCGGCACCGAGCTGCCACATCCATGTTACGGAGAGCTCTTCCAGCCTGGGTGAAGCCGGTGCTCAAGCCCCTCATCAGCGGTCCGTCGATGCCTCCGGAGCCGGTGACACCACCCCCCGGATCATCAACCGCAACAAGGGGGAAGTCATGCCGGCCCCGAAGGCCGGAGGCCCCATTGCGGAGCCACGAAAAAGGTAACGGGGGGCAGTGGGGCGCCGCCTGGGACGAGTTCTCGGCCGGACGGCAGAAGAAGCTGGTTACGCTGGGAGACACGCTTGTCCGCTCCCGTCGAGAGTACGAAAACCGTCCGAAGGGTGAGAAACCGCCGAGGTCAGGCGGAGCCCCAGCCAACAGACGCCATGTCCACCGCTGGATCCGCATTTTCGGAGTGGGTGGCGACATCATCGCTCCGGACTTCGCGCGCCGCGCCGAGTTTCCCGAGTCTTTAACTGTGGGACACCCCGTGCGGTACCGAGATCTTTACCGACTGATCGACCGTCATCCAACCGGGCCCGATCTCACCGGGCCGGCTTCTGGGACCCCTCGGGGCAGGAAGCCGGTCCCATCAGAAATTTCGGTTCTGACCGCGTGCCGGCAGTCGGTGCCGTTGAGACCGGTGCGGGAGCGCCGAGGACAGCACGCGTCAGCAGTGGCACTTTTTGGACATGGCAGCGGCACGGTGAAGACCCGAAACACGGTCACGGGCACCCTACTCACCTCCACCCCGGACGTGGCCGATCACTTTTCCCGTCACGCTCGTAGCTCGGTCAGGGCTCCTGAGCTAGGGCTGGACGGTCGATGACGTAGCGTGGCGTGGGTAGCGGATGCTCCGCTCCGAGGACACCGCCAAGCACGAGTGCACGTACCCCGACCGGTCCGTCGCGCGGGAGCGTCCGACATCCGCTTCGCGTAGAGCCCAGGGTCCTGCCTACCGGAATCTCTGGCAGAGCATCAGATAAAGCAATGGTTTCGAGAAGTGTCGCAGTCCACCGAGCACACCCCGATGCCGGATCACCGCGCGCGCGTTCGCCTGACCCACATGGAACCCGTGCGGGTCAGGCGTGTTTGGATGCGCCTGACCCGCATTGAACGCGGCAGCCTCGTCCCCCGCTTGGCCGCGGGGGTAGCGAGCAGGGCGTGGTCAGGCCGTCAAGGCTGCCTGCATGCCCCCTGCGTCCTGCACGCTCCTCGGAGCACGTGGCCCTGACCTTCCCCCGGGCAGCTGAAGCCGCAACAACGGCGACAGGGCTTCCGGGCGTCCCTCTGCGGGCTGGGGACACCGCCCCTCCTCGACGAGCCGCCGCCTGTCCCACGCGCTGCGACGATAAGGAGGGGGCAACCGCCCGACCAGGGCGTCAGTTCTACGGTCTCTGCGCCCTGCGCCACGCGTCGACACCTTCGTGGCGACAGAGGACCCTACGTTCCGTCTCATTGAGCGTTGAGTAGTGATCCACAAAAGCCTTCCTATTGGAAAGGAATATGTAGACGCCGCGGGCGAGAATTGTCTGTTCCGTTCCCAGCTTTCCGACGAGGTAGGATTTTTCACGCCCCAGCTCCCACATGATGTGGTTCGTCTCAGCGTTCGTCTCGGCGGAAGCCAGATATACGCCAAGAGCTTCCCCGTCCATTCCTCCTCCCGTCACATTCCACCAGACTCGGCCGCGCCGCCAAGCGACCACCTCCTTGATGTTCTCGATCTCATTCTTCGCGATAGGGGGAAGAGAATCGAAGGAGGCCGGCAACCCATTGCTGTACGGGTGCTGTGCCTGCTTGAGCAGTTCGACCCACCGGCGTCCTAGCCAGCGGGCAACGCCTGGATGTGTGTGCAAGAGGTTACGGGAGCGGTCTGACGCCGTCTCGTAGGTGGCAGCGAATCTCTCTGGGTTCGTGAGGAAGAGGTAGATCCCGCGGGCTATGGTTTGCTGATCCCTGTCGAGGAAATTGCTGAGGTACCCGCCCTTCTCCAGGCCCTGCCTGTAATACGCAATAATTGAGCTTTCTGTTTCCAAGGAAATAAAAGTGGCGAGCGCGGCGCCGTTCGTGAATTGATTTGAGGCCGACCATGCCGCCCTTGCGCACTGCCACGTTTGGACCTTCGGATGGGTCAGGGCGTATGCCTGCATTTTCCGGCCTAGCGCGTCGAACCAGCGGGCGAAGTCTCCGGAAAACGGTTCTTTTTCGTTTTCCAGATGGCCCAGCCATCTCTCCAGCACTTCGTATACCTCTTCGTCCATATACTGTGCAGGATTGGCGACTGTGTGTGCAGGGGAAGAATCATTTTCGACGCGGCAGCAAATGATGTCGATCGGAATCCCCTTGAATACCCCGAGGATGCCGTCGCAGGAGTGGTCCCCCACGGAACACCCGGTGTTCGCCGGGTCGCCACATAGGCGCATTTGGCCAGGCAGATTATATCCAAGAAGCTGAACCGAATCCCTGTCGATTCCTGGTTCGCCGGCGACTAGGGCCTCTAGCTGAGCAATATACATTTCACCCCCGTCCGACAAGTAGTAGTTGGGTACCACTTGCGAAATGGGGGGAGTGTTTATATCCTTCCCCTGGGCGGATGCGAATATCATCGCAATGCTTTCCCTAGCATCGATCGCCATGTCCGGCTGTGCATAGAATCGCACCATTTGCTCGTAATTTTCCGGCAGGCGGATCTCATCCTCATCGCCGATGTAAGACCCATGGGCGACTATGTATCGTCTGTTCATGTTCTTCCTCGCAGGTTTGGCGAAATTTTGCCTAACATACTCGCATCCGGAAGAGGTGCGAAATGCCTCCCCGGGCGCCTTTTCGGGCACAACTGCAGGGAAGATTCGGGTCATTCATGCAGCCCAGGTGGGCATGCGTTATCTCGATGTCGTTCGCTGGGTGCTGCACTGTTCCGTCCGGAGCGAATTGATCCGTGTTGGCTGTTGCGGATGATATTCCTCAACTCTCTGGGTCATCAAAAATCTGTCTCCAAAATCCGGGTCCAGTGAGCCTCTTTCATCCTGAATAGTTGCAGGTCAGCAGGGTGTGGACGGCTTGGACGATGGTGCCGATGCGGCGGGTGGAGCATCGGGCTCGGCGGAGGATGCGCCAGGACTTCAGCTGCGCGAAGGCGCGTTCGCCAGGAGCTCTCAGGCGGGCGTGATCGCGGTT
>NZ_JBVJPE010000045.1:0-17439 GCF_055582805.1 Streptomyces sp. NPDC107498 | reverse complement strand
ACAACACAGCCCACTCGGCATCCGAAAGCTCATGACGACGCACCACGACAAGCATGATCCCTCACCACTTAATCACCTTTGAAGACGACCCCTAGAGGGGAGGAGAGTAGCGGCCCCCTCCATCCCGCCTCGCGCCGCCCCCGGGCATGATCGAAAAGCGACGACCCAGGGCGTCGCCACGAGCCCGGCCCGATCCGGAGGGGCAGGACCCGGCCGACCCGGAACCGGCCCGCCCCGGACGGCCGTTCCCGGCCGGCCACCCCGTGTCGTCCCGCTCCTACCGCTGTTCCGCGGACGGGTCTGGGTCGGAGGAGGGGTCCCGGGACGGGGCCGCCGCCCGGCCCGTCAGCGTCCCGGTGCTGTCCTTCGGCACGCACATGAGCCATCGATCCGTACCGGACAGCGTCACCGCCTAATGATGGGACGGGTGCCGTACGAGCACGGGGCGCCAAGGGGGAGCGCCCTACCGCCTCGGAAAGGGGCTTCCCAGTTACCGGTGTCCTTGTCGACGGTAGGAGCGGCGCATCCCCTTGATGGCCGGCTCTCGGCCATCAAGCCGGTGCGGCGAGCACGGAGGCAATACTGATGGCCGTGCCGGCCGGCACTGTGAGAGCGACCGTGCCGTCGACGGCGAGGCGTCGGCCGGCAGGGCTGAGGCGATTCAAAGGGATTCCTCCCGAAGTCCATGGTCGAGGTGCCTGCATGCCTCGACCGAAGGACTCACGCGGGCCGTTCAAGGTTGTACGACCATTCCTCAAGCGGAACTTAGTTCGTCAAGTCGATCTCGGGGGCGGTTCTGCTTCCTGACGTTGTGCCGCCGGATGTCTCTGGGTGCTGTGCTGCCCTGTTCCTCCTGCGCGTTCGAAGGATGCCTCGCAGGTATCGCACCGTTGCGTGTACCCCCGTTGCGGTTCCCCCTGTCCCTTTGCAGGCCCCTGCTGCCTGCTCAGTGAGACCGGGCTCTTCAGACAGATGCTGAGCATGTCGTTTCAGCATTAGCTTTCGCTGATTTCGACGCCGCCAGCAGGGCGAGTGTTCGGTTCTGCAGGCTCAGGTCTCGCGCTGTTCCAGGAGGCGCCCGGAGGTCGTTCGAGCGACGGCTTCGCCGGACGGGACGCCGCCGTTGTTCGGCCACATGGGGGAGGGGGAGACGGCCGTGGTGCGGTCGCCTCCCCCTCCTTGTTTTCTTTTTGCTGGGGCAGGTCAGCCGAAGGTGCGGGTGCCTGTCCAGTTGATCCAGCTGGCGGGGATGCGTGCGCCGTGGGTGGTGCGTGTTCCGGGGTAGAAGTAGAGGGTTCCGTCGATGGTCATGGCCCAGATGTCGGGTGTGGTGTCGGTGTCGTGGTCGACGTCGGGGGTTCCGATGACGAATTTCATCTGGTCTGTGGTCCATCCGCCGGTGCCGTAGACGGTGTCGAGGCCGGTAAGGGAGCTGGCTTCGGTGGCGAGGGAGGCGAGGTCGACGCCTCCGCCAGAGGGTTTGCCCTTGCGCAGGATGAGTCCCTTGTCGGCGACGGGGCCGCGGAAGAGGAGGTCGGGGACGTTGTCTCCGCTGATGTCGGCGACGGTGACGATGTCGCGGTCGGCCCAGGTGCCGCCGGTGATCAGGCGGGCTTCGGTGAAGGAGGCGCCGGTGTAGCCGAGGAAGGCCCACAGCTGGTCGCCGGTGGTGGCGAACATGTCGGGGAGCTTGTCGCCGGTGACGTCTGCAGTGGCGGTGATCTGGTCGAGGGAGGAGGGGGAGGGGGCATTGGCGGGCAGGAGGATCTCGCGGCGCTTGGTGACGTTGACGGCTCCGTATCCGTCGCCGGGATACATCCACAGTTTGCCTTCGGCGCGGACGATGAGGTCCTGCAGGCCGTCGCCGCCGTAGAAGTCGCCGTTGTGGGTGATCAGCGCATCCTTGAAGTGTCCTGCCAGAGGTGCGGTGAAGATGGGTTTTCCGTCGCCGCCGTTGGGGTCCTTGTCGGGGTTGAGCCGGTAGGCGCCGGACATGGAGTAGTCGAACTTGCCGGTGCCCTTGGGCGGGGTGCTGTTGTCGCCCTGGGAGGGGAACAGGCGCAGGTTGCTGCCGGCGGAGATGGAGAAGAGGTCGGGCAGTCCGTCGCCGGTGAAGTCGCCTGCGGCGTCCGCTTGGTCGCGGGGGGTGACGTAGAAGAAGTATTTCCTGGGTTCGGAGACGTGGCCGGCGCCGTCGACGACGCGCACGTAGAGCACGTTGGGCCCGGCGGCGGGAGGCTTGGCGTTGGAGATGCCGACCGTGAGGGAGCTTCCGGCGGCGCGGGTCAGGGTGTAGGGGTAGCTGTTGGCGTTGAAGCCGTATTCGTAGCGGACGACGTCGGTGTCGAAGGCCTGGAAGGTGAAGGATCCGGGGGTGCCGAACTTCTTCTTCGACCAGTTGGAGTCTTCGGGCTCGTTGCCGAAGGAGTTGTCGTTGGTGGTGCCGTCGGCGTTGGGGAAGTCGGTGGAGGTGACCTTGGGGGTCCTGGGGGCGAGGGTGTCGTAGATGAAGCGGCAGGGGACCTTGGGTGTGTAGGCCGAGGAGCTGCCGGCCGCGTCGACGGCCCTGACCGTCCAGGAGTAGCTGACGTTGTTGGTCAGACCGGCGGTGGAGAAGGCGGATGTGGTGCGCTTGGCGTCGGAGGTGTCCGCGCCGACGGAGACGGTGCCGGTGGACTTGAGCAGGTCGCCGGTGGTGGACCACTTGCCGGTCGGCCACAGCGCGAAGTCGAGGTAGGCGAGATTGCCGTCTTTGTCGGTGGAGCGGGCGGTGAAGGTGAGGCTGGAGGCGCCGACCCTGACGTAGGGGGGCGAGGTGGTGCACTTGAAGTCGGGGTCGAGGTCGTGGCTCGTGGGAGGCGTGGGGGGACGGTTGTAGGTCAGCTCGAGCACGGGGGCGTTGTCGCCGTCGGCCGTGAACTTCTTCCACGCGTACTGGGTCTTCTCGTCCCTGGCCCGCATGCCGAAGGTGATCAGGCCCTTGCCCTTGTCGGCCGTCTTCTGGACCGCTGCCTTCACATCGAAGGTCTCGTACTCGTCGTGGCAGCCGGTCTTGTAGCCGTGCGCGAAGCTCCGCGGCGAGGCGGCCAGGTTGTCGTCGGTCAGGGCGGGTGCGTTTCGCCAGGTGGTGCGCGCGTCGATCGCACCGGTGAGGTGCACGGACATGGACCGCGCGTCGCAGGACCAGGAGTAGGTCTCCAGCAGCCGCAGGGTGGCCTTCTGGATCTTGGCACCCTGGAGGTTCTTGTCGAAGGCGATGTTGAAGTACGAGCGGGAGGTCCCCCAGGTATCGGACTCGAATCCGACCCGGGCCTCGTGGGTGCCGCCCTTGTTGAAGTCCTTGCCGTTGAAGAAGCTGGCCTTGGGGTGACGGCTGTAGGCGGTGGTCCAGTCCTGGGTGTGCTTCTTGACTGTCGGGTCGATGAAGACCGGGTAGACGGTGGCCGGGTCGTTCAGGAAGTCCTTATCCGGCGTAAGAAGCCAGGTTCCCTCGCCCAGGTCGCTTTCGACCACATCCCCGCGGGATGCGGGCGAGGGGCCGTTGAGCAGCGGCAGACTCAGCGTGGCGGCCGAGCCGGTCTGGGACGGCTCCGGCGTCGGTTCGGCAGGGACCGGGGGCAGCGGCGGATCGGTCAGGGTGGGTGCCGGCTCGTCCGTGGCGGTGGGCAGCACCTCGCCCTCGGGATCGACGTTGTCGTCGGCCAGCTCCTCGGTGCTCGTGCTGGGCTGCGGGGCGGCGCTCGTTGTGGCCGGCGGCTCGACGGACTCCGGCGCGGTCGGCTGCGACGACGCCCCCAGCTCACCGTCGGTCACGGCCGGAGGACCGCTGCTGTCCCACATCACCGGCGTCGGCGACAGCGCCACCTCCTGGCCGTCCCCGTCCTCGGCCCCGACGATGCCCGAGGCCGGGTCGAGACGGAAGGACAGTGTGGGCGAGGACAGTCCGTACGACAGCTGCGCGATGTGCGGGTCGGCCGCGGCCTGCCGGTTCTTCAGGACGAGCAGCTGGGCGAAGCCGTCGTCCTCGGCCGTCAGCACCAGATCGGCACCCGGGAAGATCTCCGGATACAGCGCCCGCGATCCATCGATGACCGGCGCGGGCACGGGCCCGGGCCAGGTCAGCTGGATCTGATGAAGCTCAGGGATCTCGGCCGTGCCGCCGACGGTGAGCGTGACCAGCGCACTGCCCGTACCGGCCTCGGCCTTGTAACCCTTCACCAGCGAAACACGGCGCACCTGCGTGCGCGAGGCCCGCTCCGTGCCGTCGGCCTTGCTGCCGGCCGAGAACACCAGGGGAGTGTTCGTGGCCGCGGGCGACCAGCCCTTGCCCGTCCGCCGCAGCGTGGTGTCGATCGCCTTCCATTCCTGGCCGACCTTGGCCCAGATCGGCGAGGCGTACAGCTTCTTCGTCGTCAGTCCGTCCGGACGCGCCCACGTCGTCGAACGGATCGTCCGTAGCGCTGTGACCTCCACCGGCTTGCCGCTCTTGCGGGCCAGCGAAGCCGCGGACGCCGCACTCACCGTCCGAGGCCCGCTTTTCCCGTCCCGGCCGTCTTCCGTCCTTGCGGACGGGCCGTCGGGGGAGACGGCGTGGAAGCCCGCGTACGCGATGCCGCCCGCCGCGAGCGCGGCCGCGGTCACCAAAGCGCTCACACGCCGGACAGCGGGCCGCTGCCATGTCTGTCTCATCAGGAGAGAACCCCTCTACTTCCCTGGATCCGGGGCTCTCAGGGCACCGGCTGAAACCACGAAGCCGACCAAGACGTCATAGCGGGGGAGTCCGAGGCGGAGCACCTTTCACGCAGGCATGGCCGGGCGAGCCGATGATGACCCATCAACCGCCCTCCGTCACCTGCCTCCTTAGAGCCCGGCCGGGCCCCGTGCCGCGTTCCCCGGGCTCCGCCAGTTAGGGCCCTGGCCTTTCCAAGTTCTGCCCGCCAGGCCCGCGCGGGGGACAGACGCGGTGAAACCGGCCTGAAGTGAAGCCGGGAGCGGGTGTTTCGCGACTTGATGTAGTGATCATGCAGTTTGGCGGGCTTGATGATCTGACCTAGGGCTTCGCCGGGAGAAACCCCTTACCGGCATGCTTGCCCGTAGCTGCATGATTACGTTCCGTGAAGATAATCACAGCGGGGTCATAACCTCTGGTCTTCCTTCACGATCCGCCCCCAGAATCTTCCGATCTGAACTGTCATCATCTGCGGTCCGACTCCGGTTCCCGCTCCCAGTGGTCCGGAGGACCCCGCCTTGTTCGCTCGTCACCGCCGCACCCGCCGGGCCCGCCGCACCGTCATACCCGCCATCGGGGCCGCGCTGCTGGTGGGCCTGCTGCCTGCCCAGTCCCTGGCCATGCCGCCCGACCCCACGAACGTCGAAACCGGCCGCGAAACCATCGCCGACACCGACCCCCTGGCCCTCGAAAAGGTCGAGATCGACAAGCCCGCCGACGGCCAGACCTTCGAAAAAGACCTCAACACCCTCAAGGCCGAGAGCCCCACCGACCTGCAGCAGGCACCCGCCGGCACCACGACCACCCCGGCCCCCGACACCGAAGCGTTCACCTTCGGCTCCGCCGTCAGCCCCGCCTCGGCAACCACCGCCACCACGACGGCGACGACCGCCGAAGAAGGCCCGCTCACCCAGATCCCCAACCTGCCCCTCCTTGCCGGAAAGGCGGCCAACCAGCCCGCCCCGACCGGCACCTGGCAGTTCAGCGTCCTCGACCGCAGCACCGTCGACCGCAGCACCGACACCACCAAAAACGTCGAAGAAGCCCTCAAGATCGGCACCCTCGTCACGGTCCAAGCCCCCGCCACCGGCTCGGTACCCATCAACGTCGCACTCAACTACAAAAACTTCGAGCTCCTCCACGGAGCCGACTGGGCCTCACGCCTGCGCCTGGTGCAGTTCCCCGAGTGCTACCTCACCAAGCCCCTCGACGAGGCGTGCCAGGCCTACGAGGAACTCGAGACCGTCAACGACCCCGTCACCCACACGGTGAAGGCGACGGTCGACACCGCCGCCGACGGAACCGTCACCCCCGCCTCCACGAGCAGCACCCCCCAGTCCGGCCCCGCAGTCATGCAGGCCTCCTATACCACCGCCACCCCCGCCGCCACGGGCGGCGACAAAGCCGTCATCGGCGCGGTGGACTCCGGCGCCGGCCCCGGCGGATCCTTCAAGGCCACCCCGCTCGCCTCCAGCGGCACATGGAGCGCAGGCGGCTCGTCCGGCGCGTTCACCTGGTCCTACCCGATAACCCTGCCGCCCGCCCCGGCCGGCCCCGCACCGAACGTCACGCTCTCCTACAACTCGCAGGCCGTCGACGGCAAGACCGCCGTCTCCTCGCCCCAGGCGTCCTGGATCGGCGAGGGCTGGGACTACAGCCCCGGCTTCATCGAACGCCGCTACCGCACCTGCAAGGACGACACCCACAAGCTGGGTGACGACACCCCCAACAACACCACCAAGGCCGACAAGACCAGCGATCTGTGCTGGGTGTCCTACAACGCCGTCATGTCCCTGGGCGGCAGCACCACCGAACTCGTCCGCGACGCCGCCTCCACCAGCGACCCCGAGTCCGACACCGAGACCTACCACCCCCAGCGCGACGACGGCACCCGCATCGAGCACCACCCCCGGACGATCGAGGGCAGCACCGCCAACGGCGACGACAACGGCGAGTACTGGACCGTCACCACCACCGACGGCACCAAGTACCACTTCGGCCTCAACAAGGTGGGCGGTGGCCACGCCGACACCAACTCGGTCTCCACCGTTCCCGTCTTCGGCAACCACCCCGGCGAGCCATGCCACGCCGACACCTTCGCCGACTCCCGCTGCGGCACGGATCCAGCCACGAATAAGCCCAGACAGCAGGCGTGGCGCTGGGGCCTGGACAAGGTCGAGGACATCCACGGCAACATCATGATCGTCAACTGGAAGCAGGAGACGAACTACTACGCCGTCCGCGACAAGCGCAACACCCCCGAGCAGTACGAGCGCGCCGCCTACCCCACCAAGATCGAGTACGGCATGCGTGCCGCCGACCTGACCAAGGCGTCCGCCACGGTCGAGTTCGGCGTCCAGCAGCGCTGCCTGAAGTCCGCCACCGTCTGTGACGCGGCCAACTTCGCCAAGACCGGCGACCCTGGCGCCTACCGGCCCTGGTGGGACACCCCCGGCTCGCTGAACTGCAAGAACACCTCCAAGCTCTGCCCCGGATTCCCCTCGTTCTGGACCCAGATCCGCCTCGACACCGTCACCACCAAGGCTGCTCGTGGAGGTCAGACCACCGGTCTGGGATACGTCGACGTCTACACCCTCCACCAGTCCTTCCCCGAAGACTGGTACGACACTGCCCCCGGTCTGTGGCTGAACTCCATCACCCGCACCGGCTACGGACCCGGCGAAACTCCCCCGAACGGCGGCACCGCCCAGTCCAAGGACGGCGTCAGCTTCGCCCACTACGAAGTGAAGTCGACATCCCCACTCAAGGCGTACCTCACGGACAAGCAGCTGCCCAACCTTGTCCCCAGATTCTCGGGTGACAAGCGTCCCGCTTTCACCCGGCCCCGCATCGGCGTCGTCGCCACCGAAGCCGGAGCCGACATCGAAGTCGAATACACCGGCGGCTGCCAGTTCCAGCCGGCCACCGACGCGGGCAAGGCCAACGGCACCTGCTACCCGGTCCGCTGGTCCCCCGACGGTGAGGAGAAGACCCCCGCCAAGGCCTGGTTCAACAAATACCTCGTCGCCTCAGTCACCGAGACCGACAAGGTCGCCACCCTGTTCAACACCCCCATCACGACCACGTACAACTACTCCGGCCCCGCCTGGGCCAAGAGCGACGACGAATTCCTCCGCCCCGCCCTGCGCACCTACAGCGACTGGCGCGGCTACCGGCAGGTCACTGTCGACAAGGGCCGCAGAAAGATGGTCGCCGGCTGGTGGAACCCGGGAGCTGTACCCCCGCCCACGCAGTCACGTTCTGTCACCCGCTACTTCCAGGGTGTCGGTGGCGAGGTCAAGGACTCCATCGACGGCACCGTCCTGCTCACCGACGACGCCCCGCAGTACGCCGGCATGACCGCCGAAACCCTCACCTACCTGAACTCCTACAAGAAGCCCAGCGAGTTCACCACCCGCACCCGCACCTTCCCCGACGCAGCGGTCGAGACGGCCTCCCGCACCCGAAAGGCCGAAGACGGCAGCGACCTCACCACCCTGCGCGCCTACCGCACTAGCGTCAAGCGGACCGACACCATCCAGACCGTCGGCACCAGCTGGCGAGGTATCCGCACCACCACCCTCGAACGTGATGCGACCTACGGCCTGCCCACCGCGGTCGAGAGCACGGTCGTCGCCCCGAACGGCACCGGCGGAGAAACCCTCTCCGAACCCACCTGCACCAAGACCATTTACGTCCGCAACACCGACGTGTGGTTGATCGGACTGCCCAGCAGCGTCCGTACCACCGCCACCACCTGCATCGACAACGACACCGCCGACCCCGCCACCGAGCTCAAGGGCTCGGTCCACACTCGCTACGACGGCCTCGCCCAAGGTGCTGCTCCCACCAAGGGCCTCATCACCGCTGTCGATCAGATCGACGGCACCGGCACCACCTACTCCGTCACCACGACTACCACCTACGATCCCCTCGGCCGCCCCCTCACCATGACCGCACCGGGTGTCGGCACAACGGAGACCCAGTACCTCCCCGGCGGCGATGACGGCGGCCCGGTCACCTCCACCAAGGCCATCAAAACGGTCGACACTAAGAAATACATCACCACCACCACCTACGACCCCGGCCGCGCTCTGCCACTGACGGTCACCGATCCCAACAACCGCGTCACCCGCACCGAATACGACGACCTCGGCCGCCTCACCAAGGGCTGGTCCGCCTCCCGCTCGGCCGGCACCCAGACGCCCAATGTCGAGATCGCCTACCAGCCCGCCACCGCCACACCCAGCGAGACCCGGCCGGCAGCCGTCATCGTCAAGGCGCTCAAGGACGACGGCACCTACGCCAGCCAGGTCACGATCTACGACGGCTTGATGCGCCAGGTCCAGACCCAGTCCGAGGCCCACGGCCCCGGCCGCATCGTCACCGACACCCACTACAACGACCACGGCCTGGTCTCCGAACAGACCGGCGGCTACCTCGCCAAGGGCGACCCCACCACCGAACTGTTCAAGGTCCAGTCCCCCACCCTCGTCCCGAACTCGGTCAAGACCACCTACGACGGCCTGGAGCGCCCGGTCTGGCAGACGCCCTACCACGGGCAGCTGAGGCAGACCCCGACCATCACCACCTACCACGCCGACACCAGCGTCACCGTCGACCCCGCCGGCTCCACCAGCCCCACCATCACCACGGTCGCCGACGCCCTCGGCCGCGTCATCCAGGTCAGGCACCACACCGGCTCCGGCAATACCCGCACCACCACCTACGCCTACGACAAGCGCGGCAACCGCAACAAGGTCACCGACCCTGCCGGCAACGCCTGGACCTACATCTACGACGCACGGGGCCGGGTCACCTCCACCAAGGACCCCGACACCGGCACCACCACAACGCAGTACGACGAAGCCGATCGCCCCAAGGTCGTCACGGACGAACTCCAGCAGTCGGTCTACACGACCTACGACACCCTCGGCCGAGTCACCGCGGTCAGCGCGGGCACACCCACCGCCAAGCCCATCAAGAAATTCACCTACGACCAGGACGGGGCACTCGGCCTGCCCTACGAGGCCAAGCGGATCAGCCCCTCCGGCGACGAGTACATCGACCGGGTAACCGGCTACGACACCGAATACCGGCCGACCGGGCGCCAGACCGTCATCCCGCAAAACGCGATGACCACCGGCCTCGCCGGCACATACACCTACAGCTACACCTACACCCCCACAGGCAAGCCGCTGTCCGTCACCCTCCCCGCTAAGGGCGGTCTGGCGGAAGAAAAGGTCATCACCCGCTACGACGAAGACGGTCTGCCCGAGTCCACCTCCGGCCTCACCTGGTACACCTCCGACGTCACCTACTCGCCCTACGGCGAAGTCCTGCGCTCGGTCTCCAGCGCACAGCCCTACCGCCTGTGGACGACCAACTTCATCGACGATCACACCGGCCGCCTGATGCGCACCGTGACCGACCGGGAGACCGCAGGGCCCCACCGTATTTCGGACACCGGATACGCCTACGACGCCTCCGGCATGATCACCGCGAGCGCACGGCAGAACGCGGAAACCTCCAGCCTCACGACCTGGGACAACCAGTGCTTCACCTATGACGCCATGGGTGAACTCGTCAACGCCTGGACCTCGAACATCACGCCCAACGGCAAGGGCGCCGGTTGCAAGTCGACCTCAGGAGCCACCTGGGGATACGACAGCACCGGAACCCCTTCCAGCGGGCCCGTCGCCGACGCGGCCCATCAGGCCCCGAAGAAGGCCGACGGACAGCCCACCCCCGCCCCCGCGGGCCTCGCCGACACGGCACCCGCCGCGGGCACCGTCGCCTCGGGCACCGCTGTCACCGGCTCCGCCGCCTACCGCCAGTCCTTCACCTACGACTGGCTCGGCAACCGCACCAAGGCGACCGACCACGACCCGGCCGGCGACCCCAGCAAAAACACCAACTACACCTACACCTACAGCACCACCCAGCCCCACACCCTGACTTCAGCCACATCCCCCACCGCAGGCACGAGCAGCACCTACACCTACAACACAACCGGCACGACCAAGACCCGCACCATCCTCGGCGGCACCCAGACCCAGACCCTGCAGTGGACGGCCGAGCAGAAGCTCGAGTCAAATGCCATCGGCAACAGCACGATCACTTACGTCTACGATGCCGCGGGCAACCGTCTGCTGGAAAGCTCGCCCACAGGCAGCACGCTCTACCTCGGCGAGACGGAACTGACCACCGACTCCGTCGGACTCATCACCCGCGCCTCACGCTCCTACACCCAAGCGGGCGCACCCACCATCACCCGCACCACCAACGGCTCGCCCACCTCCAGCCACAAACTCGCCGTCCTCCTTGCCGACCACCTCGGCACCAGCAACACCACGGTCGAAATCTCCAACACCCAGCCAGTAACCCGCCGCTCCTTTAAGCCCTACGGCGAACTCCGCGGCTCCAAGCCCGCAGACTGGCCCAACAAGCGAAGCTACCTCGGCGTCGGAATCGACGACACCACCACCGGGCTCACACACATCGGCGCACGAGAATACGACCAGAACACCGGCCGCTTCCTCTCCGCCGACCCCATCATCCATTTCGACGACCCGCTCCAGATGAACGGGTACACCTACGCCAACAACTCACCCGTCACCTTCAGCGACCCGACCGGCCTCGAACTCGGCTCCACACCCGGAACCTGCTCCTGGGACATCAAGTACTGCACCCCTGATCAAAAATCGGGCATAGACAAGAACACCGGCGCCAGAGACAACAGCGGACCCGGGGCCGGCCCCACCAAACCATCGCAGGACAAGGCACCCGCCAAGGGTCCTGTCAAGGGCAAAAAGCCCAACATCGCCGGCATGGAGATTCCCAGCCCTGAAGAAATGCCCCATTTTGGAATCTTCACATCCAATTACCTGGATGCCATCCATATGTGGGCGATAAATAAGTGCGGGTCCACCGGTGGCGCTTCAGATCCGCACAACGGGGCTTTCTGCACAGAGGCGTCCGACCTCGGCCTCCTTGACTCGAGCCATCCATGGGTCGGCGTCGCCATGGCCGCGATTGGCACTTGCACATTGGCGGCCGAGGTGTGCTTCTACATCGCGACCGACTTCATTCTTGGTGAGATCGAGGTCGCCGCCGGAGGATCGGCCACTGCTGGAGCTGCCGCAGCTCCCTTCCTCGAACGAATTGGGGCGAAGCTGAGAGGGCTATTCACTCGAGGCTGCAACTGTTTCCTTGCCGGCACGGACGTCCTCATGGCCGATGGTTCCACCAAGGAAATCGAAGACATCAAAATCGGCGACAAGGTCTCCGCGACAGACCCCAGGACAGGAAAGTCCGGAAGTCGCAAGGTGACTCGCCTGATACGCACCGACAGCGACAAGCACTTCAACGAACTTACGATCGCGACGGAAGACGGCCCTCGTAAGCTCACCGCCACGCACGAGCATCCCTTCTGGTCGCCCTCCGATAATCAATGGGTGGAAGCCGGTTCGCTCCAGCCTGGCATGGCATTGCTCAGCGATGATGGCACCACGGTCACAGTGGAGAAAAACCGGCCGTTCAGCCAGCACGCGCGTACGTATAATCTCACGGTCGAAGGCCTCCACACGTACTATGTGCTGGCGGGTAAGACACCGGTCCTGGTTCACAACAGCAACTGCGACTTCAAGATTGGTGTTGCGGACGAGAAGTACGACAAGCATGTCCTGGGTCTCGATGATTCCGGAAACCCCACCCGTAGGCCTGATATGCCGGAATATGACACGGATGATGGGTTTGAAAGGTACGTCGCGGACGCGCAGGCGCTGATGTGTCCCGGTAGCTGCCCTGCCGCCGCTCGTGAAGCTGTTAGAAGTGATGGCGTCATCATTCGAATGGATTCCCAGGGAAGAATAGGAATGAGGAACGGAAATACCATCACTACCTATTTCCGGCCAGATGATCCGCTCGCATACTTCCAGCGGGAGGCGGCCCGATGACTCACGGTACTGAGAACTTCCGCGACGCGTTCTCTAGCTTTGTCAGAGAGTCTGGTCGGTGGCGTGACATCGAACCGGAGGCGCTCCTGTCTCGCTGGAGGACGTTCGTCGAAGAGTGCGAACAGGGCTATCGGGGTGACGCCGAAGACTACTTCAATGATCTGACATCGAGGGATTCTCTGGCGAGGGCCATGGAATCTGCGGAACTGCAAAGCTTTCCCGAGCTTGTGCCACTTCGTGCAGAAGTGGAAGCGGTAGACTCAAGATTCCGTGAACTCCTAATTCCGGATGCGTTTCCAAGGATTCCTGAGGAATCCTGGTGGGCGCGCGGCGTGGTGCGATTTGCGCGTAGGCGCCTGGTGGAGGACTTGAGGCGCGAATATCGCCTTGAGGCGGAGCTATTCGAATAGCCGGTGAAGGTTCGCGCAAGTAAAGCGAAGCCCCGTCAGGTGTGTCCTGACGGGGCTTCTGCGCGGTCTGACGGCAGTAGTTGACGGCAACGTCAGCGGACGGGGGCTGCGCAGGGTGGCGGTTCATCGCCGTCGGAGCGCGCCCTCTCGGTGGTCTCCGGGCTGCCGAGTGCGGTGCCGAGGGCGTCAATAGCGTCGCGCTGGAGGCGGAGTCGGACGTGGGCGTAGACGGTGGCGGTGACGCCGATGTGGGCCGGAGTGCCCTGGATGCCTGCGCGTGGGAACTCGCCCACTTGGACGGCCAGGAGCCGCCCAAGCCGCGCATGGTCGGATTCCCGGACTCTCGTACCGAAGCCAGCTGGAATAAGGCTCGGCGGGACAAGCTGCAAACCGTCCCAGACCTGTACGCCGAGCGGATCAAGCAGGTCCAGCCATTCAGCACGCATCCTCAACAGCCTGACCTGAGCGCTCTAGATGTTACGTGTGAGGCAGCTGTTCCGTGAGATACCTCGGCTCTAACGCCGAAGTAGAGGAGCATGAGTTGCTGCACCTGCGAACGGACCACAAAACACAGCACCGTCGGATGGTCCCATTGGATACATTCGAGCGGTGAATGAAATAGCGCGCCGAGAGGTGCAGCCGCCTGCTGTGGACGACCTTGAACGCTTCGAGGAGATGCTGCTCGACCAGCTTGCCGAGGCCGGGCTCCCGACAGACGGAGTGCTGGTGGAACTGCCGGAACGCGAGCAGGCACTCGCGAGCTTCGGAGGCGCTCTCCGACGACTTCCCATGGAAGACCGCGGCCGGTCGGTGTATGTGAGCAAGATGATCACTGCGGCGGCCGCCGGACTCTTTGACGCGGCGCTCAACTACCTGTGGAACGAGACAGTTGGCGAGCTTCGCCGACGCGTAGCCGGATACGACCTGGCTTACTTCTTCGACATCGCCGTCCCGTCACATGACCGCCGGAAGCACCTGTCGACGCAGGATGACCTTGTCAAGGTCGACGACATCGACCTGCTGCGTGCCGCTCGCGAGATCGGACTGCTCTCCGCCACCGGCCACGCTCAGGTTGACCACATCCGCTACATGCGGAACTACGCCAGTGCCGCCCACCCCAACCAGGTGGAACTCACCGGTATGCAGCTCGCTGCCTGGCTGGAGACGTGCGTACGGCAGGTGATCACCCTGCCATACGACACCATCACAGCTGAGACGGGCAAGCTGCTGGCCAACATCAAGAAGGACCAGCTCGACCCGAGCGAGGTCAAGAACACCACGGCGTTCTTCGAAGACCTTCCCGCCGACCGCGCCGACGCACTCGGCGCCGGCCTGTTCGGCCTCTACACCAACACCAGCCGCACACCGGTCGTCGCCAACAACGTCCTCATGCTGTGGCCGGAGCTGTGGCCTGAGATCAGCGAAGAGGCGCGGCAGCGCTTCGGCGTCCAGTACGGCCGATTCAGCGCCAGCGCCGACATGACGCAGGCTCGGGCGGCCAAGGAGCTCCTCAATCTCGTCGACGGCGGGGCCTACCTGCCGGAGAATGAGCGGGCGGCAGAGATTGACGGGGTCCTGGACGACCTGCTGGCTGCCCACCATGGCTACAACAACTTCCACACGGAGCTGGCCCCCGCTCGGTCCCTTGCCGTGCTCGTTGGGCAGTACGGCAACGTGCCAGAAGCGGTGGAAGGCAAGTACGTCCTCACGCTGGTTGAGGTCTTCCTCGGAAACGAGTGGGGCGTGTCCAATGCGGCCGTACCCAGCTACGACAAGCTGTTCGGGAAGCTGACGAGCAGCCAGGCTGGCCGCGTACTGCGCAGCTTCACTGAGGCTCCGATCTCCGCAAAGCTCTGGTCCGCCAAGCCTCGGGCGCGGTGGAAGAAGCTGCTCGACATCATCGAGCCCAAGCTGACCGCTCGCTCGGACCGGGAACTGCTTGAGGCGGTACGCGCCTTCACCGGGACCCCGGACAAGCTGGCCAGCGACACCAAGATCGCTCGACTGGCTACTCCCCGGCGCATCGTACGGCGCCCGAAGAAGAAGTGAGTGGGTGGGCTCCGTACCCCGGAGCCCACCCACTCGCCTACACCCAGTCCACGCCCAGCTTCGCGAGGGCGGCGAGTTGGTCGGGGGTGAGCTTGGCGCGTCGGGTTTTGGTGTTGGAGACCCACACTCCGAGTTTCACCGCCACCGGCTCCGTCTCGCTGTCGCCCGCGATTTCCTCGCTGTGGCCGCGGGGTACGGGCCGGTTGGGGCCTTCTCGTTCGATCCATTGCGCCAAGGCGGTCAGGCCGCGTTGGAACGCTTGCTGTGCTTTGCTCGGGCCCTTCGCCGTGTGGGGTGCCGCTGGGGCGGGAGAGGGTTTCTCCAGTGGCTTGATGCCGAGCGTGGTCAGTCGTTCCTGCTGCTCGCTCGACAGCTGCGTCCAGGTGCTCGGGTTTTTCTGCCGCTGTAGCCATCGTCCGATGTCGTCGCCGTCGAAGGTCACCCCGGGCTGGATGTCGGGTAGCACCCCACCAGGTTCGTCGGCGGCGAGGTCGGTGAGCACCCGGTAGTGGCGTTGCCAGTTCAGTGGCCAGGGGCAGTTCCAGTCCTCGTCGATCTCCGTGAGCTGTGTCGCGCGTACGGCGGCCCGTTCCGGGTCTTTGCCGAGGCCGTGTTTGCGGCGGAGGTTGGCGAGGAATTGGCCGATGGCCAGCTGCTCGTCGTCTCCCTCGCCTTCGCCCCACAGTGCGTCTTGACGGGGCGCGAGGTGTCCGGTGGCCTTCCGGTAGGACCTGAGTGCGGCGAGTTTGTTCTCCCACGCTTCCTCGCCCGGCTCCCATACCATCCCGGCCTCCGGCAAGTCGAGCAGCGTCTTGCGCCGGTCCTCCAGTTCCCCGGCCCGCAGTGCCTTGCGCTGCTGGTGCACCCAGCGCCCGAGCGGGAAGTCCTTGGTGACGCCGACCTCGGTCTCGGTGTCGTATGGGACGGCGTAGACGCCGGTGATCTCGTTCTCCTTCCGCCACCGCAGCAGTGCCTGGTAGCCCTCGAGCCAGACCAGGGATTCGGGCCGGTAGACCCGGGTGCGCAGGAAGGCCGCGATCGTTGCCGCGTTGCGCGGGCTGGAGAAGTGCAGCAGGGCCGCTTCGGCGGCCGTGCCGGCGTCGTCCTGCTCCTGGCCTTCACCGCCTCCCTCGCTGTCGCCTGCGCCGCCGGCGCTGATGATCCGCCCGTCCTCGTCACGCTGGACGTGTACTTTGCGCTTGCCGCTCGTGAGCGCGCGGGAGGCGAGCTGTTCGACCAGGCGCTCGTCGTGCGAGCGCAGGCCCTGGAGGACGGCTACGAGCGGTTTGTAGCTGGCGGAGGCGATCATGTCGGTGGGGTCCTCGCCGGGCTGGAGGAAGACGGGCACGATGATGCGGGCGATCTTGGTGGAGCCGTCCTTGCTGAGCCTCAGCGCCCGTCCGATGTTCTGCACGATTTCCACCTGCGAGCCGCGGGTGTCGGCGAAGCACACGGCTTCCACGCCCCGTTCGCCGGTGATGTCCACGCCCTCACCGAGCACGCGGCAGCTGGCGAGGAAGGCGCGGTGTACGCGGCGCCCGGCCGCGTCGATGCCGCCTGCGAACTGGCGCAGGACCTCGCGGCGCTCGGCCACGAGGTGGTCGCCGCACAGCCATGCCGACCACACCCGGTCCGGGGGTACGTGGCGGCCGGCCTCCAGCTCGTAGAACTCCGCTCCGATAGACGATGCCGGCAGCTGCTCCGCGGCCGCCAGATCGGCGTCTGTGGCGTCGTTGGCGTACAGCTCGGCCGCGGTCTCGGGCAGTTTCTTCGCGAATGCGGCGGCTTCCTCGATCTTCTGGTGGAAGGTCATGACGGTGCGCAGGTTCCTGGCGGCGGTGTGTTCCAGGAGTGCGGTCTGCAGCAGCGCCAGGCGCCGGCCGCGCCGCGCCTCCTCCGACTCTTCGAGGACGGGGGAGGGGTCGTGGATCTCCAGGACGTCGATCTCGAACCCGGCGAGGATCTCGCGCTCGATCGCTTCCGAGAGCCCGAGCTCGGCGAGCCACGCTCCGTAGGTCCCGTCCGGGTCATCGGCCATGCTCGCGAGTTCCGCCTGCTGCCCGTCCGCGCCCCTGCGCGCCTGGGGCGCCGCCAGGATGCGCGGGGTCGCGGTCAGGTAGAGCCGGAAATCCGCCGGGATCCGGGTGTTGTCGTGGATCGCCGCCCACGGACGACCAAGATCACCGGCGGTGCCGTGGGCCTCATCCACGATTGCGAGGTCGAAGCCCGCCATCTGCTGCCCGTAGAGCCGTTCCCCGCCTGCCAGCGCGGTCTCCAGCGGTCCGCGGACCTT
>NZ_JBVJPE010000044.1:0-17464 GCF_055582805.1 Streptomyces sp. NPDC107498 | reverse complement strand
CGTCTCCCAGGGCGGCGCCAACTTCTCGGGCGGCCAGCGCCAGCGCCTCGCCATCGCCCGCGTGCTCGTCGCCCGCCCCCGCCTCTACCTCTTCGACGACTCCTTCTCCGCCCTCGACCCCCGCACCGACGCCCGGCTCCGCGCCGCCCTGCGCGAGGAGACCGCCGACGCGACCGTCGTCGTCGTCGCCCAGCGCGTCTCCACCATCCGGCACGCCGACCGGATCGTCGTCCTCGACCGGGGCCGGACCGTCGGCACCGGCACCCACACGTCCCTCATGCGGGACAACCCCACCTACCGGGAGATCGTCCTCTCCCAGCTCACCGAGGAGGAAGCCGCATGAGCACGGCGACCGCGCCCCGGGCCACCGGCCCCGACGCCCGTACCGGCACCGCCCCCGGCCCCGCGAAGGCCCCCGCCCGCACCGGCCCCCCGCCCCAGCGCGGCCCCGGCCTCGCCACCCCCTCCCTCGAACGCTCCCTCTCCTTCCGCTCCTCCGGCCTCCGCCTGCTGCGCACCCTCGCCCCCGACCGGGCCCTGCTGCTCGCCGTCCTCGCCGCCGGCGCCGCCGCCGTCTCCCTCTCCGTCCTCGGCCCCCTGCTCCTCGGCCGCGCCACCGACCTCGTCGTCACCGGAGCCACCGGTCCCGCCGGTGTCGACTTCGCGGCCGTCGGCCGGATCCTCGCCCTCTCCGTCGTCGTCGTCACCGGCTCGTCCGCCCTCACCTGGGTCCAGCTGCGGATCGCCACCGGCGTCGTCCAGCGGGCCGGGCACCGACTCCGCGAACGGGCCCAGCGCAAACTGGCCCGACTGCCCCTCGCCCACCTCGACGGGCAACCGCGCGGCGAGGTCCTCTCCCGCACCACGAACGACATCGACAACATCACCCAGACCCTCCAGCAGGCCTTCAGCCAGATGACGCGCGCCCTGCTCACCCTGGCCGGCGTCCTCGTGATGATGTTCTGGATCTCCCCGGTGCTCGCCCTCGTCGCCCTCGCCACCGTGCCCGTCTCGATCGCCGTCGCCGCCTTCGTCGGCAAGCGCGCCCAGCCCCAGTTCGTGGAGCAGTGGGCCGTCACCGGCCGGCTCGGCAGCCACGTCGAGGAGATGATCACCGGCCACACCGAGGTCGTCGCCTTCGGCCGCCGCGCCGAGGCCGTGCGCCGCTTCGACGAGCTCGGCGAGGAGCTCCACCGGGCGAGCTTCCGCGCCCAGTTCGTCTCCGGCTTCATCCAGCCCGCCCTGACCCTCGTCGGCAACCTCACCTACGTCGCCGTCGCCGTCGTCGGCGGACTGCGGGTGGCGAGCGGCACCCTCTCCGTCGGCGACGTGCAGGCCTTCATCCAGTACTCGTACGACTTCAACGGCCCCGTCACCCAGGTCGCCGCCATGGCCAACCTCCTCCAGTCCGGCGTGGCCTCCGCCGAGCGGGTCTTCGACCTCCTCGACGCCGAGGAGGAGTCCCCGGAGCCCGCCGCGCCGCGCAGGCCCGCCGAACTCCGCGGCCGGGTCTCCTTCGAGGGGGTCGCCTTCCGCTACGAGGACGGCGAGCCGCTCATCGAGGACCTGTCCCTCACGGTGGAACCGGGACAGACCGTCGCCATCGTCGGCCCCACCGGCGCCGGCAAGACGACCCTGGTCAACCTGCTCATGCGCTTCCACGAGGTGACGGGCGGCCGGATCACCCTCGACGGCGTCGACACCGCCGCGATGACCCGGGAGGAGCTGCGCTCCGCCACCGGCATGGTCCTCCAGGACACCTGGCTCTTCGGCGGCACCATCGCCGACAACATCGCCTACGGGGCGCCCGGAGAGGTCTCCCGCGAGCGGATCGTCGCCGCCGCGCGGGCCGCCCGCGCCGACCGGTTCGTCCGCACCCTGCCCGACGGGTACGACACCGTCCTCGACGAGGACGGCGACGGCCTCAGCGCCGGCGAGAAGCAGCTGATCACCCTCGCCCGCGCGTTCCTCGCCGAGCCGGTGGTCCTCGTCCTCGACGAGGCCACCAGCTCCGTCGACACCCGCACCGAGCTCCTCGTCCAGCAGGCCATGACCTCCCTGCGGGCCGGCCGCACCAGCTTCGTCGTCGCCCACCGGCTCTCCACGATCCGGGACGCGGACGTGATCCTGGTGATGGAGGACGGCTCGATCGCCGAGCAGGGCACCCACGAGGAACTCCTCGCCGCCGACGGGGCCTACGCCCGGCTGCACGCCGCCCAGTTCGCCCGTACGGTGGAGACGTGATCGTCACCGTCCGCACCACCACCGACGCGCGCGCCAAGGCCGACGCCCTGGCGCGCGGCGCCGTCGAGGCCCGGCTCGCCGCCTGCGCGCAGATCTCGGGGCCCGTCACCTCCGTCTTCCACTGGCGGGGCGCGATCGAGGCCTCCGAGGAGTGGGAGGTGGTGTTCAAGACCACCGAGGCCCGCTACCAGGCCCTGGAGGCGCACCTCCTCGCCGCCCACGACTACGAGACGCCCGAGATCCTCGCCACCCGGGTGACCCGGGTCAGCGAGGGCTACGCCCACTGGGTCGAGCAGGAGACCCGTGCGGCCGGGGCGATCGAGGCGCCGGCGCCCGACGAGCGGCCGTTCTTCGTGTACGGGACGCTGCGCCCGGGCGCGCACAACCACGACCGCTTCCTCGCCGGCCGCATCGGCACCGAGGCGGACGCCGTGCTGGACGGGGCGGTCCTGCACGACGGGCCGGGCAGTCCGTACGTCGTCCCGGCGGAGAAGGGCCGGGTGGTCGGCACGCTTCTCACGCCCGCGCCCGGCGCGTACGGCGAACTGTTCGGCCTGCTCGACCGCCTGGAGCTGCCCGTCGGGTACGAGCGGGCGGTGAGGGAGGTCGTACGGGTGCGGGACGGGGCGCGGGTGTCCGCCTGGGTGTTCCTGGCGACCCCGGACGCGCCCCTCGGCCCGGTCATCGAGAGCGGCGACTGGTTCAGCCGGTCGTAGCGTTCCCGGGAGCGACGGGCTCCAGGCGCACCGCGCACACCTTGAACTCGGGCATCCGCGAGACCGGGTCGAGCGCCGGGTTCACCAGCGTGTTGGCCCGCCCCTCCCCGTACCAGTGGAAGGGCATGAAGACGGTGTCCGGCCGGATCGCCGTCGTGATCCGCGCCGGGGCGACGGCCCGCCCGCGCCGCGAGACCACCGCGAGCGCCTCGCCCTCGGCGACCCCGAGCCGCTCGGCGAGCCGGGGGTGGAGCTCCACGAAGGGGCCGGGCGCCGCCGCGTTCAACTCCTCGACCCGCCGGGTCTGCGCCCCCGACTGGTACTGGGACACGACGCGGCCGGTGGTCAGCACGACCGGGTAGTCGGCGTCCGTCTCCTCGGCCGCGGCCCGGTGCACCACCGGCACGAACCGGGCCCGCCCGTCCGCCGTCGCGAACCGCTCCAGGAAGAGGCGCGGGGTGCCCGCGTGGTCCTCGTCCGGACACGGCCAGAACACGCCCTGCTCCTCCTCGATCCGCCGGTAGCTGATGCCCGCGTAGTCGGCGGGCCCGCCGGCCGAGGCGCGGCGCAGCTCCTCGAAGACCTCCTCCGGGTCGGACGGGAAGCCCTTCTCCCAGCCGAGCAGCCCGGCCAGCCCGTGCAGCACCTCCAGGTCGCTGCGGACGCCCCCGGGCGGGGCGAGGGCGCGGCGGCGCAGCAGCACCCTGCCCTCCAGGTTGGTCATGGTGCCGGTCTCCTCCGCCCACTGGGTCACGGGCAGGACGACGTCGGCGAGTTCGGCGGTCTCCGAGAGCACCACGTCCGCGACGGCGAGGAAGTCGAGCGAGCGCAGCCGCTCCTCGACGTGTGCGGCGTGCGGCGCCGACACCACCGGGTTGGAGCCCATGAGGAGCAGCGACTTCACCTCGCCGCCGAGCGCGTCGAGCAGCTCGTACGCGCTCCGTCCGGGCCCCGGCAGCGACTCCGGCGCGACGCCCCACACCCCGGCGACGTGCGCGCGGGCGGCCGGGTCGTCGAGCTTGCGGTAGCCGGGCAGCTGGTCGGCCTTCTGGCCGTGCTCGCGGCCGCCCTGGCCGTTGCCCTGGCCGGTGAGGCAGCCGTAGCCGTTCAGCGGCCGGCCGGCCCGGCCGGTGGCGAGGCAGAGGTTGATCCAGGCGCCGACGGTGTCGGTGCCCTTGGACTGCTGTTCGGGGCCGCGCGCGGTCAGCACCATGGCGTTCTCGGCGTCGCAGAACATCGCGACGGCCTCCCGCAGCCGGGGCACGGGCACGCCGGTGATCCGCTCGACCTGCTCGGGCCAGTGGGACATGGCCCCGGCGCGGGCCGCCGCCCAGCCGTCGGTGCGCTCCTCGACGAACGCCTCGTCCACCCGTCCTTCGGCCACCACCAGGTGCAGCATGCCGAGGGCGAGCGCCAGGTCGGTGCCGGGGCGCGGAGCGAGGTGCAGATCGGCCTGCTCGGCGGTGCGGGTGCGGCGCGGGTCGACGACGATCAGCCGGCCGCCGTTCTCCTTCAGCTCGGTGAGGTAGCGCAGGGCGGGCGGCATGGTCTCGGCGAGGTTGGAGCCGACCAGGATCACGCAGCCCGTCCTCGGGACGTCCTCCAGGGGGAAGGGGAGTCCCCGGTCGAGGCCGAAGGCCCGCTGGTGCGCGGCGGCGGCCGAGGACATGCAGAAGCGGCCGTTGTAGTCGATCTGCGAGGTGGAGAGGACGAGCCGGGCGAACTTTCCCAGCGCGTACGCCTTCTCGTTGGTGAGGCCGCCGCCACCGAAGACCCCCACGGCGTCGGGACCGTGGTCGGCGCGGGTCCGGCGGAGACCGTCGGCGACGGCGGAGAGGGCCTCCTCCCAGGTCGCGGGCTCCAGGGCCCCCGTGTCAGGGCGCCGGACCAGGGGCTCGGTGAGCCGGACCCGGGAGGAGAGCACGGAGGGGGCGGTGCGGCCCTTGCCGCACAGCGCGCCCCGGTTGACGGGGAAGTCGGTCCGCTCGACCACCTCGGCGGGCAGCTCCGGCGTGCCGGTGGGGCGGAGCGACATGCCGCACTGCAGGGCGCAGTAGGGGCAGTGGGTGGGGACGGTGGCGGCGTCGGACATGCGGCCAGCATGCGTCCGGCGTGTTACGCGGGGCGGCGCGGCGTATTACGGCCGCGGTGCGATGCGCTCCGCGGAGCGGCCCGCACGGGGTGAGGCGGGCCCCGGACCGGGGACGGGGCGCGGACCGGGGACGGGGCGCGGGAGGCCTACTTCCGGGGGGACGCCAGTGCCTCCGTGACGCCCTTCTCCCGCGGGCCCAGGAAGCGCGGGTCGGGGCGCAGGCCGGCGTCGAGGGCGGCCTTGCCCGCCGCGAAGATCTCGCGGGTGGTGCCGTAGTACCAGGTGCGGTCGTGGGGTTCGGGGACCCCGACCCCGTACGCGTCGACGCCCGCCCGGCCGCACAGCGCGACGGCCCGCTTGATGTGGAAGTCCTGGGTGACGAGGACGGCCCGGTCGACGCCGAAGACCTTCCGGGCGCGGACGCAGGAGTCCCAGGTGTCGAAGCCCGCGTAGTCGCTGACGATCCGCCCGCCCGGCACCCCGCGCGCGGTGAGGTAGGTGCGCATGGCGCTCGGCTCGTCGTACGCGGTCCGGCTGTTGTCGCCGGTGACGAGGAGGACCCGGACCTTGCCCGCGCGGTACAGCTCGGCGGCGGTGTCGAGGCGGTGCGCGAGGTACGGGGTGGGCCGTCCCTTCCACAGGCCGGCGCCGAAGACGACGCCGACGTCCCGGGCGGGCACGTCGGCGACGGTGCGGAGCCGGGGCTCGGCGGCCGTCTGCATCCAGGTGGCCGGGGCGAGCGCGAGGACGGCGCCCAGCATCACGGCCTGGACGGTGCGGCGGCGGGCCCGGGTGGTGCGGGGGACCAACCGGGTGAGCCGTGCCGGCATGCGGAAACCTCCGGGGGCGGGGAGCGGTGTCGGTCTGTCACCCGGTCCGACGCGCTTCGGCGGCGTTCGGTTCGCCGGACGGCCGGTCTGTTCCGTAGAGCACACCGGCGAGGCCCATCCCGAGCAGCATGCCGAGCAGCTGCGCGGCGGCGAAGGCGGGCACGGAGGCGGGGGCGATGCCGGTGAAGGAGTCGGAGAACGCCCGGCCCAGCGTGGCCGCCGGATTGGCGAAGGAGCCGGAGGAGGTGAACCAGATCGCCGCGCCGATGTAGCCGGCGACCGCGACGGGCGCGAGGGCGGGGCGGCCGGTGTGGTGCAGGCCCCGGACGACGAGGACGAGCCCGGCGGTGGCGACGGCCTCGCCGAGGAGGAGGTGGAGCGCGGCGCGCGGCTCGGTGGCCCAGGAGCCGGGCGTCCGCCCGAACATCACCTCGGCGAGCAGGGCGCCGGTGACGGCTCCGGACAGCTGGGCGGCGATGTAGGCGAGGACCTCGCGCCCCTTGCCCTCGCGGCGTCGGGACCACCACTCGGAGAGCGTCACGACGGGGTTGAAGTGGGCTCCGGAGAGCGGGCCGATGAGGGCGATCAGCAGGCCGAGGCCGAGGGCGGACGCGGCGGCGTTGGCGAGCAGCCGGACGCCGGTGTCCTGGCTCAGGGAGTCGGCGCGGATGCCGGAGCCGACGACGACGGCGACGAGGGCGGCGGTGCCGATGAACTCGGCTGCGGCGCGCCGGGGGAGCGCGGGCGGGGACATTCTCATAACGGAAAAGATATTCCGTGATTCGGAAGGAAAAAAGGGGAGAGGGGAGGGGCGGGGCCCGCGTACGATCCGAGCCGTGAAGATCGACTCCCTCGCCCTCCGCCGCGCGGTCGACTCCGATGCCGCCGCGGTGGCCGAGGTGTGGCTGCGCTCCCGTGCGGCAGCCCTTCCGGACGTGCGCCGAGCCCACACGGACGAACAGGTCAGGTCCTGGATCAGGCACGTGGTCGTGCCCGGCCAGGAGACCTGGGTGGCCACGGCCGACGGCTCGGTCGTCGCCGTGATGGTGCTGGACGACGAGGAGCTGGACCAGCTCTACGTCGATCCGCCGTGGCGCGGCCACGGCATCGGCGACCGTCTCGTGGAGCTGGCGAAGCAGCGCCGCGCGACCGGTCTCCACCTGTGGACGTTCCAGGTCAACGCCCCGGCGCGACGTTTCTACGAACGGCACGGCTTCGTGGAGGCCGAGCGCACGGACGGCACGCGCAACGAGGAACGGGAACCGGACGTCCGCTACGTCTGGCACCCCGCGCACTGACCCGTCGGCACGGAACGGTCCCGGGCGGGCGCCGGTCCCGTGGTGCGGCCCGGACCGCCGTCACGCCGCCGCGGGGGCGAACCGGTGGAGTTCGTCGGTGCCGGGCTGCACGACGCCGTAGCTGCTCTCCGGGACCTCGTTCCAGGCGCCGGGCAGGTCGCCGAGGGGCTCGGAGACGACGAGACGGGTCTCGTCGGAGATGTCCTGCAGGAAGGCCACGTCGGGATGGAGCCTGCGCAGCGACTCCACCCGGCTGCTGTAGAACAGCGAGCGGGAGGCGTGCGCGCTGGAGTAGCGGAAGGCCCAGAGGCGCTCGCCGTCGGTGAGGGCGATCGTCATCTGGAGGGGGAACTCCACCCCGTGCTCGTGGCCGATCCGTTCCACGACGCCCGCCATCCGCGCCACGGCGGCGGGCGGGTCCTGGTCCAGGCCGAAGGTGAGGGCCAGGTAGAACATCGCCTCGGAGTCCGTCGTGCCCTCCATGTCGAGGTAGAGCGCGGGGTCGACGAGCAGGGCGAGGTCGCGGCGCATGAGGTGGAAGCCGGCGATGGCGCCGTTGTGCATGAACATCCAGCGGCCGTGCCGGAACGGGTGGCAGTTCGACTGCTGCACCGCCGTCCCGGTCGACGCCCGGATGTGGGCGAAGAACAGCGGGGAGCGGACGTGGTCCGCCAACTCCCGCAGGTTGCGGTTGTTCCAGGCGGGGCCCACGTCCCTCATCAGCGCCGGGGTCTCGTCGTGCTCCGAGTACCAGCCGACGCCGAATCCGTCGCCGTTGGTGGTCTCCACGCCGAGCTTGGAGTGCAGGCTCTGGTCGATCAGGGAGTGGGCCGGCTTGTACAGGAGGGTGTCGAGCAACACCGGCGTTCCCGAATACGCGAGCCATCGACACATGCGCGATCACCTGAATCCCTGCCGGGTCCACGGGCGCCGTCGCGCACGCCGTCCGGCCCTCCCATTCTCGGCGCCCTCCCCGCGGGGCGCCACATCGGCGCCGGCGCACGCCGTCCGGCCCCGCGGGGCACGCGCGAAGACCCGTCACGCGCCGGAAACGGCGAGGCAACGCGGGCCCGTCAGGATCGGCACACGACGGAGCCGGACAGCGCGTTCGCCGGTGCCGCCGGGCCGCCGGGAGGGATCGCCGGACAGCTCGGGGACCCATCGGACCGGGTGCGTCCGTACGGCCGTCGGCAGCGGAAGCACGACGAGGAGGTATGCCCGCCGATGAACGTTCCCGCCCGTGCCGGACAGAGCCGCACCGTGCCCGCCACCACTGCTCCCGTGCCCGCCACCGCCGTGCCCGCGCCCGACCCCGTCCTCGTCGCCGTGGGCCACGGCAGCCGCGACCCCCGGGCCCGGGCCGCCCTGGCCCGCCTCCTCGACCGGGTCCGCGAGCTGCGCCCGGGGCTCGACGCGCGCCTCGCCCACATCGAGCTGAACGCCCCGCTGCTCGACGACGCCCTCGCCGAGCTCGCCGCCGACGGCCGGGACGCCGTCCTCGTCCCCCTCCTCTTCGCCCCCGGCCACCACGTCACCCACGACCTGCCCGCCGCCCTGGCCCGCACCCCCGCCCTCCGCGCCCGCGTGGCCGATCCCCTCGGCGCCCACCCCCTCCTCGTCGAGGCCCTCGCCGACCGCCTCGCCGAGGCCGGCTGGACGCCCGGCGACACGGACGCCACCGGCGTCGTCCTCGCCTCCGCCGGCTCCCGCGACCCCCGGTCCGGCGCCGTGATCCGCCGGATCGCCACCCTCCTCGGCGAGCGCCTCGGAGGCGTCCCCGTCGTCCCCGCGTACGCCTCCGCCGCCGCGCCCACCGTGCCCGACGCCGTCCGCGCGCTCACCGCCCGTGGCCGGCACCGGGTCGCCGTCGCCTCCTGCTTCACCGCCCCCGGTCTCTTCGCGACCCGCGCCGCCGCCGGCGCCCCCTGGGTCGCGGCGGCCCCGCTGGGCGCCCACCCGGCCCTCGTCCGCCTGGTCCTGCACCGCTACGACCAGGCCCGCACCCCCCTTCCCGCTCGGGAACTCGCCGCCGTCTGAGCCCTTCTGTCGGTCCCTCCGGTTACCTTCGACGCATGGCAGGCATCGAGGACACCAAGGACAGCGCAGACATCACCGACACCCCCGGATACGACGAGACCGCGACCCAGCGCTGGGCGACCGAGCCCGACAAGCGCCCCGGACGCACCGCCTTCCAGCGCGACCGCGCCCGCGTGCTGCACTCCGCCGCGCTCCGCAGGCTCGCCGGCAAGACGCAGGTCGTCACCCCCGGCACCCGGACCCACGCCTGGGACGCCAGCCCCCGCACCCGGCTCACGCACTCCCTGGAGTGCGCCCAGGTCGGCCGGGAGCTGGGCGCGGCCCTCGGCTGCGATCCCGATCTCGTCGAGGCCGCCTGCCTCTCCCACGACATGGGCCACCCGCCCTTCGGGCACAACGGCGAGCAGGCGCTCAACGACGTCGCCGAGGACTGCGGCGGCTTCGAGGGGAACGCCCAGTCGCTCCGCCTCCTCACCCGCATCGAGCCGAAGCGCTTCGTGGAGGACGCCGACGGGGACCTCGTCAGCGTGGGGCTGAACCTCACCCGCGCCGCCCTCGACGCCGCCACCAAGTACCCGTGGGCGCGCGGCGGCCACCCCGAGGACCCCGGCTCGCCGAAGTTCGGCGTGTACGAGGACGACCTGCCCGTCTTCGAGTGGATCCGGCAGGGCGCCCCCGCCCACCGCAAGTGCTTCGAGGCCCAGGTCATGGACTGGTCCGACGACGTGGCCTACTCCGTCCACGACTTCGAGGACGGACTGCACGCCGGGCACATCGACCCGAACATGCTCCTCGCCGAGCCCGAGCGCGCCGACATCTGGACGGTCGCCATCGGCCGCTACGTACCGGAGGACACCGACCCGCAGGAGCTCGCCGAGGCCCTCGACCGCCTCGTCGACCAGGAGTGGTGGCCGCACGGCTACGACGGCTCGGCCGTCGCCCAGGCCCGCCTCAAGGACGCCACCAGCCAGCTCATCGGCCGCTTCTGCCTCGCCGCCGAGGGCGCCACCCGGCAGGCCCACGGCTCCGGCCGCCTCACCCGGTACGGGGCCGAGCTGGTCGTCCCCCGCACCACCCGCAACGAGTGCGCCGTCCTGAAGGCCGTCGCCGACCGGTACGTGATGCAGCGCCCCCAGCAGGAGGCGCTCCGCGCCGACCAGCGCGTCGTCGTCGCCGAGCTCGCCGAGGCCCTCGTCGCCCGCGCCCCCGACGGCCTCGAACCGCAGTTCCGGGCCGCGTTCGACGCGGCCCGCGACGACCGGGCCCGCAAGCGCGTCCTCGTCGACCAGATCGCCGGCCTCACGGACGCCTCCGCCCGGGCCCTCCACGCCCGCCTCCGCGCCCCCCGTTAGGCCGTACAGGCCCTCTTCCGTCGCCCCCCTCCGTACGGGACCCTCGCAGGCACGGCCCGGGGAGGTACGACGGGACGAACACCCGGGGGCGTAGGTTGGAACCGGTCGCAACGAGGAGGAAACGACGTGGTCGACGCAGATCAGACCTTTGTCATCGTCGGCGGGGGCCTGGCAGGGGCCAAAGCGGCGGAGACCCTGCGCGCCGAGGGGTTCAACGGCCGGGTGATCCTCATCGGCGACGAACGCGACCACCCCTACGAGCGCCCACCGCTCTCCAAGGGCTACCTCACCGGCGCCAAGGAGCGCGACGACGCCTTCGTCCACGAGGCCGCCTGGTACGCGGCGAACGACATCGAGCTCCACCTCGGCCAGGCCGTCACCGCCGTCGACCGCGAGGCCCACACCGTCCGCCTCGGCGACGGCACCGTCATCCGCTACGACAAGCTGCTCCTCGCCACCGGCGCCGAGCCGCGCCGCCTCGACGTCCCCGGCACCGAGCTCGCCGGCGTCCACCACCTGCGGCGGCTCGCCCACGCCGACCGGCTCCGCCAGGTCCTCGCCGGCCTCGGCCGGGACAACGGCCACCTGGTGATCGCCGGCGGCGGCTGGATCGGCCTGGAGGTCGCCGCCGCCGCCCGCGGCTACGGCGCCGAGGTCACCGTCGTCGAGGCCGACCCCACCCCGCTGCACCGGGTCCTCGGCCCCGAGCTCGGCCAGCTCTTCGCCGACCTGCACGCCGACCACGGCGTCCGCTTCCACTTCGGCGCCCGGCTCACCGAGATCGTCGGCCAGGACGGCATGGTCCTCGCCGTCCGCACCGACGACGGCGAGGAGCACCCGGCACACGCCGTCCTCGCCGCGATCGGCGCCGCACCCCGCACCGCCCTCGCCGAGAACTCGGGACTCGCCCTCGTCGACCGGGCCGACGGCGGCGGCGTCGCCGTCGACGAGTCCCTGCGCACCTCCGACCCCGACGTCTTCGCCGCCGGCGACGTGGCCGCCGCCCACCACCCGCTGCTGCACACCCGGCTCCGCGTCGAACACTGGGCCAACGCCCTCAACGGCGGCCCGGCCGCAGCCCGCGCCATGCTCGGACAGCGCGTCTCGTACGACCGGGTGCCCTACTTCTTCTCCGACCAGTACGACCTGGGCATGGAGTACTCGGGCTGGGCGCCGCCCGGCACGTACGACCAGGTCGTGGTCCGCGGCGACACCGGCAAGCGCGAGTTCATCGCCTTCTGGCTCAAGGAGGGCCGGGTCCTCGCCGGGATGAACGTGAATGTGTGGGACGTCACAGGCCCGATCCAGGACCTCATCCGCGCCCGCACGGCCGTGGACCCGGAGGCCCTCGCCGACCCCTCCGTGCCCCTGGAGAGCCTGATCTGATCCCCGCCGGTCACCCGTAGACTTCACGCGTGGCAGGCAGGATCAACGATGACGACGTGAAGGCGGTACGGGACGCGGTCCCGATCGACGCCGTCGTGTCCGAGTACCTCCAGCTGCGCAACGCGGGCGGCGGGAACCTCAAGGGCCTCTGCCCCTTCCACGACGAGAAGTCGCCCTCCTTCCAGGTCAGCCCCAGCAAGGGACTCTTCCACTGCTTCGGCTGCCAGGAAGGCGGCGACACCATCGCCTTCGTGATGAAGATCGACCATCTCTCCTTCTCGGAGACGGTCGAGCGCCTCGCCGCGAAGGCGGGCATCACCCTGCGGTACGAGGAGGGCGGCTACAACCCCGGCCACCAGCGCGGCGAACGCATCCGCCTGATCGAGGCCCACAAGGCCGCCGCCGAGTACTACGCCGGCCAGCTCGGCTCCCCCGAGGCCGAGATCGGCCGGAAGTTCCTCGCCGAGCGCGGCTTCGACCAGGCCGCCGCCGAGCACTTCGGCGTCGGCTACTCCCCGGCCGGCTGGGACCACCTCACCCGCTTCCTGCGCGGCAAGGGCTTCTCCGACAAGGAGCTGATCCTCTCCGGCCTCTCCCAGGACGGCCGCCGCGGCCCCATCGACCGCTTCCGCGGCCGCCTCATGTGGCCGATCAAGGACGTCGGCGGCGAGATCGTCGGCTTCGGCGCGCGCAAGCTCCGCGACGACGACAACGGCCCCAAGTACCTCAACACGCCCGAGACGCCGATCTACAAGAAGTCCCAGGTGCTCTACGGCATCGACCTGGCCAAGAAGGACATCGCCAAGATCAGCCGGGCCGTCGTCGTCGAGGGCTACACCGACGTCATGGCCTGCCACCTCGCCGGCGTCACCACCGCCATCGCCACCTGCGGCACCGCCTTCGGCGGCGACCACATCAAGATCCTCCGCCGGCTCCTCATGGACAACGGCTCGGCCCGCGTCATCTTCACCTTCGACGGCGACGCCGCCGGCCAGAAGGCCGCCCTGCGCGCCTTCGAGGACGACCAGAAGTTCGCCGCCGAGACGTACATCGCCATCGCCCCCGACGGCATGGACCCCTGCGACCTCCGCCTGGCCAAGGGCGACGAGGCCGTCGCCGACCTCGTCCAGCCCCGCACCCCGCTCTTCGAGTTCGCCCTCCGCCAGATCGTGACGCGGTACGACCTGGAGACCCCGGCGGGACGCGCCGCCGCCCTCGACGAGGCCGCACCGATCGTCGCGAAGATCAAGAACATCGCCTCCCAGCACGAGGTCGCCGTCCAGCTCGCCGGCATGCTCGGCATCCTCGACACCCAGTTCGTGGTCCGGCGGGTCGCCCAGATCGCCCGATGGCAGCGGCAGGGCGGCGAGCGCGGCCCGAGCCGTCAGCAGTCCCCGCGGACCTACGACACCCCGGCCCCGGCCGCCGTCCCCCCGGGCCCCGCGCTCAACCTGCGCAGCCCCGCCCACCGCACCGAGCGGGAGCTCCTCAAGCTCGCCCTCCAGCGGCCCGAACTGGTCTCCCCGGCCTTCGACGCCTACGGGGTCGACGAGTTCACCGCCCCGCCCTACGCGGCCGTCCGGCAGTGCGTCATGGACGCGGGCGGCGCCACCGGCGCCCCTTCCGACTACCTCGACGCCGTTCGCGAGGCCGCCCCCAACGACTCGGTCCGCGCCCTCGTCACCGAACTCGCCGTCGAGACGATCTTCGCCAAGACCGTCGACGAGGCCTACGCCGGGGACCAGCTCGTCACCGTCCGTCTCCGCGCCGTCGACCGCCGCATCCGCGAGGTCCAGGGCACCCTGGCCCGACTCGGCCCGAACGGCGACCCCGAGCGGCTCGCCGCCGTCCAGAACGAGCTGTGGGTCCTCACCCAGTACGGGCAGTCCCTCCGGAACAACGGCGCCGCGGCCCTCTGACACACGTTCGGTCACGCCCCGGTCTCAAAAAGTCACCGCACGCCCCTCGTGGCGGCGATGTGTCGTACCCCACACTGGGTGACGGTGTCGTTCCGCCCCTCCTGGAGGTCGCCCGCCGTGCAGACCGAGACCCGGACCGTGTCGCAGGAACCGTCCCCCGGCGAGCCGGACGAGCTGCCGGAGACACCCGTCCGGCGCCGCCCCACCGGCGACCTCGGCGGCAACGGCCCCTCCTCCGACCTCTTCCGCCAGTACCTGCGCGAGATCGGCCGCATCCCGCTGCTCAGCGCCGAGGAGGAGGTCGAACTCGCCCGCCGCGTCGAGGCCGGGCTCTTCGCCGAGGAGAAACTCGCCAACACCCCCGACCTGGACACCCGGTTGGCGACCGACCTGGACCGGATCGTCGTCCTCGGCCGGATCGCCAAGCGCAAGCTCATCGAGGCCAACCTCCGCCTCGTCGTCTCCGTCGCCAAACGGTACGTGGGCCGCGGCCTCACCATGCTCGACCTCGTCCAGGAGGGGAACCTCGGCCTCATCAGGGCCGTCGAGAAGTTCGACTACGCGCGGGGCTACAAGTTCTCCACGTACGCCACCTGGTGGATCCGCCAGGCCATGTCCCGGGCCCTCGCCGACCAGGCCCGGACCATCCGCGTCCCCGTGCACGTCGTCGAACTCATCAACCGCGTCATCCGCGTCCAGCGCCACATGCTCCAGGAACGCGGCTACGAACCCACCGCCGAAGAGGTCGCCGCCCAGCTGGACCTGGCCCCCGAACGGGTCGGCGAGGTCCTCCGCCTCGCCCAGGAACCCGTCTCCCTGCACGCCCCCGTCGGCGAGGAGGAGGACGTCGCCCTCGGCGACCTCATCGAGGACGGCGACGCCGCCTCACCCGTCGAGTCCGCCGCCTTCCTGCTGCTCCGCCGCCACCTGGAGGACGTCCTCTCCACCCTCGGCGAACGCGAGCGCAAGGTCGTCCAGCTCCGCTACGGCCTCGACGACGGCAGGCCCCGCACCCTGGAGGAGATAGGCCGGATCTTCGGCGTGACGCGCGAACGCATCCGCCAGATCGAGTCCAAGACCCTCAACAAACTGCGGGACCACGCCTACGCGGACCAGCTGCGGGGCTATCTGGACTAGAAGTCCGCCTCACCGACGGTGAGGGCCCGACGGCCGTCCGCCTGCAGGAGCAGCAGCGCCGCCGTCCCCGCGCTTTCCGATGCCGGCCCACAGGGGGGCCGAAGGCACCCAGGAACCCTCCGTCGTGCGACCCGTGCCGCGCATCATGCGGTACGGGTCGCACGACGGAGAGACGCGGGGGCCGGTCAGTCGACCTCGGCGACCGCCTGCGCGAACTGTGCCGCGTACAACCGGGCGTAGGCCCCGCCGGACGACAACAGCTCCTCGTGCGTGCCCTGTTCGACGATCGAGCCGTTCTCCATCACCAGGATCACGTCCGCGTCCCGGATCGTGGAGAGCCGGTGCGCGATCACGAACGAGGTCCGCCCGGCCGCGAGTCGGGCCATCGCCTTCTGGATGAGGACCTCGGTGCGGGTGTCGACCGAACTGGTCGCCTCGTCCAGGACGAGGATCACCGGATCGGACAGGAACGCCCGCGCGATGGTGATCAGCTGCTTCTCGCCCGCGCTGACCCCCGCCCCGTCGTCCTCGATCACCGTGTCGTACCCCTCCGGCAGGGTCCGGACGAACCGGTCGGCGTGCGCGGCGCGCGCCGCCTCCTCCACCTCGGCCCGGGACACCGGACGCGTGGCGCCGTACGCGATGTTGTCCGCGATGGTGCCGCCGAAGAGCCAGGTGTCCTGGAGGACCATGCCGATGCCCTTCCGCAGCTCCTCGCGGGACATCTTCGCCACGTCCACCCCGTCCAGGGTGATCCGGCCGCCCGTCACCTCGTAGAACCGCATCAGCAGGTTCACCAGGGTCGTCTTGCCGGCACCGGTCGGGCCGACGATCGCGACCGTCTGTCCCGGTTCCACCGTGAGCGACAGGTCCTCGATGAGCGGCTTGTCCTCCTCGTAACGGAAGGAGACGCCCTCCAGGGCCACCTTGCCCTTGAGGTCCAACGGCTTCTCGCTCGTCGGGCCGTCCGGCTCCTGCTCCTCCGCGTCGAGCAGCTCGAAGATCCGCTCCGCCGAGGCGACACCGGACTGCACCAGGTTCGCCATCGACGCGACCTGCGTCAGCGGCATCGAGAACTGGCGCGAGTACTGGATGAAGGCCTGCACGTCACCGATGGACAGGCTGCCGGTCGCCACCCGCAGGCCGCCGACCACGGCCACGAGCACGTAGTTGATGTTCGAGACGAAGAACATCACCGGCTGCATCACACCGCTGTTGAACTGCGCCTTGAACCCGGCCTCGTACAGCGCCTCGTTCTGCTCGCGGAAGTCCTCCGCGGACTCCTCCTGCCGGCCGAAGACCTTCACCAGGGCGTGCCCGGTGTACATCTCCTCCACGTGCGCGTTGAGCGCGCCCGTGGACTTCCACTGCTGCACGAAGTGCGGCTGCGAGCGCTTGCCGATCTTCGCCGCGACGAACACCGAGACCGGCACCGTCACCAGCGCCACCAGCGCGAGCAGCGGCGAGATCCAGAACATCATCCCGAGCACGCCGACGATCGTGAGCAGCGAGTTGATCAGCTGGCCCATCGACTGCTGGAGGGTCTGCGAGATGTTGTCGATGTCGTTGGTCGCCCGGGACAGCACCTCGCCGCGCTTCGCCTTGTCGAAGTACGACAGGGGCAGCCGCGCCAGCTTCGTCTGGACGTCCTCCCGCATCCGGTAGACCGTCCGGTTGATCACCTTGATCGACATGCGGGTGGAGACCAGCATCAGCAGGCCCGCCGCCACGTAGACCGCGAGGACCCACAGCAGGACCCCGCCGACCGCGCCGAAGTCGATGCCCCGACCGGGGGTGAAGTCGACCCCGGACAGCATGTCGGCCATGCCGCCGTCGCCACCGGCGCGGAGCTTCTCCAGGGCCTGCGCCTTCGTGACGCCCTCGGGCATGTTCCGCCCGACGACGCCCGCGAAGATCAGGTCCGTCGCCCTGCCGAGGATCTTCGGCCCGACCACGGAGGCCGCCACCGACAGCACGCCGGCGATCAGCATCAGCCAGAGCGTGCCGCGCTCGGGCGCCAGCTGCTTCAGCAGCCGCTTGCCCGAGTTCTTGAAGTCCATGGACCGCTCACCGGACTGGCCCATCATCATGCGTCCGCCAGGACCGGCCATCAGGCTGCCTCCGCCTCGGTCAGCTGGGAGAGCACGATCTCCCGGTACGTCTCGTTCTCCGCCATCAGCTCACGGTGCCGTCCGGTGCCCACGACCCGGCCCTCGTCGAGGACGACGATCCGGTCGGCGTCCCGGATGGTGGAGACGCGCTGGGCGACGATCACCACCGTCGAGTCCGCCGTCTCCCGGGACAGCGCGGCCCGGAGCAGGGCGTCCGTCTCGTAGTCGAGCGCGGAGAAGGAGTCGTCGAAGAGGTAGATCTCCGGCCGCTGCACGAGCGTCCGCGCGATGGCGAGGCGCTGGCGCTGGCCGCCGGAGACGTTGGTGCCGCCCTGCGCGATC
>NZ_JBVJPE010000043.1:0-20202 GCF_055582805.1 Streptomyces sp. NPDC107498 | reverse complement strand
AACCGCGATCACGCCCGCCTGAGAGCTCCTGGCGAACGCGCCTTCGCGCAGCTGAAGTCCTGGCGCATCCTCCGCCGAGCCCGATGCTCCACCCGGCGCATCGGCACCATCGTTCAAGCCGTCCACACCCTGCTGACCTGCAACTATTCAGGATGAAAGAGGCTCACTGCTCAACAAAGCCAAGGTACGGTCACCGGTGCGCACTCGCGGACTTCGTACGGTCTGAAGCACGTCCGGTCCCCTGCACGAGGCTGCAAGGGACCGGACGGGGGCGGCGGGCACGACGACTCCCGCCTTTCTCGACGGAACTCGGCTACCGAGTGTTGGCCTGCTGCCACGCGTCGAGGATGTCAGGGGGAATGCGGCCGCGGTCGGGGACCTCGTAGCCGTGGTCACGTGCCCAGGCACGGATATCACTTGAGGACGCCATGGCGCTGCTCTGCTCCGGTTGCACGGTGGGGAGATTGGCAGCGGGTGCCAGGGGGGTAAAGAAGGCGCCGTGGTCGAGGAGGCTGCCGGGGAAGACGGGGACAGTCTCCTGACCGGACAGGACTGCGGTGAGGAAGCGGGCCAGGTTGCCGTCGTAGGTGTACCACTGGAAGCTGCGAGCCTGGTTGGCCGCGAGGGTCCATTCGTCGGGACTGCCCGCTGGGCGGGTTACCCAGAAGAGGTACTCGCCGTTGTCAGTGACCGCCATGGGAAACAGGTCCTGGGGGTCGGCAGGGTGCGGCGGGGTCCCCTGCTCATGTTCCATCTGGAGTTGGGCGCGGATCGTGGACGGCATCGGGCCGGTGAGGCTGGTCCAGGGCGTATGTGCGTGGGGGTGGTAGAGGTGGAGGAACCCGCAGAACGTGCCTGGTCCGTAGGTGTCGGAGATCTGCTTGTAGTCCGCCGGCAGCGGCATGCCGAGCGATTGTTCGACGGCCCGCCAGTCGGTGGCCGGTGCGGCGGGCGGGGGCGGGCAGAGGCTGATGAGGCGGTCGATGCTGGTCATGGAAGCAGTCCTCGGCGGTGGCGCTGTTGCTGGCCGTGAGCGGGGTTGGTGAGCGGTTGGTCGAAGATCAGGTTGCCATGCTGGTCGTGGGCTTCGAGCTGGATGTATTTCGGCACCGAGTCGGGCAGGTCGTCGGTGTAGTCGAGGTAGACGTTGTAGGTGACGATCTTTCCGGCCGCGACGGCCCGATAGACCTGGTCTTCCCAGTGACGCATGTCCGGGCTGTTGGTGGGGTTCTGGGTGATGGTGAAGAGGTTGTCGAGGGTGTCGCCTGAACCGCCGAGCCGGTTGGCGAGCATGTGTCCTCGTGCCTGGTTGTGTATGCCGCCGAGGAAGCCAGGCGGGCGCAGGCTGCTGTTGGCGTCGGTGCCTTCATCAAGCATGTCTCGTGTGATGATGGCGTTCATCTCATAGGGACGGCCGTGGGTGTCGCGGGTGAAGGTGACGCGGCCTCCCCAGGTGGGGTCGGCGGAGCAGCCGGCCAGGCCGAGCGGATCGCTGAGGGTGAAGGGGTTGGGGACGTAGGCGTAGTGGTTGATGGCCGGGGCGAGGCCGAGCGGGTCGGGGGTGAGGTAGCGGCCCTGGTGGGGGTCGTAGTAGCGGTTGACGTTGTAGTGCAGTCCGGTTTCGGGGTCGAAGTACTGTCCGGGCTGGCGTAGCGGGGTGTAGGCCGCGGCGTCGCGATTCCATTGGGTGACGCCCCATGCGGTGGCGCGGGCCTGCCAGGCGGTGGTGCCGTCTGGTGTGAGCAGGTCGCTGGGGCTGCCGGTGAGGTCGGCGACGATTGCGAAGAACCTGCGGTCGGTTTCATCTTGGGTGGCTCCGCGTGCTTCTCGTTGGGCGAGGGGCTGCAGGCCGAGGTAGTCCCAGGTGAGGGTGGTGGTGCCGTCGTACTGTTCGGCGATCTGGCCGCCGTCCCAGGTGTAGGTGATGAAGGCTGTGGTGCGGCCATCCGCGGTGGTCTGCTGTTTGCAAATGCGGCGGCCGAAGGCGTCGTAGCGGTAGTCCCACTGTTCGCCGGTGGGGGTGGTGACGCGGGTGAGGCGGTCTTCGGCGTTCCAGGTGAAGTGCCAGGTCAGAGTCTTGCCGCTGAGGGTGCGGGTCTGACGTTGGATGGTGCGGCCCTGAGCGTCGTAGGTGAATGCGGTGCGTCCGGCGCGTATCAGTCGGCTGCCGGTGTAGGTGTGGCCGCCGGCGGATTCCTGGCCGGGGGCGCGGGGCGGGAGGGTGGTGTGTGCCAGGTCGCCTGTGGGGTTGTAGGCGTACTGTTCGTGCCATCCGTGAGCGTCGACGGCAGTGATCCTGCTGGCAGGGTCGAGGGTGTAGGTGCGTGTGCCGGTGCGGCTGTCGTGGAGCTGTAGGGGGGTTCCGTCCGCCTGGTAGGTGGCGGTCCGGTCCAGGAGCTGGGTGAGGTCGTGTTCTGCGGTCTGGCTGGTGATGCGCCCGACCGGGTCCCAGGAGTGCTGCAGGGTGAGGGATCCCAGGGTTCGTCGGGTTTCCCTGCCGAGCGCGTCGCGCGTGAAGTGGAAGGTGTGGTCACCGGCCCGGTAGCGGGCGAGCCCCTCGGTGGTGTACTCGATGAAGGAGGCGGCTCCGGAGGGGGTGCGGCGGTAGGTGGGCCGGCCCATCGCGTCGTAGGCGTGGGTGAGGGTGCACCCGTTGACCGTTTCGGACACGGTCCGGCCCGCTTCATCCCGCTCGAAGGTGATGTCGGCGTACTGGTTGGTGGCGCGCACCAGGTAGCCGGAGGCGTCATATGTGAAGGAGGCCGCGGTGCCGTCGTCATGGGCGAGACGGGTGACGCGGCCGAGGAGGTCGCGCTCGTAAATCAGGTTCTGTCCGGCAGCGTTGGTACGGCGGGTGACGCGGCCCAGGGGGTCGCGCTCGTAGGTCAGCGTGCGGCCGTCGAAGTCGGTCTCGGCGATGAGCCAGCCGGCCGCGTCGTAGGTGTACTGCCACTCGAGGCCTTGCGCGTTGGTGACCTTGGCCAGGCGCAATTCTGTGTCGTGGGTGAAGCGGTGATCGGCTCCGTCTTGGGTGCGGGTGGCGGAGCGCAGGTCGAAATGGGTGGCTGAGTGGGTGGTGGTGCGGCCCATCCGGTCAGTGTGGGTGGTGAGGTTGCCCTCCGGGTCCCAGGTCCACTCTTCGCGGGTGCCATCGGGCAGTTCCCGCCAGGAGGGCCGGCCTTCGACGGTCCAGCCCTGCTTGAGAATGCCGCCGAGCGCGTCTGTGGCGGCGACGATCCGGCCGAAGGGATCCCTGGTGAAGACGGCGTCGGCTCCGTTCGCGGTGGTGATCTGCACCGGCAGGCCCGCGCGATCGGTACGGATGGTCGTCCGGTCCCCGGTCGCGTTGACGATACCGATCAGGTGACCGTGCTCGTTGTACGTGTAGTGGATGGTGTTGCCGGCAGGTTCGACGACGGTGACGCGGTTGCCCCGCTCGTCGTAGGCGAAGCGACTTGCGGTACCGCCGCGTTCGGTGATCCCGGTGGGCAGGTGAAGGTCGTTGTAGGTGGCTGTGGTGCGTACGCCGTCGGCAGCGGTCATGGCGATGAGGTCGCCGTTGTCGTCCCGTTCGAAGCGGGTGGTGCGGCCGGCCGGGTCGGTCTGGGTGATCAGCTCGTCGCGGGCGTCGAAGGCGAAGTGGCTGGTGTGGCCGAGGGGGTCGGTCTCGGCGACGACCTGCAGCGCTTCGTTCATCTGGAAGATGGTCGTGGCGCCCGTGGAATCGGTGTAGCGGGTCTGGGGATGGCCGGTCTGGGGATGGATGCCATAGGCGAACTTCGACGACAAAAAGCCGTCGGGGCCGACCGTGGCCTTCACACGGCCGGCGGAGTCGTAGACGTAGCGGAACGTTGAGTCGTTGCGGTCGGTCCACGAGATGATCCGCCCGTCCGTGTCGTAGGCGAGGCGCAGCGGGAGGCCGGAGTCGTTGAAGATGTCCGACAGCAGGCCCGCTTCGTCGTAGCCGTAGCGGCGGATCTCGACCAGGCCGGTGGGCGTGTGCAGGTGCAGGGCGGTGGCCCGGCCGGCTTCGGTGGTGATGCGTACGGTGTATCCGCCGGTATGGGTCACCACGGTCGGTGCGCCGTCAGGCCTGCGGGAGATGGTGATCCGGTTGCCGTTGCGGTCTTCGATACCCGTCAGCCAGTACGCGGCCGATGCACGGTAGGGGCTGCCGGTGAACAACCGGGTCAGTCCGGTCCGGTGGTCGGTGACCTTGTAGGTGGTCTCGTCTTCGCGCTGGCCGTGATGGGCGAGTGCGAGCTGCGGTCCCTCCAGCGGGGCCACTGGCTCTCCGCCATCCTGCGGCAGGCCTGGATAAACGAGGAGGGAGCCGTCCTGCCGCGCCCAGACGGCTCCGGGCGATGCCGGGTCGAGTTCGATGCGCTCGTCCAGTGTGGAGGCCCAGCTGTGGCCGTACCACTGTCCGAAGCGGTACCCGGACAGATGGGTTCGGCGCAGGACGAGTGACAGGACCCCGGGCAGCGACAGGTCGGTGTGCGTGAGGATCATCTCGCCCGTCGCCACGTCGACCGGGTCGTTCTTGCACCGCTTCTTACCCTCGGGGATCGCGTGGCGGCGTGGGTCGTCCTTCGCGCTGTTCAGCCCCTTGGGGGGCTTCCTGTTGTTGCCTTCTCCCCCACGATCACGTCGGGGGCCGCCACCATTGCGGTCACCGCTGTTACTGTCGTGGTCGCCCTTGCGCTGGCGAGCGATGCGGTCGCGGATGGCGTCGTCGTTGTTCTTGTGATCCCTGGATATCTGCTTGACGGCTTTCGGCAGGGTGTCGCCGATGTGGTCGCCCATGGTCCTGGCGGACTTCACCAGGGCGCCCATGGCCTTCTCGATGACCGGGTCCAGGGCGTCGGCGATGTCGTCGCGGCCCTTGTTGCGGCGCTGGTGTCCCTTGGCCTTGGTCAGCTTCCCGGCGGTCTTGCCGTGGATGCCGGCACTCACGCCGTTCAGCTTCGTGCCGGCCTGCTCGTGCTCGTCGTGCTCGATGTGGAAGCCCTTGCCCTTGCCGCCACCTCCGCCACCGCCTCCGGCGGAGGCGAGGTTCAGGCCCTCCTTGGCACCCTGCACCCCGTCGTCGAAGCCGTCCTTGCCGGCCTGCTTCGTCCGGTCGAGGTCCACGCCGTTCTGGACGCCCAGCGCGTCCATGCTCACCTGGACGACCAGGTCCGCCGCCATGTTCTCCAGCGCGGCCACGACCGGCTCGGTCATCACCGAGACGACGTGACCCACCGCCTCCTCCATCGCGGCCGTGATCAGCTTCAGCAGCTGCTTCTTCGTGAACGCGATCGCTCCGGCACCGAGCAGCGCGGACAGGCCGCCGGTCACCGGGATCAGCGCCATGGCCAGACCGGTCTGACCGGCCAGCACCCCCAGCTCGACGAGCGCCTTGCCCTTCATGACCTCGATCGCGCCCGCCGCGAGGTCGAGCGCGTCCGCGATCGTCCGGGCCGCGGAGACCATGTCCTTGAGGCGCTTGCCCTTGACCTTGCTCCAGTGCTCGTTGAGCGCGTCCATCGCCTCGCCGTGACCCGACGACAGCAGACGCTCCATGTGGTTGTTGGCGAGCTGACCGTCATCGGCGAGGTCGTCCGCGAACTCCCGCAGCGCGTCCGCCATGTCGCGGTACGCGTCCTCGTCGACGTTGGGCCAGTTCACCCCCACCAGGTCCAGCAGCGTGTCCGCCCAGTCCGGCACCGTGACAGCCATGACCGATCCCCCGTCAAATGATGCTCAGCCAACCGAACAGTCCTACCACGGTGTCTGAACGACGGGTAATCCGCTCCAGCAACCTGTCTGGATACCTGGCGAGAAGTCATCGTTCTGATCAAAGTCGCAGTTCACGCGCCTGTGTGTTCAAGAAGACCTGAGCAGCAAGCAGTTACCGCCGTCGCGAATGCGACTGAGTTCGGGAGGCACGGGACGGGACGCTTCAGGGCCCGGATAGCTCCTGCTTGGGCTCGTCGGCAGGGTCAGCCCTCGGCAGTCATGCGGTGTACGCCGAAGGGCCGGGCAAGAGCACCGTCGTCCACTCCGCCTCGCCCGCAGAGCGGCCCCGGACCAGACAATGGAGCCGTCCGCGGCCGTGGTGACGCGCAGAGCGTGAAGGCCTCGGGCGATGCCGCCGAACCCAGGCAGGGCATCGATGTCGGTAAAAGATCGAAGGTCGCAAGCGCCACGTGATCACCGACACCCTTGGACTGGCCCTGACCGTCCTGGCCCCGCCGCCTCCGTAGCGCGCAGTGCCGCGGTAGCAATCTCGGCCTCGCCCAGGGCGAACTCAGTCTGGGTGACGGTGGTGACGCCGCGCAGCTGGCCGAGCTCGATGCGACTGCAGCACCGTTTCACGCGCGGGCGCGGAGCGTTTTCACTGACAGGCCGGTTTCGGTGGCGATCGCGGCCCAGGTCAGGCCCTGGGCTCGCAGAGCTTGGATGGATGCCGCGTCGATGTCGGGGGCCGGCCGGTTCAGCTGCCGGGCCTGCAGGTGGGTGCGCCGTTCGTCTTCGGGGATGCGGCGCAGGATCGTCCTGCAGTCCACGCCGAGCTCGTGGGCGATGGCCGATGCGGACTGTCCGGCCTGGTAGCGGGCGAGGATCTCCTCGTCCGGGACCGGTAGCGTCATCCGGCTGCTTGCTGTCCTCGGCTTCGGAGGACGCGGTGGCGGGGGCGGGGTTTTCCTGGCCGGGCGGCCGCGCCAGTCGGCGGCGGGGATCCGCGCCCGGATGGTCTGGGGAGACACACCGAACGCGCGGGCGAGCGCGTAGGAGCTCTCCCCAGCTTGGTAGCGCCGGCGGATCTCCTCGTCCGCAAGCATCCGCCGACGTCGGGGCCGGGTCTGCGGGGTCCGGCCGCGGGGGCGGATCAGGTCGTCGGGGATCCGGCGGCGGATCGTGGAGGGGTGCACCTGATAGAGCTGTCCGAGCTCGGTGATAGTGGCGCCCTGCAGGTATCGGCGCCGGATCAACGCCGGCAGCGCCTTCGCATCCCTCATCACTTCCCTGCACCTCCCCCGGGCCAACGACAGAGCCCTTACCGGGGATGCGCCGACGACCGGGAGGGATGGCACAGGAGGGGCTGCTCCTGTGCACGTGCGGGGTCCTCATGCTGATCGCGCACGCTGACGCCACAGAGGAAACGAGCGGGAACGCGCCGCTCCTGGAGGGATTCTCAGACCACCCGGCCGTCCACAACATGCTCGGCCCGGTCTGGGGGCCGATCCGAGAGGTGCTCGACTCGACGCCGGCATTGCCCTCCCTGGAAGAGTTCGCGGCCGTGGACAAGGCCATCCAGGACTGCGGCAAGCACATGGTCGACATGTGGCAGTCCCTGGGAGCCAGCGCCTGCCTGACGGATGGTGACCAGCTCTACGTCTCCGTGAGCTGAGGAGGCGCTTACAGTCCGGGGACAGAGGTGAGCGCCTTGCCCCCGCGCGGCTCGCCGCATTTCTTCAGGCGTGCCGCCGCTTTCATGGCCCGAGCTTCAGGGGAGTGAGGTCGAGGAAGCGAACCTCGGTCCGCGCTCGGCGAGGCGGAAGTCCTGCTGGAGGCCAACGCCGTCCACCAAGAGCCTGTCCAGCCTCCGGTGCCGGCGTCCGGGTCCGGCGCCGACCAAGTGAGCGGGTGGACGCCGGAGCCGAGACGGCTTGTTCATCAGCCGTGAGGTTGAGGGTGACGCGGTGGTGGAGCTGTTACGGAAGCAGTCACAGAAATTGCTGGAGCCAGTATCCGGCGAGGCTCGCGGCGCTGAGGCCGGCGCCGTAGGCGAGGCCGCGGACGAAGTGCCCGGCGGCGACGCGGCGCTGTCGTCGACTCCGGACCGCGGGGCGTCGGCGGCCTCGAGAACGGTCCGGCGAGGCGTTCTTCGTGTCGGTCATCGTGAGCGGTTCCTTTCGTGGACATGGCAAGGGAGCGCTGGAGGGGCGAGTACGGCGGTGCCCCTCCAGGGCTCCCTTGCTCTATAGAACGTGCGGATCGAGCGCTTTATCTCTGCAAGCGCGGCGATTGCTCAGCTGGGTGTCAGCGGGCGAGTTCCTGGGGCAGGCGGGCGGAGCCCATGAAGACCCTCATCTCGGTGTCCCAGGGCATCTCGCGGGCGAAGCCCTCGGCGATCTCGGTACTGGGCCGTACGGGCTGGGGCAGGTGCTGTTCGGTGAAGCCGAGCATCTGCGCGCTCGCCCTCCACACCCGGGCGTCGGGGCTCTGCCCCACGGCGGCGTGGTGGGCGGCGAGCAGGTGGGCGGCCAGGGGGTCGCCTGCGCCGGCGGCGAAGCGCCACCAGTACAGGGCGCTTTCTCGGCGGTGGAGGCTGTAGAGGAGGCAGGCGAAGGTGCGGGCGCCGGCTTCGTCGTAGTCGGCGGCGAAGTCGGCGAGGGTGTCGATGTCGTTGGAGCGCAGCACGTTGTCGCACAGCAGTTGCACGTAGGCGAGGACGGCGAACTGGGAGGTGCGCGGGTCGGTGGTGATGATCGGGGTGGGGCGGCGTCGTACCCGGCGGTGGCCGGGCCGGGTGGAGCCGCGCGGGTGTGCGGTGACGGTGTCGGGGCCGGGTGGAGGGGGCGGGAGCTGGGGCACCGGGCGGGTTTCCACGTCGGTGTCCGGCCGGTCGGCCTCGCGGCGCTGAACGGTGTCCGTCACGGTGTAGGTCACGCGGGCAGGGCGCCTGGACTCCTGGGTGATGCGGGCGGCCAGCCGGTCCATGAAGTCGTCGGTGTCATGCGCCTGTGCCTGTTCTTGCAGGTAGCGCACCTGCTTGTCGAGCAGGTCATCCAGCATCAGCTGTCTCCTTTCTCCGTCAGCTCGGCCAGCAGCGCCTTGAGCTTTCTCTGGCCCCGGGAGGCCGCGGTCTTTGCCGCCCCGTAGCTGATGCCGAGGTCCTTGGCGATGGTTTCGTAGCTCTCTCCGAGGACCTTGTACATCTCCCAGCACTGCGCCTGCTGCGGCGAGATCTTGCGCAGGGCCTCCAGTGCGCGGTCGAGACGGTCCTGGTCGCGCAGGTCGCTGAGGTAGGCGGCGTCAGGGCGCTCGGTGAGGGGCTGTTCGCGCCCAACGTGGCGGGCCCGGGCCCGGTAGAAGTCGATGATTTTCTGGTCGAGGATCCGTAGCGCCATGGCCATGGGGTTGGCGTGGGCCAGGATGCGCTCCCACTTCCAGTACATGGTCAGCGCGGCGTCGCTGAGGGCTTCGTCGGCGTCCCGGGGGTCGGTAAGCCGGTTGAGCGCGATCCGGAAGAACTTGTCCTTGTTCGCCCTCAGGAAGGCTTCGAACGCGACATCCAGGTCGGCGCGCTCGGGATCGGGTTCGATCAGGTCAGGGCCCTGGTCAAAGACGTCATTCATCGCTGCGGCCCTTTCCCCGGGCCTGCATCAGGCGGCAGTGTCTGCTGGAGCAGTGGCAGGACGGTACCGCCGCCCGGGTGTGCTGGGCGAGGCTCGGGCGCGGCCGGCTGGTGCCCTGTGGTCGGGATGGTTCGCCGTACGACGGCTTCGAAGCGCACCGTGATCATCCGGTAGACGCCGACACTTATCGCCAGCGCGTACCAGGCCCAGTTGAGCTCCACGAAGCCTCCTTCATCAAGCAGTTGGAGTCCCAGGGGGCGCGACTCTGCGACCTCGGGACGGAACACAGCGTGTTCTCACCCCTACTCACCGAGACGAGACCCCCTCAGGGTTACCTCTGAGACGCACGTTCTCTCCGGAAGGTGCCGGTCCGATTACGCACAGTGCCCATGACCTGCGCCTCTACGCCGAACGAGTGAGGCACGTCACACATCGCCAAGGTTTGGCCGCCACGGCACGCCACCCGCGCACTACCCCCTCAACCAGCCTGTGCTGCCCGGAACTCGGCCGCCACCGACCGCTCACACGCCCGCGCACGCCCCCGCTGCCCGCTCTACCGACCGTCCCGCTGCTCCAGGACCTTGACGGCACGACAGGCTTGACCGAAGGCCCTCCGCGCCTCGCGCAACGTGTTCTCCACCGCCTTCACCGCGCGCTACCCGCCTCTGCCACCGCTGTCCTGAGTTCAGCCTGCCGGGCCGCCTGGTCCTCGCCGAGCTCGCATTCACGCCGCGCGACTTCAGTGCCCCCTCTCCGCCACCGTACGGGCGCCCTCGAGGCCCCGCAGCCGCTGCTCATCTTCACGGCCCTGCTTTTCCTTCGGCGCACGCTTCCTCGAACTCCTCGCCGTGAACTCACCGAGTGCAGCCCCAACGGCATCTTCGAGAACACCATCCCCATCGAAGCCGTCATCGCCACCAGGCCGTAACCGTCCCGTCCGCTTGAAGAACCGCCGCCGGCCGCCCCTTGTGATGCCCACGACTCGGCAGGGCCGACCCGCAGCGGGAGGCGCCGGCGTGCCACGCTGGAGGTGCCCGGTGGGGTCGCGCCCGTGAAGCCGACGCCGCCCCACCGGGCACCGGCACCCCGATCAGTACAGGAAGGCCCCGCTGTGCACAGCAGCGGCCTCGAGGGCAAGGACGTCGAGTACGAGGTCGTGCTCCGCTTCCGTCCGGGCGGCCCGACCATCCTCGGCGTGTGGTCCACGCCCGAGGTAGCCGACGACAAGTTCCTGAAGTGGCTCGGGGCGCACGGAAAGCCCGGCACTGTCCTCGCTCTCACCGCGACCGTCGACGGCGAGACGCGCCCGGTGAAGAGCTGGACCCACGAGGGCGGTCTGCAGGTGGCCGGGGCGGCCTGACCCCCGTACAGGGACGTCCCTCATCGTCCGTCCCGTGCCCTGGTCCGGGCGGGCGCCGTTGAAGACGGCGTGGACCATGACACCGAGCCGGTGACCGGCACCTACTCCGACGAGCCCCGCCTCGCTCTGCTCACTGCCGCCGAGGCCCGCGAGACGGTCGAGCTGCTCCAGGTCCTGGCGCAGCTCGACCCGGTCGGGCGGGGCCGGGCGGCCGGGCAGCTCGCCGCCGACCTCGCCCGCCGCCTACCCACCCTGTAGCCGCACTCCTCCCGCCACGGCGGGACACCGAGAGCCGTACGGTCACAAATGGCCGCCCCCTCGCCGGGTGCGGCCCTTCGCACGTCTGCTGTCCGGCTGTGGGGTGCCGGGCGGTCAGATTTGCTGCTGGAGGAAGTAGAAACCGGTGCCGACGGCGAAGCCAATACCTCTGGCGGCTCGCCACGCTCAGCCGCTGGGCACCCTGAAGTGGCCGATGGGCCGAAGGACCGTTTCCCCGGTGAACTTCGTCCCCCACAGGGAGGACACTCCTTCAGCCCCGGGCACATCAGAGCCACTGGAACCGCTATCTCTAACGTTCGTGATCAAGAACCTGGCGCGCACCGCCGCCCTCGCCCTTCTCCTCACCCCGCTCGCCCTTCCCGCCCAGGCCACCGCCGCGACCGCACCTGCTCCTGCTGCCGCTCGGGCCGCGACCGTGCTCACTCTGGTGGACGCGGTCCGCCAGCTCCCCGTCGCCGGCGAATCGCGAGAGGGCTACACCCGCGACAAGTTCAAGCACTGGAACACGGGCCTGGACCCGGCCGACGGCTGCACCACCCGCAACGAGGTCCTGCTCTCCGAGGCAATCAAGTCCCCGGACGTCGCGACCGGCTGCAAGCTGTCCGGCGGCCGCTGGATCTCGTACTACGACGGCCAGGAGGTCACCGACCCCGGCAAGCTCGACATCGACCACATGGTCCCGCTCGCCGAGGCCTGGGACTCCGGGGCCTCAAACTGGGATGCGAAGCGCCGGGAGGCGTACGCCAATGACCAGGACGCCCCCACCAGCCTGGTCGCCGTGACCGCCCGCACCAACCGGTCCAAGGCCGACCAGGACCCTTCGACCTGGATGCCGCCCCTGCCCGACGCGCACTGCCGGTACATCGGCGAGTGGACCGCGACGAAACTGCGCTGGGGCCTGACCGCGGACCAGGCCGAGATGGATGCGCTGAACGTGTACGCCGAGGCGTGCGAGAACACCGTCGTGCACTTCACGCCCGCCCCGTAACCGTGGGCGCCCGGTCGGGGGGCCGGGCGCCCACGCTGTCCTGCCGGTGAGCAGCACTGTGCCCCTGGACCAGAGGCAGATTCCAGGGGCACAAGGGGTGCGGAACAAACGGGGCTTGACCAGTCGGTTCATTCACGCTCTGTGGACACCGTATCGGGCTCACGTGCTCCATCCGTCTGGCTCGGGTATGGAGCACGCGAACGAGTTAACGCCCGCGCTTGTGGTGACGGCCCGTCGATGATGCCCTCCGGTATCGAGCGGTGCTGGCAAGCAGCCGGAGTTCCGTTTCGAGCCGCTGGACCGACACTGCTGCTGCCGCGGTGCTTACGGGGTGAGGTCGAGGACGCGGACGGGTTCACCCTTCCAGCACTCGGGGACGGTGGTGGCGATGATCGCGCCGTCCGGCCGGTCTGGGGTGGGCTGGGCCGCGTGCTGGGCGTGGGCCTGGGCCCAGGTGGCCTGCTGTGCGACGGCGAGGACGGACGGGAAGTCGAGGTCGAGCACGGTGACGCCGGGCAGTGCGGCCAGGTGTTCGGCGGTGCCGGGGCGGGCCCGGTCGGCTTCGACGAGTGCGCAGGCGGGGGCGTAGAGGTACCAGCCGGTTTCGGCGTGGGCGCGGTGGATGAGGCGGGAGGCGAGGACGTTGCCGGTGCCGGCGGCGGCCATCGCGGTCTCGTCGAGGACGATGTGCATCGGCTCGGTCACGGGCGCTGCACCTGGGCGAGGCGGCGGTCGAGCTCGTCGTCCAGGGCGGCTTCTTCGCCGGCCGTGGGGTTGTAGCCGGTCCAGGCGTTCAGGGCGGCCTTGGCCCTGTCGGCTCGTTCGGCTCGTTCGGCCGGGGTCAGCACGGTCTCGGCGAGGCGGGCGAGGTAGGCGCGCAGGGACAGGCCCTCGGCGGCGGCCACGGCGGCCAGCCGGTCTCGGGCTTCCTCGGGGATTCTCACGTTGGCGTCGGACACAGTGGTTCTCCTTCCCATGGGACCAGGGTACGGGTACGTACCCGTACCCGTTATGGGTATGAAGAGGAGGAACGTGCGAGCGGCCCCGGCGTGCTAGAGCTCGACGAGGCTGAGTCTTGCCGACCGCGGCCTGGCCCCGTAGTCCGGGTATTGCTACGCCGTGAGGAAACCGGCGGACCGACCAGGTCACCGGGCGTGCTGCTCACAGGGGGAGAAGACCGGCAGGCCCTCGAACATCTCACGCTGGGCTTCGTGACCTGCGGCGGCCGAATCATTTGCGACGCTCTGCGAGTCGGTTTCTCATCCGATGCGGTTCGGCGCTGGTGGATCCCGAACCTCGTCTCAGTTGATCTGGTCCGCCCCTCGTCCTGTGAGCGGTGCCTGATCTACTACCTGCCGACGAACTGGAAGCCGAGAGGAAAGCAATGGGCGCTCTGACTGACTACTTCCGCGCGGTGGATGCGGCATCGGTCGTGGAGGTGCTTAAGCGGGCGGATGGCGGGTCCCCGCTCGCTGGAGGGCTCCCAGCCTTCGATGGGGTCGAGGCCAAACACGTGGATCCGACCGTTGTCTTGGCGATGCTGATTGCTGCCATCCGTCAGGTTGAGTGGCGAGTGGACCTGGTCGAAGAGGTGACCGTGTGGCCGACCTCCCCGGTACCCGGCCCGGACAGCCCTGAGGACGAGGACGACCCGTGGGTGACGGGACCGTGGGTATCCGAACTCAATCCCCTGGTACGGGACACTCTGGCGGCTGTGCGCGACTCCGAAGTGCCGCCCATCGTCGCCAGGTGGGTGCAAGCGGAAGAGCTGCACGGAGCCCGCGCCGAAGACATGCAGCCGGTGGCTGAAGAGATCATCCTGCTCGCCAGGCGGGCCCGCAAAGCCGGTGAGCAGCTCTACTGCTGGATGTGTCTTTGAGGTGGCCCAGCCTGGATGTCCGATCGACAACTGCCGAGCCAGGTCACTTAGACCGTGTCCTATGTGGTGAGGCGGAGGAGTCGTTTGTAGCAGCAGAGGGCTGCGGCGAGGCCGAGCAAGGCCGGGTAGTTGCGGGGATGGCGTTCGTAGCGGTGGTTGAGCCGGCAGTAGCCGGTCAGCCAGGACATGGTCCGCTCGATCACCCATCTGCGGCGGCCGAGTCGTTCGCTGGACTCGATGCCCTTGCGGGCGATGCGGACTCCGATGCGTTTGCCGCGGAGCCATTTCCGCAGTTCAGGTATGTCGTAGGCCTTGTCGGCGTGCAGACGCTGGGGTTTGAAGTGGCGGCCGCGGTGGGGGTCGTGTCTCGTTTGGTGACCGAGCACCATGGGCTTGAGGGCCTGGCTGTCGTGGGTGTGGGCCGCGGAGAGGCCGACAGTGAGGGGCAGTCCGTTCGCGTCCGACAGGATGTGCATCGTGGAACCCGGCTTGCCCCGGTCCACGGGGCTCGGGCCGGTGAGTTCGCCCCTTTTTTCGCCCGGATGTGGGCGGAGTCGAGGACCGCCCGGGACAGGTCGAGCAGCCGGCGTCGTCGAGCCGGTGCAGGATCTCCTCGTGCAGCCGGCCCCACACCCCGGCCCGGGACCAGATCAGGAACCGGCGATGGGCCGTGGACTTCGAAACCCCGAAGCACGGCGGCAGGGCCCGCCAGGCGCAGCCGGAGACCAGGACGTAGATGATCGCGGTGAACAGCGTCTCATCAGGGGTGTCCTGCGTCCCGCCGCCCTGCGGACGCACCCTGGGCGGCGGGATCAGTGGCTTCGCGATCTCCCACAGTCCGTCCGGAACAATCCAACTCCACGTACCCCGCCCCATGACGGTCTCAACGACCGCCTCACCACATAGGACACGGTCTAAATCGTGTAACTGAAGCCGAGGGAGGTCAGTCCTTCGGATTGACACAGCCGGTCGGAGGGGCCGCCGACCTCGGTCTGGAGGAGTTGGTAGGCGGCCCCGTGGGTCTGGCCCCAGTGCATGGCGGCCCGCCACAGAACGCGGCCGAGGCCCTGGCTTCGGATCTCGGGCAGGACAGCGAAGTACTGGGGCATGAGCTGGGGGCAGCCGATTGCGTCGGGGCGTACTTCCATGGGGCCGATCGCGCCCACGATGCGGTCTTCGATGGCGGCGGCGAGAACCGGGCCGCACCGGCCGGCCTGCATCCGGGTGTGGAGGAAGGCCAGGCCATCGCCCGCCATGGCCTCGGCGAACGGAGCGAAGGTCTCCTGCACGGCGGTCGGCCAGTCGGCGATGGGGCGGACCGGACCGCCGGGATCGGGGCAGGGGCCGGCAGTGAAGTCCTTCAGCTGGATGCGGGTACCGCGCGGGTGTGCGGTCCCGGGGTCGAGGGGGCGTACGACCCTGGCGTTGACTACATCGTGCGCGGCGGCGAGCTTGGCGGCCAGCTCGGCGGCCTCCTCCACGACGCTGTCGCGGAGCCCGTAGGCGAAGACTTTCACGGTGCCGCGTCCGCGCTGGGTCAGGGTGGGAATGAGGGTGTGCTCGGGCTGGTGCACCACGTCTTCGCGGAGGATTTTCTCGTCCTTCTCGCCGCCCCAGCGCCGGTCCTTGTCGTAGGGCAGGAAGTCACCCGTGTCGGCCGCTCGCAGGATGTCCTCGAACACGCCGACGGTCAGGGCATCGGGGTGGATGGGACCGAGAGTCGGCACGATCGGCGCGGTCAGTTGGGGCCGGAGCCAGTCCCAGCGGAAGAACATGAGCGGAACCCTAGCGGTGGGACGGGCAGGGCTCAGGCCCCGACGCGAGTACGCCGGGGCCTGAACGGAGTTGACCGGATCGTGTCGGTCAGTGGGGGTTGTCGTCACCGGCATCGCAGGAGCACTCCGCGCTCTCCACGATCACGTCGAGGTCCTGGACAGCGGTGATCGACGCAGTCGCGACAGGCGGCGCGGCGCGGCGGGCCGAGGCCGGCGGGCCGGGGAGGATGGTCACCGGTACGGGCGGGGTCATGAGGCGTTCTCCTTGTCTCCGTGCTGGCAGTAGCTGTGCAGCGGCGCCTTGGCCTCCTGGTAGTGCTTGGCCAGGGGACGGCAGACCCGGCAGGTGCCGGACAGGGCGCAGCCCTCGCACCCACCGGTGCGAAGCATGAGGCGGTCGGCGATGGCGCCGAGCCGGGTGAGGCCGTCGATGCCTTCGGCCATCAGGTCGATCTGGTCGTCGCGCCCGACCTTGCAGATCGACACCTTGGCGTGCGGGTCGGCGTGGAAGAACGTGTGTCCCGCGTTGCAGCCGGCGAACGGCTTGCGCTGCCGCAGGTGGGCGGCGGACTGCGCGAGCAGCGGCTCACCACCGCCGTAGATCGTGGGCGTCATGTTCGTGTACGCGTGGTTCTCCACGTTCCACTCGTCGGCGAGGGCGGCCATCTCGTCGGCCTCGGAGGCGTTGTCCTCGGTCACCACGACGTTGATGCGCAGCGGAAGCCCCGCCTCGCGTGCGGCGTCCATGCCGCGCCGGAACGCCTTCCACGCCCCGCGGCGCTGGGTGAGCGTGTCGAAGGACTCCTCGCTCGCCCCGTACATGCTGACCACCAGGCGGTACGGCGGGCAGTCCCGGAAGAGCTTGAGGAGATCGGGCCGCCAGAGCAGCGAGCCGTTCGTGGAGATGGTGAGCATCATCCCGGCCAGCCAGGCGTACCGGTAGGCGCCCTGGAAGTGAGGATCCATGGTGGGCTCGCCGCCGGTGATCTGGAGCCAGAGGACGCCAGCCTCGCGCATGATGTCGAGCAGTCGCACCTTGTCGTCCCAGCCGAGGCCGGAGAAAGGCCGCTCGCCGAGGTAGCAGTGTTTGCAGCCGAAGTTGCAGCCGAGGTTGATCTCCCACGAGGCCCGGCAGTAGCCGTACGGGGACGGCTCGCGCACCAGCACGGTGCCCTGCGCGGTCTGGCCACCCAGGTCCAGACCCCACACGTCGGAGGCGGTCTGCACCGCCCAGGTGGGAAGCGACTCACCGTCGGCGGCGGCCTGGCGCAGGCCCTCGAAGTGGTCGGCGGAGATTCGGGCGCCGGCCCTTGCTCCCGGCTTGAGGAGAAGGTGTCCGTCGAGGAACGGGGAAGCGATCAGAGCGTAGGCCATCGGTGGCCCTCCTTCCGGATCACGGAGCGGGACAGCACACGGGACTCCTGGCGGTCGGCGTGGCAGTGGAACTCGCCCAGGCCGTTGCAGGTGCCGCAGCTCTTGCCGGACGAGTTGGCGCCGCTGCCACCGCAGTCCCCGCACTGTTCGTTGCGAGGCGAGCGAGGGCGCCGGGTCTTGTGCGGGCTCGTGATCAGTTGGTGCACGAGACCTCCTCCAGGGCGTCTTCCCAGGTGTGCTGCTTGGCGTGGTCGGCGAACAGACAGCAGCCCTCACCGTCAGGACCCGGGGCGGCCACCGGGCAGTCCGGCAGTACGACAAGTCCCGCCTCATCCGCCCCGTGCCAGCGGAGCCACAGCGCGGTTCCGTATGCGCCGGCGTCGGTGAGGAGACCGAAGCGCTCACCTTCGTCGTGCGCGGACAGCTGGCACTGCACGGCCCTGTCGATGTACAGGGTGGCCGACTTCTCCTGCGCTTCCCGTGCCAGATCGACGGGCACCCCGCGCCAGTGCACGCACCGCATCACAACACCATCCGGAAGGATGCGACGGCGTTCCGGGCCTGCTGCGAGCAGCGGGGGCAGACGCACGGCGGGTAGCGGCCCGGGTTCTCCAGGACCATCGGGTCCTCGCCCACGCGTACCTCCGTGAGAAGGCCCCACGTCTGGCCGGAGTCGCGGGAGACCCGCAGCGTCATCCGTACGTCGTCCTGTCCGTTCGCCATGGCCAGGAGCATCGCGATCCACGGGCCCGGCCAGAAAGGCCAAGCGGATTACCCAACTTGGGTAACATCACCCTCGGTTGACCAAGTGCAGCGATCCGTAGTCCTCATGCCGGAGCGTGCCCGATGCCCGAGCCATCTCGCTCGAAGGAACTCCCGGTCAGCCTGCTCACGGACCCAGTGATGATCGAGGCATGCCAGGCCAGAGACTTCGGCCGCATCTTTCAGCTGGTCAAGTCACGAGCAGGCATCTATCCGTCGATGATCGCGCGACGCTGCGACCTGACCCCGAGCCGCGTGGGCGAGGTGATCGCCGGACGGCGGCAGCTGCTGCACATGGACGTGATCGAACGGATCTCGGACGGATTGTACATCCCCGGACACATGCTCGGCCTTGCCCGCCGTTCCTGGGAGACGCCGCCCAGCTTGACGGTCACGCCCCGCGAACCGGCCGAGGTACCGGCCTCAGCCGTCGAGCCGCTTGTCGCCGGATTGCCGGGGGCGGACGTCGACAGCATTCTCGCCCTGGCGGCCGAGCGGGACCTCAGCCCGTCGACACTGGAGGCGCTGCACTCGTCGATCGCGGACTACTGGCGCCGGGACGACGAGCACGGTGGCGAGACCTTACGGCCGGCCGTCGTCGGCCAGCTCCGCTACGTCGTCGATCTCCTCAAGGGACAGCGTTCGGCTCCTCTGCGGGACGGCCTGCACAGCATCGCGGCCGAACTGGCCCGGCTCACCGGATGGACCTACTTCGACGCCCGCCAGTACAACCAGGCACGGGCCTACTTCACCGAATCCCTCGGCCTGGCCAAGGCCATCGACGACCGCCAGTTCATGGCCAACGTCCTCGCCTGCATGAGCCTCCAGGCCACCTACCAGGACAAGCCCGGCGACGCCCTCGCACTCGTCACGGCCGCCCAGGACCAGGCCCGAACGGCCGCGGGGACGACACCACGCGTCCTGGCCATGCTCGCGATGCGCGAAGCCTTCGCCCACGCCACCCTCGGCAACCACGGCGCGACCCACACCGCGATCTCGGAAGCCCACACCCAGTTCGGCCGGATCAGCACCGGCGATCCGGACCCAGCCTGGGTCGCCTACTTCGATGAACCGAAGCTGATCGTGGACACCGGCATCGCGCACGGCCGTTTGGGCGAAGCCGCCCTCGCCGAACCCCTCATCGCGGACGCTCTTCGCCGAGAACACCAGTCGAACCACCGGGGCCGCGCCTTCCACGCCTTCTGGCTCGCCCGCACCCAGCTCCAGCGCGGCAAACTCGACGAGGCGTGCCACACGGCCATGGACGCGCTTGCCCCCGCGGCGGCCGTCAGCTCGCAACGAGTCGCCGGCCACCTGCGGGAGTTCTACGAGCAGTTGGAACCCTTCCGCCGCGAACCGGCCGCGGTGGCATTCGAGTCCCGGCTCCGGGAAGTACTGCCCCGTCAGGTCAGCGGATCGCCTCGTCCATGAGCACGTAGAGCAACCCGACGAGGGAGCCGCTGCTGACGATCTCACGGCGGTCGATCATGCTCCGCACGTCGGCCAGCGGGATCCACTCAATCCGGTCCGACTCGTTCTTCTCGGTCGGCGGACCCTCGTACGTCGCTCCGTCGGCCCGAAAGACGTGGTGCTGGGAGTCGGTGATGCCGTTGGCCGGCTCGGCATAGATCAATGGCTTGATCGGACCGGGCCGCCAGCCGGTCTCCTCCAGCACCTCACGGGCCGCCGCCTCCGCTGGGCTCTCGCCTTCCTCGACCAGACCCATGGGCAGCTCCCACGCCCAGGCGTCCGTGATGAAGCGATGCCGCCACATCATCAGCACCTCGCGCCGCTCGTTGACGACGGCAGCCACGGCCAAGTGCCGGAGCTTGACCACGTGGTGCTCCCAGCGGTTCCCGTCCGGCGTCTCGACGTCGGTGAGCCACAAGTTCACCCAACTGTTCTCATAGATCGGACGTTCCCCGTGGATCTTCCACTGCATCGCAACGACCCCTCTCAACCAGCCCCCAGCATCCCAGAACAAGGCGTCCAGCAGGACAGAACCAAAAGATTCACGTCAAACTGACGAAAAGGGAGAGGTTTCCTGCCGACCATCCTCCATGGCACAAGGCACAACTCCCCGAGGCCGCCGACCGACATCCGCAGGGAGCGGAACCATCCCTCACAGAGTGCCGAGCAGGGCCCCTGCGGCACTGAGAGGTCGTTTTCGTCTGCACTGCCCCTGTATCCGGTGGTTTTCTGGCTGTCGGGTGGTGGTGTTTGTGCTGCTGGAGATGCGGGCTGGTTCTGGCGGGTCGGGTGGGGTGACGGGTGGGTCAGGGGATGACTTGTGCCTGTCTCATCTCGAAATGCCTGGTCTTCAAGCCGCGTGCTTCCGTTATCGTTGCTGTGCGCCTGGGCGCATGCGATTCGTAGCGGTAGCCGGAAGCATGGCGAAGCGACGTCCGTATCCGAGTGACCTGTCCGATGCCCGCTGG
>NZ_JBVJPE010000042.1:0-20209 GCF_055582805.1 Streptomyces sp. NPDC107498 | reverse complement strand
CGGTCCGGCAGCAACGGCTCGATGCGTGCCCACTGGGCGTCAGTCAACGACACACATCAACCAACGATCAGATGATCCGAAGGAAACGGCCTAGGACCTGCCCGATCGCGGCCGCGCCGAGGGCGGCCACCACCATCAGCAGATCCACGTCCAAGGTCTTGTCCTTCAGGGCCTTCAGACCCTCCCACCCCGGCTCCCAACCGCCTGTGATGTAGGTGGCGGCGAACAGCACACCCCACAGCCAGGACGGTCCGCCCGCCAGGTAGACGGGCAGTGCGAGGAGGAACAGGACCAGCGAGGCCAGTGCCCATCGGGCTTCCGGCAACGCCAGGACCCGCGTGCGGCGCCGCGGGGGCGCCGGCCGCGGGTCGGCGGCGGGCGGTGCGGGCCGCTGGTCGAGGACAGAAGACATGACAAAACAACCCTTCACGGGCGGACTGGGGCAACACCTTCACCATACAGGAACGCCTGAATAGGTCTTCAGGTGTCATCGGTATGATGGCCCCATGGGCCACGGAACTGGCAGTGAAAGCAACGCCACCACGCGCGAGCGCCTCGACGCGGTCGGGACCGCCGACGTCGCGGCCACCCTTCAGGCCCTCGCGACTCCCTCGCGGCTCTACATCCTGGCCCGGCTCCAGGAGGGGCCGTGCTCGGTCAGCGATCTTGCCGAGGCGGTCGGGATGGAAGCCTCCGCCTGCTCGCATCAGCTACGTCTGCTGCGCAACCTCGGTCTGGTCACCGGCGAGCGGCACGGCCGCTCCATCGTTTATGCCCTCTACGACAACCACGTCGCCGAGCTCCTCGACCAGGCCCTCTTCCATGTCGAGCACCTGCGGATGGGCGTGCGTGATGTCGCTGTCTCCGTGCCGGAGCCGGCTGTCGCCGACTGACCGGGCCAGGGCACCGGGCAGGCGGATTCGGGCTTGACCTTCGAGTCGGGTCGAAGGTTTACCGTCGGCTGTGTGACGACCTACCGCATCTCGCAGCTGGCCGAGCGCTCCAGCGTTCCGGCGACGACGCTGCGCTTCTACGAGGACGCCGGTCTGCTGCCCGCCGACCGCACGCCGTCCGGCTACCGGGTGTACGGCGAAGACGCGGTGGAGCGCCTGGCCTTCATCTCCTCGGCCAAGCTCCTCGGCCTGGCCCTGGAGGAGATCCGCGAACTTCTCGGTCTCCGCGAGGAAGGGGTGTGCGCCTCCGTACGGGCCCGGATGCTGCCCCTGGTCGCAGGCCGGATCGCCAAGACCGACGGCCGGATCGCCGAGCTGCGCGCATTCTCCGCACACCTCGCAGGCGTCCACGCCGACCTCTCGGGCCCGGCGCCCGCGGGAGCGTGCGGCCCGGACTGCGGCTGCACCACACCCGGGCTGGCGGCCGCGGCCGGACCCATGCCGGTCGCGCTGTCCCCGACCCGTCTCTCCCCGGAGTCCGAACCGTGGCGGGACGCCCCGGTCGCCTGCACCCTGGGCGATGCCGAGCTGGGCGAGCGCACCGAGCAGTGGCGCCGGCTGGTCGGCAAAGCCGAACAGCGCGAGGAGATCGACGACGGCGTCCGCCTGATCTTCCCCGCCGGGGCCGAGCTGGCCGGCGAGGTCGCCGCGCTCGCGGCGGCGGAGCAGGGCTGTTGCGCGTTCTTCGACTTCCGTCTGCACCTGACCCCGACCGCTGTCCAGCTGGAGGTGCGGGCGCCCGAGTCCGCCGCCGGGATGCTGGCCGACCTCTTCGGAGCCACCGCATGACCGCCCCCTCTCCCCGCCGCTCCCGGCCCTGGGGCACCCTCGGCGCCGGCGCGGCCGCAGCCGCCGCCTGCGCACTCTGTTGCGCGGGCCCGATCCTGGCCGTCCTCGGCGGCATCGGCGTCACCTCCGCGATCGGCGCGCTGTGGATGCCCGCCCTGGCGCTCCTGGCTGTGGCCGCCGGACTCGGTGTCCTCGTCGTCCGGCACCGACGCCGGAAGGCGTCCTGCCGGACGGCACCGGCACCTGCCGACCTCGGGATGCCCACCCTGGGGCCGCCACCTGCAAGGAGCGGCAGCCAAGCCGCCCACTGAGCGGGAACCGCAGGCCAGGCCGTGCACCGGGGCCTGTGCGGATGGAGGGCGCGGCCGCCACGGGGCGGGGGCACAGCACGAGGGAGCAGTTCGGGTGCCGCAGCAGGAACCACACAGTCTGGTCGAGCGGATGGAGCACCACCAGGTCGCGATCTACCTGGTGGCGATGGCCGCCTTGTCCGTGGGCGGTTTGGAGGTGCTGGAGGCTGGCCTGGTGCCCGATGCCGGTGCAGTGGAAGTGGTAGCGGGCCCTCTGCGTGAGGGTGCCTCCGTGACTCATCAGGGTTCCTGATCTGCGTACCGTCCGACCCCAGTGCGCACAGGCAAATGTGAGCACGTCTTGTGATGTGGTGCGTCTCTGCCGGTCGGAGTCTGACTCCTTCACATCCGCCAACGCGCGCGGTCGGTCTTCTTGATCTCTGGCCATGTGAAGCCGAGGCGGCGGTACTTGTTGCGCTGCTTCGGCCGCATGTGCGTGATGTCTTCCTTCGATGCCGTGGCCATCCCGGAATGCCACGCGCGGGCCGGGCCGCTAGGTGTATTGACCCGCAGCGTTGTTGACGCGGGTGATGGGCGGGTGTCCGTCGAGTGCGGTGTGGCAGCGGTGGTGGTTGTAGGTGTGCAGGAAGTCTGCCAGGGCCGCTGTCCGTTCGTCGTTCGAGGTGTAGGGCCGCAGGTAGGCCCATTCGTCGAGCAGGGTGCGGTGGAAGCGTTCGACCTTGCCGTTGGTCTGCGGCCGGTAGGCCCGGGTCAGCTTGCCCGTCGCGCCGAGCTGGGCCAGGACGTTCTTCCAGGCCAGGCCCTTGCGGTAGGCCCAGGCGTTGTCGGTCAGAACCCGCTCGATGCGGGTGATGCCATGCGCGTGGAAGAACGCGGCCGCGCGGGCCAGGAAGGCCGCGCAGGTCACGACCTTCTCATCCGAGTGGATCTCGCTGTAGGCGAGGCGGGAGTGGTCGTCCACGGCGGAGTGGACGTAGTCGAACCCCATGCCGCGGACGGGCCGGCCCACGTCGCGGCCCAGCACGCGATGTCCGCCGCCGTCGGGGATCCGCCCGAGTTTCTTCACGTCGACGTGGATGAGCTCGCCGGGTCGCTCGCGTTCGTAGCGGCGGATCACGGTGCCGGTCGGCCGGTCTATGAAGGCCAGCCGGTTGAGCCGGTGGCGGGTGAGGATGCGGTGCACGGTCGAGGTGGGCAGTCCCACGATCGGGCCGATCCGCGCGGGCCCGAGCTTTCGGGTCCGCCGCAAGCCGCAGACTCGCTCTTCCACGGCGGCTGGTGTCCGGCGCGGGGTCCTGCCCGGCCTGCTGGAGTGGTCAGCCAGACCCGCGTCTCCTTCGCTCTTCCAACGGCGGACCCATTTGTGGGCCGTGGGCCTTGATATGCCCATCTCGGCGGCCACATGCGCGACCGGACGGCCTGCAAGGACGCGTTCGACCAGGATCCGCCTGCCGTGAATGGTCAGCCGGGCGTTACGGTGTGACACGAAGACCTCCGTGTGTGGTGTGGAGCCTAGACACCTCCACCACACCGGAGGTCTTCGCCATGATCAAGGCCTGCCGGCGTTAACAACGCTCGTGATCAATACACCCCCGCATGCGCACCCCCGACCCCAACGGCGACACCGGAGGCTTCGGCCGCCCATGGTCAACCGCCTCGCCCGCACCACCACCGCGACCCGCCACAAGACCGGCGGCAAAACCGCAAGCGCCCTACTCCCCCGCTCACACCAAAACGCCGGCACCGGACGGTTCCCCGTCCGACAAGCGCCCGACAGACCAATGGGGGCGGGCGGCACCACTCGACGAGCTGTTTCGCGACCGCGTTGGCCAGCAACTCCGCTACTGGCATAGCCGTGATCCCGGCAACGGCTGCCTTACCGCCCCGCCAGCCGCCCCGGCCCCATGACCAGCGCGGCCACCCACACAACTTCGTGTGCTCGGCCGCTTCCTGCACCGGCGGAAGGAGCTGGCGGGCCCGGGCAGAATCCCAGGCGGCCATCCGCTTGGTAAACCAATGATCACCGTTACGCACCGCGGCCGGGATTCCCATGCTTGCCCGCCTCCCCGCCCGCGCCCCTTCCACGCGCTACTCACTCCGAGCGGCGGCGGTCCTCATCACTCCACTTACGGGTGTCCCGGGGCTCGACGTACGGCTCCTCATCCTCGGGATGGCCGCCGACGATGGCACGCTGGCGAGTCATCTCGGCATCGAACTCCAGGCCCAGGAGGATGGCCAGGTTGGTGATCCACAGCCATACCAGGAAGATGATCACGCCGGCGAGGGTCCCGTACGTCTTGTTGTACGAGCCGAAGTTCGCCACATAGAAGGCAAAGCCGGCCGAGGCGATCATCCAGATCACCAGCGCCAGGAGACTGCCGGGAGTGATCCACCTGAAGCCGCGACCCTTGGCGTTCGGGGCGGCCCAGTACAAGATCGCGATCATGATCGTGACGAGCAGGACGAGGACCGGCCACTTCGCGATCGACCACACCGTCAGCACTGTGTCGCCCACCCCGAGGGCGGCGCCGGCCTGTCGGGCCAGGCCCCCGGTGAACACCACGATCAGCGCGCTGACCACGGCGAGAATCATCAACGTGACCGTCAGTGCCAGCCGGAGCGGCAACACCTTCCACACCGGGCGGCCCTCGGGCATGTCGTAGACGGCGTTCGAGGTGCGGATGAAAGCGGCCACATAGCCGGAGGCCGACCAGAGCGCGACCGCCAGGCCGACGAGGGCCAGGATGGAGCTGACACCGCTGTTGCTCTGGAGCTGCTGGACCGCGTTGCTGATCACGTCGCGCGCAGAGCCGGGGGTCAGCTTCTGCAGGTTGTCCAGCACCTGCTTGGTTGCCGACTCGCCCACGATGCCCAGCAGCGACACCAGCACCAGCAGGGCCGGGAAGAGGGCCAGCACCGCGTAGTACGTCAGCGCCGCGGCCCGGTCGGCGAGCTCGTCGTCCTTGAACTCCTTCAGCGTGCCGCGCAGCACAGCCGTCCAGGACCGCTTCGGCATTTCGGAGAGCCGATCTGGAGCCCGCTCCTCGACCTCCTCGTCGGGACCCACGCCGCCGCGCCGGCTTGCGTCGGCAGTGGGCTCGCGGTCCTCACCGTGCTCGGGTTTCGGTGTGCGCGTCATATCCGGCGGCTGTCCACCCACGCCCGTCTGATGCAGCGACCGTAGGGCCGGGTTTGAGCGGTTGCGTGGAAGCCACAGGGGTAGGCACCAGGACGACCAAAAGATAAATATCTACACAAAAGGAGTGAAAATGATCACTCGGGAGCAGATCTCCTCTGTACTCGACCACTCCGTCTATGACTCCGACGGCAACAAGCTCGGCGAGGCCAAGCACGTCTTCCTCGACGACGCCACCGGCCAGCCGGAATGGGTCAGCATCAAAACCGGCATGTTCGGCATGAACGAGTCCTTCGTCCCCATCAAGGACGCCACCATGGTCGAGGACCACCTCGAGGTCCCCTTCGACAAGGACAAGATCCAGGACGCACCCAACGTCGACGTCGACTCCGGCGGCCACCTCTCCGAAGAAGAAGAGCACCGCCTCTACGAGCACTACGGCATCGACTGGGACGCCGCCTGGAGCCAGGCCAACCAGCCCGGCACCGAAGGCTGGGCCCGCACCGACGACACCGACACCTCGGCAAACATGCGTTCGGAAGGCATGGAGGAGTCCGACAGCGCGATGACCCGCTCGGAAGAGCAGATGCACGTCGGCACCGAACGCCGCGAGATGGGCCGCGTCAGGCTGCGCAAGTACGTCGTGACCGAGGAGGTGCAGCAGACCATCCCCGTGCGTCACGAAGAGGTCCGCATCGAGCGCGAACCGATCACCGACGCCAACCGCGACGCTGCCATGTCGGGTCCGGACATCACCGAGGCCGAACACGAGGTGATCCTCCACGAGGAGCGGCCGGTCGTGGCGACTGAAGCCGTCCCCGTGGAACGCGTGCGCCTGACCACCGAGGAACAGACCGACGAGGAAACCGTCTCCGGCGAGGTGCGCAAGGAGAAGATCGAAGCCGACACCGACGACGACATGCGCGACCGCTGACGGCAGGGAAGCAGAACAAATTTCTGTGCGCCCGCTCGGCTGGTAGGCCTCTCGCCCCGGCCGAGCGGGCTCGCCCTTGCCCACTGGTCAGCTGACCGCATGCGGCATCGCACAGTGTGAAGCGCGGGCCCGCGAGAAAGCCGCGAGGCCCGCGCTGTTTTCAGGCGTCCTGTTGCGAAAGTGAGGTCAGGAAGAACCGGGGGTGCGGCGTACTTCTTCGGCGGCATCCTGGCCCACCTGACGGAGCCCCTGTGCTGTCTCCTGGCCAGCGCTCTGCGCGTGGTCCTTGGTGGCCTCCGCCGCTTCCTGGGCGGTGTCCTTCACCGATTCCACGGCCTGGGCCGCGGGCTCCCGCATCTCCTCCTTGACCTCCTGGGCCCCTTCGAGGACCGTCTGCTTGACGGGCTCCAGCAGTTCACCGGAGTGCTCGCGCAGCTTCTGTCCCGCGCGTTCCTCCGCCTCCGTGGCCGGGAGGAGAGCAGCGGCCAACATGCCGGCGCCGAAGGCGATCAGTCCCGCGCCCAGCGGGCTGCCCTGGGTCTGCCGCTTCACCTGCGAAGGCGCCTGCTGAACGGTCTCGCCCACGGTTGCGCCGACCTCTCTGGCGGTCGCCGTCATGCTGTCCGCAGTCTGACTCAGGCTCTCGGACGCTCCGTCCGCCGCGCCGTGTGCCGTACCCATCACACGCTCCTTCACTCCGCTGACCCGGTGGCGCACCGAATCAACCTTGCGCCGTGCCACCCTGCGCGGGGCCATCCTCTCGGCCAGAGCATCGACGTTGTGCGCCAGGTGCGCGCGCCGGTACTCCGCATCGGTCCTCAGCTCGTCGGGTGTCGGGCCCATCGTCCGTCCTCCTTCAGCGATTCCACGGCCTGTTCGGGCTTGAGATGGACGTTGCGCCAACCGGCACGTCCGCTGATGTAGAGCGCCGCGCCCACGGCGGCCCACAGGGCGGTGACGATCAGTGCGGCCCACGCGATGTCGAGTACGTGGGCCAGGGCGAATACGGCTGTGAGGCTGCCGAACAGCAGCACCATGTGACCTGCATAGCCCGCACCGCCCAGCATTCCGGCCGCCTTGCCGGCCTTCGCCGACTCCTGCTTCAGCTCGGTCTTCGCCAGTTCGATCTCGGTGCGGACCAGACCCGTCAGGTCCTGGCTGATCTCACCGACCAGATCACCGATCGACGGCTCCGCAGCCGCCGGCGGCGGTCCGGGACGGGTCGGCCGTTCCTGGTATGCGGTGGCCACGGGTCACATCCCCTCTCCCGGGCGCGGCGAGCCGCCGTACGGCTGCGCACCGCCCGACGGCGGGTAGGAGGGCGGTGTCGGAACCACATGCGGGGGCTGCGACTGGCCATAGGCGCCGGTGAGATCCTCGTAACCGGCGGGCACGCCGGAGCGGGCGGGCGGAGCGACGCCGCCCGCGGTCCGCTCCGGGGCGGCGGAGCCGTTGCCCTCGCCGCTGCCGGTGTTGGTGGAGGAGGCCGCGCCCACTCCCTTGCCGACGCGGCCCACCAGGAACCCGGCCACCGCGGCGCCCGCCAGGAAGGCCCCTGGGCGGCGACGAGCGAAGTCCTGCAGGTCACCGACAAGCCCATCGGGGCCGCGCTGCTCGATGCGCGAGGCGGCCTGATCGCCTCCATCGGCCAGCTGACGGGCCACACCCGCCATGGTGGAGTCGGGCTTGCCGCCCTCGCTCATCTCCCGCAGCTCCTGAGCGAGCCGACGCACGTTCTCCGCCAGACGCTCGGTCTGGGACTGCGCCTGCCCCTGGAGCTGGCCCCGCAGGTCGTCGACAAGACTCCGCGCCTGAGCGGTGGCCTCACCGACGACGTTGGCCGCCTGCTCCTTGGCCGTCCCACCCACCTCGGCGGCCTTCCCGCCGACCAGGGCGGCGCCCTCACCCGCCTTGTCCTGGGCCGTCTGCGCTACCGCCGCCGTGCTGTTGTCCTGCCGACGGCTCGATTCCTGGAAGTCACTCAAGGCTCCTCCTGGTCGATCGAAGCATTATTTTTCCCTTCCGCCCGCACTTGCCCACGTTTCATCCCTTCACCCCCCCTATGACGTGAAGACAGCGGATAGGAACCCCGCCCCTGGCCACAGGGGCTTCAGGAGGTGCGGCCGGGGCCGGGCCCGCGGTCACCGCCGGGTCCGATGGCTCACCGTCCGATGCGGTTGCGGCCGAGGGCGCGCGGCGAGGCCGAGGCGTTCGACCGGATGTCGGGATGGAGGGTCGTCTCGTCGGCGAGGGAGGCGAGGAACGCGATCCCGGCCGTGCCGTCCGGAGTGACGGGACCATCCCCGCGGGTGCGGGGAGCAGGCTCTGTGACCTGCAGTTCTGACGAGGCCGTCCGTGCTCGCCTCAGGCTGTCGGGTCCCAGAGCCCGCCGGCTTCGCCGCCGGCGAGGTGCTCGGCGTAGACGCCGACCTTCCAAGCGATGACGGATCGGCACTCCTCCAGTGCCTGGATCTGTGCGTCGACGCGCTGTCGATGGGCGTCGAGCAGGCGCAGGCGTTCCGCCTCGTTGCCCGGCCCGTGGCGTACCAGTTCGGCGAAGCGCTTGAGATCGGCGAGCGGCATACCGGATTCGCGGAGCTTGACGCAGATCAGCAGCCAGTCGACATCGAGGGAGGTGTAGCGCCGTCGGCCGCCCGACGTGCGCCGGACCGGGCCGACGAGCAGGCCCTCGCGCTCATAGAAGCGCAGGGCGTGCACGCTCAGTCCGGTCCGCTCAGCCACCTCGCCGATGCTCAGCGACTGCGCGGCGGCTTCGGTGGTTGTCATGCCGCTCCCCCCTGGACTTGATCTAGACCTCACTCTAGATCGTAGCGTTCACGGCATGACCGTTACCGATCAGCAGCCGCTCGGCTCGCCCTTCTCCGCTGACACCACCGCCGAGGTCATCGCGGCCGGCCATGACCTTTCCGGCACGACCGCCGTGGTGACCGGGGGCTACTCCGGGCTCGGCCTGGAAACCACCCGGGCTCTGACGGCCGCCGGGGCCCGGGTCATCGTTCCCGCTCGCCGCCCCCACGTCGCTCGTGCCGCTCTGAAGGAGGTGAAGGGCAGCGAGGTCCTCCCCATGGACCTGGCCGACCTCGACAGTGTCCACTCAGCCGCCGCGCACATCAGCGACCGTATCGACCGGCTCGACCTCCTGATGGCCGTCGCCGGTGTCATGGCCACTCCGGAGCGACGCGTCGGGCCCGGCTGGGAAGGCCAGCTCACCGCCAACCACTTCGGACACTTCACCCTCGCCTGCGAGCTCTACCCGCTCCTGGCCGCCGCAGGCGGCGCGCGCGTCGTGGTGAACAGCTCCGCCGGACACACCCTGACCGGCATCCGCTGGCACGATCCGCACTTCCGCACCGGCTACGACCAGTGGCTGGCCTACGGCCAGGCCAAGACCGCCAACGCCCTGTTCGCCGTGCACCTCGATGCCCTCGGGCAAGGCGACGGGGTCCGGGCGTTCAGCCTCCACCCCGGCAAGATCATCACCGGTCTCCAGCGGGAGATGACGCTCCAGGAGCAGATCGACCGCGGGTGGGTGGACAAGCACGGCAATGTGGTCGGCGCAGACTTCAAGACCCCCTCTCAGGGGGCAGCCACCGGCCTGTGGGCCGCTACGTCCCCCCTCCTCGACGGCCGCGGCGGGCTCTACCTGGAGGACTGCGACGTCGCCCGCGTTTCCGCCCCCGGCGCCCCCATGGATGACGGCGGCGTGCGCGCGTACGCCATCGACCCCGAGGAGGCCGCCCGGCTCTGGGACCTGTCCGTCGCCGTGACCGGCGCCACGCCGATCACCCGATAAACCCGCACTCTGTAGATGCCGCGCTGCGTGCCGCTGCGGCAGGCAGCACGGCATGAGCCGCTCCGGCGACTTCGCCCGCACCATCGGACGCCGAACTCGGCACCAGAAGACCAAGCCCTACACCCTCGCCACCACGGGCAAGTGGAGTGGTCCCAGCGGATCTTGACCGAAGAACCTGCAGGTACCGGGCGATGATCTCGTCCTGGGGCAGAAGCTCACCCTGCTGCTGGACGGCAAGCCGTGTCGCTTCCTTACGGGAGCGGCGCTGGGAGACGTCGAGTCGTGCGGTCACCGCTGCGACCGAGATCTTGAGGGTGGACCGCAACCCGCTGCTGCGGCATCCCTGAACGGTAGAGGCGCACGACCTGGGCACGCAGCGCCTTCTCATACGGTTGTCCGGCTCGGTTCTGGTGGCGCTGTCGTGCGGCGGCCGCTGCATCGCGCCATTCCTGCGCCGGTACGTGCCGCTGGACGGTGGTCTTCGACACCCCCAGTTCCCTGGCCAGCACGGCGATGCTGGCGCCCTCGCAGTACCGGCGCCGGATCAACGCCGGCAGCGCCTTCGCATCCCCCATCACTTCCCTGCACCTCCCCCGGGCCAACGACAGAGCCCTTACCGGGGATGCGCCGGCGACCGGGAGGGATGACACAGGATGCGCTGGATGGCATTGTGGTGTGCTTCTTGGTCCAGGCAGACATCTCACGCGGCAAGGGCTGTCCCGTAAAGGATCTTCCGATCAGTGCGGGCGTGGTCTGCCGCGGGCTGGGGAAACGGGTTGGCGCCACGTGGGATCGGCGTTGTATCGAGGCTGTCAGCCCGTGATCTGGTGCATGCGGACCTGGCATCGTGCGGGTGGGCGGGGTCTGACCACCACTTGGCCGGCGTCGCCCGGCAGTTGGAACGTGCCCGGGCCGGTGAGGTCGACTACCTGACGGTCTGCCCCTAGTCTGCCTCGCGTCGAGCCGCACTCGTGCCAGAGGCGGATGCTTGCGCATCCTCGTCGAGTAGGAAGGTTTCGACCTCCCCGAAGTCGGGCGCCTGGAAGGGATGTGTGGTGGGATGCGGTGATGCTGCGGCAGCGCAGGGGGACGCCCCTTCCGGAGCGGAGAACGGCGAGGTCAGGTCGATGACAGGGTCCTCTTCATTGCAGGTCCATGAACGGATCTGGTGTGCCGTGGCCGGGCACGGCGGTCCTACAGCTTGCTCATCTTGGCGTACGGACTCAAGATCCGCTCTTGCGTCGAGCCGAAATCCACGACCGCCGCTATCCCGTCCTCGATGCCGGTGACCCGGCCGAGGCCGTGCACGTCGTGGGTGACCTGGTCGCCTACAGCGAACTGCTCGGGAGGCAGCGTGACCGGGGCTTTGAAGGGGCTGGTGGGCAAGAAGCGCTTCGGTGCACTGGGCTTTGTCATTGCTACCAGTATGCGCCCCCGCATATCCGTTACGGTCATTCACGTCCGCAGCACGCGGTAGCTGAGAGGGGCGTCGCCGACGAGGGGCGGCCCCTTCGGTGCAGGGGCCGCCCCTCGTCGGCAACGCCCGCAGTGTGAGATGGCCTTCCGGGCTACGGCCGGGTTGTGCCAGCATGCCGGGCATGCAGCAGCAGCTGATTATCAGCGGCAGCGTGCCGGCACCGAGCCCGAGGGAGTGACCCTCCCCGCGCTCACCGCCCGCACGCAGACCTCTCGCACCTGGCGAGGGGTCTTTTCCATTTTCCGGCCCCACCACGGCCTCCATGAACAGGACCACCACCCATGGAACACACCCGACTCACCGTCACGCTCCAGCCCGGCCACGGAACACTCACGCGGTTGGCCGCCACGCTCAACAACCACCACGTGCTGGACCTGACCTACACCACCGCACCGGCGAACACGGCCACAGCCGTCGTATGCGTAGCACAGTCCGACGCCCTGCGCGCCCAGCACAAGCTGCGCAGGCTCGTCGACGTGATCGAGGTGACGCCCACCCCCGCATCGCCGGGCACCGCGGAGACGGCAGGCGTCCCCCGCACCCGTCACCCCGCCGCCGGCGCACCACGCCTGTGAACGGCCCGCCCGACGCTCTGAGCATCCTGTTCCACTCCGGTGCCGCCCCCGCCCCGCCTGCTGCTCCTAGGACCTGTCCGGTCGATCATGTTCGAAGTCAGATGACGATTGCTGCGGCGGTCACGGTGCCGAGGTAGACATAGCCGCGCTTGTCGTAGCGGGTGGCGACCGCCCGGGACCGTTTCAGGCGGTTGATGGTCCGCTCGACGGTGTTGCGCTTCTTGTACCGCTCCTCGTCGAAGCCGGGTGGCTGTCCTCCGCGTGAACCTTTGCGCCGGCGGGCCGCCTGGCTGTCGGTCTTCTCCGGAATCACGTGGCGGATTTCTCAGTGCCGAAGGTATTCACGGACGGGCCCGTTGCTGTACGCCTTGTCGGCAGCGAGGCTTTCCGGCTTCACGCGCGGCCGCCCCGGCCCGAGTCTCGGAACTCGGATCTTCTCCATCACGGCGATGAACTGCATGCAGTCCGGCCGCTGACCTGGGGTAACAATCAGAGACAGCGGGCGGCAGCGGCCGTCCGCGCCCAGGTGGAGCTTGGTGGTGAACCCGCCCCGCGAGCGGCCCAGGCCCTCACCTCCCGCACCACCTCCACCAGGCGGGCGACCAGGCTCTGCCCAAGCGTCTCGTCCTGGTGTTCCATCCCTGAGGCCCCCTTTGATCCTGGGGCCGGTGGCGGGTCGGTGCGGGCGCCGGCCGCATGCTGATGCGGACGGACGATGGTGGAGTCGACCGAGAAGATGTCCCAGTCGATCTCGCCCACGGCATCCGCTGCGGCCTGGACCTGCTGGAGCAGACGTTCCCAGGTTCCGTCGGCCGACCACAGGCGATGGCGTTCATAGACGGTCTTCCACGGGCCGAACCGTTCGGGCAGGTCACGCCACTGCACCCCGGTCCGCACCCGGTGCAAAATCCCGTCGATCACCTGCCGATGAGCCCGCCACCGGCCACAACGCCCGTTGCTCACCGGCAGGAATGGACGCAGCCGTTCCCACTCGGCATTCGTCAGATCACCCCGCCCCATGCTCACATCAACGGCTGGGGCACGCCCACCGTCACGTAGCCGGCGCGACACCTTCGCGCCGGGCTCCCTGCGGCCTGGAGAGGAGAACCCGGCGGGTCGGCGGGGCGATTTCCGTGACGACGACGGTGACCTTCTCTCCGACCTCGAAGTCTTCCACCGGACTCACCGCAGGCCGACCGGGGGCTTCTCTGAAGGGGACCAGCCCGGCGATCCCGTCCCCGAGGTCGACGATGATGCCGAAGGGAAGCACCTTCTCCACCGTCCCACGGAGTTCCTGGCCCACCGCTGTGCAGTCGGCGAAAGCCCGGAGGGGGTCGGGCTCCAGTGCCTTCAAGGACAGTCTGGCCTCCGCGTTGTAGGTGTCGAACTGGAGGAACTCGCACGAGACACGCTGGCCTACCTGAACGACATCGGTGGGGGCGTCGATGTGCCGCCAGGACAGTTCGGGGATGACGATGAACCCGACACCGGGGAAGAGCGGGTGGGCAGGCCCGTCGTCCAGGGCCACGAAGACCCCGAATTGCTCGATCGCCGCAACGGTGCCGGACAGGATGTCGCCACAGTGCAGGGACTTCAGGAACGCCCAGAGTTCCGAGCTCTCAGACTGCCCATCCATACCGTCACCCTGGCACGCGACATCGCTGGCCGACCGTGGCCTCGACAGACCGAAGCCCCCCGTGCTCCAGCAACCGGAACCATGAGAGGAGCTGGCCCACGGCTCGTGCGGCCACGCCCCACCGGGTGGGGCCGCACGACCTCTCCCTACGACCGGCGGCCAGTGGCCGAGCCGAAACCCAGCCAGGTATGCCGGTTGCCCCACCAGCACCAGCCGACCTTCGGGGCGTTGCGCCGCTCGCGGCCGTCCCGCCCCGTTCCGTTGCTGATCCAGATCGCCGGCGTACGGGCGTCGTAGGTGCCGTTCGCCTTGCGCAGCCGCGACCCGATGGTCATGAAACAGTGGTTGCGCTCCAGTGCGGCCGGCTGCTGGAGCGCCCAGTGGATCCCCTCGGCAAGCGTGAGCGGGCTGCGTCCCTCCCGCACGATCGCCGGCAGCGCCTCCTCGGGGCTCCAGTTCGCCATGCGGTCGCCGCGGTCGAGCCCGGTGACGAGGTAGAGCGGGGCGTCCGGGACCTCGACGCCGTACGGTCGAAAGTCGTCGACGTCCGGCATGTCGAGCACCACGAACCCATGCTTGTCGTCACGGCGTAGCAGCGGCGCGAGCGCGGACGCCGGTACCAGGTCCGGGTGCACGGCGAGCAGGGCGTCTCCGTCGACGGCCCCGGTGAAGGCCCGCAACTCGTCGGAGGAAAGCCCGGCGAGCTCGTGCACCCCGAGCTCGATCAGCCTCTCGGCCTGGGTGGCGAGGGAAGGCAACGGGGCGGGGAGGGCGGTGTTCACGTCGTCGGTCAAAACACTCCTGAGTCCGGGTGGATGGGCCTGGAGTCGAACGACGCCCGCCACGGGATTGTTCCCGCTTTCCTCTCGCTCGTAGATTCTCCTGGAGGGGGACCGCCCTTGCACACAAGGACCGCACCAGTGCTGTCCCGCCGGGCGGAATGACTCCTCGGGGCCCTCCCTGCACACGAGGACCGCACCTTGCCGACCTGGGTCTTCTCACCAGGGGGTGAACTCCTGACGCCACTTTCGAGTTTTCCGATGAAGGTCGAACTCTGTCACTTCGGCTGCGGTATGCCCGCAAGCCTTGCAGAACCGAAGGCTTGCCCGAGCACTGGTCATGCCGACCGAAGAAGTGAGACAAGAGCAGATAGCTGTGCCCCCGGCCTGTCGGCCCGGAGGCACATGCCGTAGAGGGGCGGTCAAGCGCTGAGGCCAACGGAGGAGACGTGGGCGTAGGCGGTGTAGTCGGAGTCGAGGTCGCTGATGACGTCGTCCCAGATCTCGTCGATGGTGGCGGTGTCCTGAGCGGCCCGGACGTAGCCCGGTGATCGAGGCGCGGTTCAGGTGGTGGGCCAGGGGACGTCGGTTTCGACGGGGGCTGTGTAGTCGATGGCGGGGACGGAGAAGCCGTAGAGGCGTCGGACTTCATCGCTGAACCAGTCGAGGTCGGCAAGTTCGGTGATGGTGTCGCTGGTGGCGGTGCTCCAGCGTTCGGCGACGGCGTTTTGCACGGTGGAATCGAGTTCCCAGGTGTCGAGGCGGACCCGGCCCTCGTCGTCGAGGTCAAGCAGGCGGGCACCGGTCAGCTGGTCCCACAGGTCCACCAATTGGCCGATCGGGGTCACCATGGCATCGCCGAGGACGCCGCGCAGCAGCCCGACGTACAGGGCGATGCCGGGGATGGCGGTGGAGGACTGGGTAACTGCAGCGGCGTTGACCGAGGTCACGGCCCGGCCGCCCAGGGTCTTACCGAGGCGCTCGTCCAACGTGCGCGCGGTGGCTTCCAGATGAGCCTTCGCGGCGCCGATGGTGCCCTGCCGGTAGATGGCCGCGGTGAGAGGCGAGCCGATGTAGGACAGAGCGGCGGTGGTGAAGCCGTCGGCGAGCAGGGACCGGTCGGCCAGGAACGTGATCCACCGTTCCCAGTCGGTGCCGCCCATCACCGCCACGGTCTGCTCGACGTCGTCTCCTTCGGCCGGCGCAGTAGTGACCTCCTTCACCTCCGGGGCGCCGTGCTCGTCGAAGACGAGCGTCTTGGTGGTGTACGGCGAGCCGATCGGCTTGAGGACCGAGGCATACACGTCGCCGGTGTCCGGGTCGGTGCGGCGAGGCGCGGCCACCGAATAGATCAGATAGTCAAGCCGTCCCCCGAACCGCTCCGTGAGGAGGTCGGCAACCTGCTCCTTCACCGTGTCGCTGAATGCGTCGCCATTGAGGAAGACCATGTCTCGCCCGTGCTGTCGGGCGAGCCGGGCGGTGGCGGCGGTGCGGTACCAGCCGGCCGTGCCGGTGCGCCGCGCGGGCGGCTTCTCGAAGCAGACTCCGATGCCGCGGATGCCGACTCGGGCCAGGCCCGCGATCGTGGCGGCCAGGCCGTACCCGGCAGAGGAGCCGATCACCAGAGCCACCGCCCCTTCGCTCCCTGCGGGGGCCGGGGCGGGAACGGCCTGCCACATCTCGTCCACCAGCTGCTGGCAGCCGGCAGGATGGGAGTCGAGGAACAGGAAGCCCCGGCTCTTGGGCTCAATGACGCGTTCGCTCACGATGCGATTCCCCCAAATGTCGTCACGGACTAGGACACGGTGGCTACCCCAGCCACCCCGCCCTGCAAGTCTGAGGCCGCGCGGACGGCCACAGTGATCTTGATCGGCACAACGATCACTAGCGGGACTTAGAGGGTTCGCTGAGCCTTTCCAACCTCGCATCTGTACTGGCAAGGGCATGGGGGCGGCCGGCTACGCCGGTCGATGACAGGCCTTTGACCAGCAGGTCCACAGCTGGCCGACATGTCCCGAACTCTCAGTCGGACGTCACCAACTGTGCTGACGGGCAGGTTGGAAAAGGCTCCGTGATCGGTCCCGCGGCGGGCGATCACCGGTTTCATTCCAAGCTCCCCCACGAGACGGCGGTACTTGTCGTGGTCGTATCCGCGGTCACCGAGCACGACGTCCGGGCGCCTTCGGGGCCGGCCGCGTTTGCCCCGCACCGCCGGAACGGCAAGCTGAGGGCCGCCGCCTGGAAGATGAAGGACGTCATATGCCTGGAGGAGACGTTCGTGGCGCCCGGTTAGGTCGCCGGAGCGGCCGCCGCGCCTCCGCCGGGCTGGCAGGAACGCCGCCGTGCCCGGCGGGTCGGCTGACCGAAGGTGCGAAACGTCTGGCCCCGGCGGGTCGGCTGACCGAGGATGCGAAACGTCTGGCCCCGGCAGCTCGAATGCCGGGGCCAGATGCTTGGTTACGAGGAGTCGGGCTACAGGCCGAACTCGATGTGCTCGATGTCCGTGAACCGGACCTCTTCCAGGGACCCGGCGCGGCGGCCGTCGTCCTGGAAGTACGCCTCCTTGAGGGCCTCGGCGGTGATCTGCTGGAGCTCGGCGTCACTGGCGCCGGCTTCCTGGGCGTCGAAGAGCCGGGCCGCGTAGACCGGGGGCAGGGCGACGGTCAGGTGGCGGATGCGGTCCTGGTCCGTCGACCCGATCGGGGCGGTGTAGCCCATGCGAGCGCGGGCGTCGATGACGATGCCGCCCGTGGTCGCCGCCTTCGCCCGGGCCTTTGCCCGGATCTGCGGCTGCCACCGCTTCTTCACCTCGCGCTCCAGGCGCGCGGCGAGATCGGCCCGGGGCTTCTTGATCTCGTCCTTCACGTACCGCTCGACGGTGCGCTGGGACACCCGCAGCATCTGGGCTACCACCTTCGTGCCACCCAGCTGCTTGACCAGGTACCGCATCCGCGCGCCGGCCGACTTGGGGGCCGGGCGGGTGAACGCCTTCTGTACCGCGGCGTCCAGGCCGTCCCCGAACAGGCTCATCGTGGCCCTCTCCTACTCTCCGTTGTCGACGTCGGTGACGGTGCCGTCCTTGATGTACCGGGCGAGGTTGAGCTCCGGGGCGTCGAACTTCTCCCGGACTTCCTCGCCCCACAGCACGGTCTGAGTGCCCTCATGCTTGACCAGGCCGGGGTTGATGCCGAGCTTGAACCCGCCAGGCAGCGGCTTGCCTTGGCGGTAGGGCAGGAAGTCCAGCGGCGAGGGTCCGGCGGCGGCGTAGACGACGCAGTCGGACAGGATCGCGATGGGGTACTGCCCGGTGAACGCCGCGTGCTTGACGATCTTGCGGTGCAGGTTGATCCGGGTGCGGGAGATGACCGCCGCCCGGATATCGGGCCGCCACGTCGGCCGGGACAGGGCACGCCACGGCTCGCCGGGCCGCCAGCCCTCGCCCCGGGGCCGCTCGCGCAGTTTGCCCAGGCCGCCCTTCACCGTGGCCTTGATCGCCGACACGACGATCGCCAGCTCCGGGTCACGGCCCTTGTAGCCGTCCATCGCCGCGAGGAAGTCCTCGGGGGCGAGGTCGGCGTCGGCGCCGAGGTCGGCCATCGTGGCGAGGTAGGCGTCACGGAGCCGGTTGTACCAGCCGTCCAGGTAGCGGCCGTTGTCGTACCGCACCCACGCCTCGACCGGGCGCACCTCGTAGCCGAGCTCCACCGCGTAGGCGACGGTGGGCGTCGCGTACCAGGCCGGTCCCTCCGGGCGCTCGCCCTTCGGCGTGAACGGGGAGGGCAGCAGTGAGCTGTCCAGGTCCACCCACTCCTTGCCGACCTTCACGCGGGACAGATCGACGTGGGAGAGGTCGACCAGCCACGAGCCGGGCAGCTTCGGGTCGAACGCCGGGGCCTTGACGTGCGTCGCCTCGCCCAGGCCGACGTTCAGACCGTTGGCGCCGGCGGCGAAGGCCATGTTGACGTCGATGCCGACGAGGTGGCGCAGGGTGCACTCGGCGTCGGTCATCGGCCGCGCCCAGTCGTACGCCTCCTCGAACAGCTTCTCCGCCGGTCCGCGCACGTGGAACCGCGGCAGGTCCTTGAGGACGGGATGGCCGTCGGGGACCTCGCACGGCGGGAAGTGCAGCGGGTCGATGGCGTCCTTGCCCAGGCTGCCGGGGTTGTGCTCGGAGTGCCGCTTGCCGTCGGCGTCCGGTTCGGAGGCCCGGGTCGGCGGGTGCAGCGCGGTCATCAGCTCCAGGCCGGTCACGGCCGTGGAGCCGCGCGGCGTCATCACGCGGGAGGCGTACACGCCCAGGACGCGGGCGAGTTCCGCCGGCGGGAGCTGCCCGGCCTCGCCCCAGTGCCGGCTGTCGAGCGCGTTCCACGACGGGATGCACAGCTGCACGCAGGCACGCTCCGAGCCGGTCGCGGGGCGGTAGATCCGGGCCCACGGTCCGAAGCCCCGCTTCGTGAGCTTCCACTCTGCGCGCGCGAGCTGCTTGATGACCTTGTGGCCCTCCGGGATCCGCCCGGCGTGCTTCTCCTCCTCCGTGAGCGTGACGGGCAGGCCATAACCCTCCAGGGCGGACGGAGTGAGCACGAGCAGCGGATCGGCGTCCTTGCCCGGCCCCGACAGCTTCGGCTGACCGAGCTTGGCCTCACGCAGCGTCCAGTCGACCAGGGCCGGAATGGACTTGGCGGGCACGTCCAGGACCAGGCCGCCGACGCAGTACGCGGAGACCTGACCGTCGGTGTCGACGTCGATGACGGCGAGCGGACCGTTCTCGAAGCGCGGGTCGACGGCCTCCGACGCCGTGGTCTCCATCGCCATCGTCTTCTTCGCCCCCGGGCGCCGCGACGACGCGGCGGGCTTCATGGCGGGCGCCGGTCGTACGGCACCAGCCGGGGCCGGGGGCGCTGGCGCTTCGGCCACCGGGACGGGAACGGGCACGGGCCCGGTGAACGCCTCCGGCACCCTCGGCGCCGGAGCCGGGGTGGGTGCGTCGGCGGCCGGGGCGGGGAAGCGGGCGGCGAGGCCCTCCAGGAGCCGGGCGTACGCGGCGCGCTTCGGCGGCCGCGGCTCGGTCTTGCCGGACTCCCAGTTCCCCACCGCCTCCCGGCGGGCGTCCAGCGCCTTCGCGATCTGCGCCTGGCTCAGGCCCGCCGCCTCCCGCAGGCGTTTACGCTCCGCAGGGACCGGCAGGTCGTCCTGTGCGACTTGCTCCAGTAGCGCATCCACGGCGCTGAACAGCTCGTTCTCAGTGGACACAGAGGTCACCTCCAAGGGGCAGCATATTCGATCGCGCATTGATTCACACATCTAATCACTCATAAATCGCGCATTGGGTGGAGTGCAGCACGTGGACAGGTAAGCGGCGCAACGGCTGTTGCGGCCGAGATCTTTACTTGGCGGATGAGCGCAGCACTTGGCGGATCTTGCTTCGGTGACGCTGCGTTGTTGAGACTTAGAGGTCGTTTTCGCCCGATGTTTCATCCCGGGATGGGTTGTTCTGTGGTCTTCTTCGGGTCGCGCCAGGAGATGGTGTTCTCGCCGGTGAGGCGGCAGGCCATGAGGCCGGTCATCGAGAGGCGGATCATGGCTTCGGAGCGGGTGGGCAGGGTCTCGTAGTCGCGGGCCAGGCGGCGGTTCAGCATGAGCCAGCCGTAGGTCCGCTCCACCGCCCATCGTTTCGGGATCGGGGTGAAGCCCCTGGTCCCGGGCTTGCGGGCGATGACCTGCATGTCAATGCCGAGGGTGGCGGCATGCTCGACGAGGTGCTGGCGGTAGCCGCCGTCGACCCACACCTTGCGGACCCGGGGG
>NZ_JBVJPE010000041.1:0-20509 GCF_055582805.1 Streptomyces sp. NPDC107498 | reverse complement strand
ACTCCAAGACCGAGTTCGTCCAGGCGATCAAGCTCTCCACGGACCTCGCCGGCCGCACCGGCGGCCCCACCCGACCGCCCCGCCACCCGCTCACGGGCGCGACCGAGGCCGCGGTGCGGACCGCCACGGAGAAGGCCCTCGCGGCCGGCCACCGCTGAGCGGCGCGCCGCCCCGACGCCCCACCGCCGGCGGCAACCGCCGGCGGTCGCGCGACGCCGGAGCGGCGCGGCACGTCCGCGACCCGAACGGCCCTTCCCCAAGCGGCTCCTTCCCCGGCGCCCTCTGTCCCCGGGCGATCCTCCCTCGGCGCTCCCTTCCCCGGGCGGATCCCCTCTCGGGCGCCCCTTCCCCGGCGACCCCTTTCCCCGGAGGCCCCCTCCTGTGACCGACGTCCTTCCCACCCTCGTCTCGCGGAACCCGGCCGACCCGGCCGACGTGCTCCTGCGGATTCCCGCGCCCGGCGCCTTCGCGGCCGTCGACACCGTCGAACGGGCCCGTGCCGCGCAGCCCGGCTGGCTGCTGGCCGGAGCCGCCGCACGCTCGGCCGCCCTGGGCGCGGTCGCCGCCGCCGTCGAGGCCGCGGCCGACGAACTGGCCGGGCTCGCCGTGCGCGAGGTCGGCAAGCCGCTCTCCGAGGCCAGGGCCGAGGTGGCCCGCGCCGCCGCGATCTGGCGCTACTACGCCCAGGCGCCCTACGCCCCCACCGGCTCCGTCCACGAGTCCTCGGCAGGTGGCGGCCTGCTCCTGACCCGGCGCCGGCCGCACGGCGTGGCAGCGCTCATCACCCCCTGGAACTTCCCCTTCGCCATCCCGACCTGGAAGGCGGCCCCGGCGCTCGCGGCGGGGAACACGGTCGTGCTCAAGCCCGCGCCCGAGGCCACCGCCTGTGCCCGGCGCCTCGGCGAGATCGTGCGACAGGCCGTGCCGGAAGGCGTGTTCACCGTCCTCCCCGGCGGCGCGACCGAGGGCAACGCGCTCGTCTCGGCCGCCGACGTGGTCTCCTTCACCGGCTCCACCCCCGTCGGCCGGGCCGTGGCCGGGGCCGCGGCCGCCCGGGGCGTTCCGGCGCAGGCCGAGATGGGCGGCCTGAACGCCGCCGTCGTGCTGCCCGACGCCGACATCGAGCAGGCCGCGCGCCACATCGCCGCCTCCATCGCGGGATACGCAGGTCAGAAGTGCACCGCCACCAGCCGCGTCGTCGCGGTCGGCGCCGCCCTCGAACCGCTGCGCGAGGCCCTCTCCGAAGCGCTGCGGGCCGTCCCGGTCGGCGACCCCGCCGACCCGGCCACCGTGTGCGGGCCGCTCATCCACGAGGGCGCCCGCGACCGGGTGCTCGACGCCTGCCGGGGACTCGCCACGCTCGCCGGCGGCACCGCCCCCGACGGGCACGGCTGGTACGCAGCCCCGACCCTGGTCGAGAAGGTGGCCCCCGGACACCGGCTGCTGAGCGAGGAGGTCTTCGGCCCGGTCGCCGCCCTGCTGCCCGCCGACGACGTCGCCCACGCGATCCGGATCACCAACTCCGTCCCGTACGGTCTGGTGACCTCGGTCCACACGGCGGACCTGGACACCGCCCTGCACGGCCTCGACCTGCTCGACACCGGGATGATCCGGATCAATGCGCCCTCCACCGGCGTCGACTTCCACCTGCCCTTCGGCGGGTCGAAGGCCTCCAGCCACGGGCCGCGCGAACAGGGCACGGCGGCCATGGAGTTCTACACCTCCGGCCGGACGTACACCCTGGCCCCGGCGGGCTGACTCCTACGGAGCGACCTCCGAGGCCGTGGAGGCCCCACCGCACATCGCCCGTCGGTACAGCGTCTCCATGGCGCCGTCGATGGGGTGGGGCTGCGGCTTCCCCGAGGCGTCCGGCCTGTTCCACCGGACGAGGTTGACCGCCACGGACATCTGACGCCCGCCGTCGGCGCGCGTCAGGGACATCGTCCCGGCTCCCCAGACGGTGCCGTCGTGGCCCCAGAAGGTGCCGCAGGCGGTCTCGACCCTGTGCAGGCCGAGACCGTACTGGATCAACGACCCGTCCAGGGCGCGGACCGGGACCGTGCGCTGCATCTCCGCCAGTGACGACCGGCTGACGATCCGGCCGTCGAGCAGCAGGGCGTAGAAACGGTTGAGGTCCTCCATGGTCGACACCAGGGCGGCGGCCGGCCCCACCCAGGACATGTCGTAGACGCTGTAGTCGCGCGGCGGGTCGATCAGGCCGTAGAACGCCTCGTACAGCCGTGAGTGCGGCCCCTTGACGCGCGTCCCCGTCGGGAACCCGGTGTGTCGGAGCCCCGCGCGCTCGATGACGTTCCGGGTGATGTACTCCTCGGCCGGCAGGCCGGTCACGTGCTCCAGGAGCTCGCCCAGGATCAGCCAGTTGGTGTTGGAGTACACGCCCGTGGGTCCACCGGGCTCGCCGACGGGAGGCGCCGCGAGGCCCGTCTCGATCAGCTCGGCCGGGCGGAACGTGCGGAACCGGTTGTCGTCCAGGCTCCGCGTCGAGACGTCGAGCCGGGAGGGGAACCCGCGCAGCGACGGAAACGCGTGCGTGAGGTAGTCCGCGATGCCGCTCGTGTTGTCGAGCAGCATCCGGACCGTGATCCTCCTGCCCCGCTCGCCCGGCACGAGCTCCGGCAGGTAGTCAGCGATCGGCGCGTCGAGCCGGATCCGGCCCTGCTCGACCTGCTGCATCACGGCGACGGCGGTGAAGGTCTTCGTGACGCTGCCGACGCGGTGCCGCATGCCGGCCGTGACGGGACGGCCGGTGGCGACGTCGGCGACCCCGGAGGCACCCCGCCAGGTTCGGCCGTCGTCCCGCACCTCGGCGAACACGCCCGGCACGCCCGCCCGGTGGACACCGTCCAGGGCGGACTGGAGCCCCACGGGATCGAAGCCCGTGTCCGTACTCGCGCTCCCGGCGGGGGCGGACCGCCCGCCTCCGGACGCGGGGGCTGCCGCGAGCGTGCCCGCGCAGACGGCGCGCGCGGCCACGCCTCCGATCGACACCATTCGGATGTTCACGACGTCGGTCCTTTCGGGTTCGTAAGGGGAAGGGGTCGGCGGACGGGAGGGGACGGCGGATCAGTCGGCGAGGGCGCGGCGCAGGACGGCGCCGAGCTCGGCGTTCTGCCGCTGCGAGACCTCGGCGGAGAGGATGGCCTGCGAGCCGTGGAACGTGCCGGGCCACTGGTGGAGTTCGACGGACACGCCCGCCCGGAGCAGACGGACGGCGTAGTCGATGTCCTCGTCGCGGTTCGGACAGAACTCGGCGGAGGCGACGTAGGCCGGCGGGAGGCCGGACAGGTCGGTGGCCCGCGCGGGGGCGGCGTACGGCGTGGCGGGCCGGGAGCCCAGGTAGTGGCCCCACGCGGCGATCGCCTTCCCCCGGTGGAACCAGGGCGTGTCCGTGAAGTTCCGCGCCGACCAGGTCTCCAGCCGGTCGTCGAGCCCCGCCTGGTTGAGCAGCTGGAAGCGGATCGGCGGCCCCTGTTCGTCACGCGCCCGCAGCGCCACCGCGGCCGCGAGCCCGCCGCCGGCGCTGTGGCCCCCGACCGCGATCCGCGCGGGGTCGACGCCGAGTTCGGCCGCGTGCTCGGCCGTCCAGGTCAGGACGGCGTAGGCGTCGTCCAGGGCGGCGGGGAACGGGTGCTCGGGGGCGAGCCGGTAGCCGACCGAGATCACCACCGCGCCGGAGCCCTCCGCGATGCGGGCGGCCCACGGATGCTCGGTGTCCACGTTCCCCATGACGAAGCCGCCGCCGTGCAGCCACACCACCGCCGCCCGGGCCCCGCGCGGCCGGTAGATCCGCACCACCACGTCCGGTTCGGCCGGCACGACCCGGTCCTCGACCTCGGTCTCCGGGGTGTCGGGGGTCGGCACGGCGGCCGCCAGACCGGCGAAGTACCGGCGGGCGGCGACCGGATCGGACAGGTCGGTCCGCGGGAAGAACGGGACGAACGCTTCGAGTTCGGGATCCATGACGACCATCCTCCGGGCCGGCCCCCGGGGGGTCACCCGCCGTCCGTCGCGCGTCCCGCCCCGATCGCGCACCGAACGGCGCACGCCCCCGCTCCGGGCCTTCTGCCATCCTTCTGCCATGGAGGCACTGGCCGTACGGCTGTCGGGACTCGATCCGTACGTCGACGGCGCGATGCGCATCGTCGCGTTCTACGACACCCTGATGCGCCGCCGGGTCGACCTCCCCGCCCTCGCCCGCGCCACGGCGGGCCTGGCCGAGTGCGTCGCCGGGATACGGCTCCACGGCACCGGCGGCTCCACCCGCGTCTCGCCCCACGGCACCGAGGCGTCCACCCCGCCGGCGCCCGCGTCCACGGAGGCGCCGATCACCCTCGACGAGGAGGAGATCGGCACGGTCTGGCTGGAGCGCCCCGGACCGCCCAGCCCGCTCGACGAGGTCCTCCTCGACCGCTTCGCCATCGCCGCCGCGGCCGCCGCCGAGCGCTACGGGCCCGCCCGCACCACCATGGCCGACCCCGCCCTCGTCGAACTGGCCATCAGCTCCGACAGCGACGACGCCGCCCGTGCCCGGGCGCTGCGCCTCCTGGGCTTCGCCCCCGGTCTCCCCGTCCACGTCGTCGCCGTCCGCACGAGCCTCCCGCTCGACCGCGTCGGCGCCCTGGTCTGCCCGGCCCGCCCCGTGAAGGCGGCCCCGCTCGCCGACGCGGGCGTCGTCCTGGCCGCCGGCCTGGACCGTACGGGCTTCCCCGCGGGGGTACGGGCGGGCATCGGTGCCGCCGGGAGTCCCGACCGCTCCTGGCACCAGGCCCGCACGGCCCTCCGCTTCACGACCCCGCGCGAACCCGTCGTCGACCACGCCGATCTGGGCGCGCTGGCCCTCCTGGCGGACGTCCCCGCGGACGCCGTACGGAACAACCCCGATGTGACCGCGCTCGACCGCCTGTCCCCGGAGGACCTGGAGACCCTGGACGCCTACTGCGCCACCGCCTCCGTCCGCCGCGCGGCCGACCTCCTCCACCTCCACCACAGCAGCGTCGCCCGACGCCTCGACCACATCGGCAAGGCCCTCGCCCTGGACCTCACCGCTCCCACGGGCCTGACGCGCGCACGGCTGGCCCTCACCGCACGGCGACTGCTCCACGGCTGAACGAGCCCGGGGGAACGCGCTCGTCGACGCCCCGGGCGGGCCCGAAGTGCTGCTCGTGGTCGACCCGCTTCCACCGGCCGGGGCCGGGAACGCCCTGACGCCCGCGGGGAGGCGCTGCCGCCGGAACCTCCGGTCAGGCCCTCGGCGTGGGCGTCGTCCGGACCGCAGGCGGCGACGGCCGGGCGGGACGGCGTCCGTCAGGCCTTCGCCAGCTCGGCGTTCGCGCGCTCCGTGAGGAGGGTCAGCACGCGGCCCGCGACCGCGAGGTCCTCGGCCGGGATGCCGGCGTACAACCGGGCGGAGATCTCGGCGGTCTCGGCGGTGGTGGTCTCGTACAGCTTCCGTCCGGCGTCCGTGAGGAGCAGCCGGGAGGCCCGCGCCGGGTCCTGTTCCAGCAGCCTCGCGGCCGTCAGCTCCCCGATCACGCCGCGCACGGCCGACTCGTCGGACTTCAGCGAGCCGACGACGTCGCCGACCAGCTCGTCCCGGTCGACGGAGCCGCCCGCGACCGTGACGGCCCGGAGCATCACGCTCTGCTCGAACGTGGCGCCGTGGCGGGCCAGTACGCCTTCCAGGAGGGCGCGTGCGGCGTAGTGCGCCAGGGCGATGACGCGGCCGTTCGTCGTGGGTGCGGTGGTGGTCGTCATGACTGCTCCTCGTCGTTCTCGGCGTACGGATCAAGAGGTGCTTCGAGCAGGGTCGCCAGCTCGCGGGTGAACTCCCGTGCACGCGGGCCGTTCCGGCCCCCGAGCGGCTCCAGCATCTGGTCCAGGAGGCCCTGGACCACCTCGACGGCGCGGCGCGTGACGTCGTGCCCCCGCTCGGTGAGCGAGAGCCGCATGGCGCGCGGGTCGTCCGGGTCCCGGGTGCGGTCGACGAGTCCGGCCGCCTCCAGCGTCCGGGCGAGCTTGGAGACGTAGAGCGGTTCGAGCCCGGTGTGGTCGGCGAGCTGCCGCTGGTTCGGCTGCCGACCGGAGCGCGCCATGCCGTACAGGGAACCCATCAGGGCGTACTGGGCGTGGGTCAGGCCCAGCGGTGCGACCGCCCGGTCGACGGCCACGCGCCACTTCATCGACAGGCGCCAGACGAGGAAACCCGCCGTGGCGCTCTCAGGTGCTGAACTCACGAGAGATACAGTACATGGCTACTATGTACATGGATACTATTTTCCGATCCGGGACCGACGCACTCGACGGACCCGGCACCGACGGCCGGGCCGTGCGCGCCGGCCGGGCCGGCGAGGGTCCCGGCCTCCGCGCCCGGTGCGCGAACCGGGCGCGGAGCTCCTCGTGCGGTTGCTAGGCGCTCTTCGCCCCGGCGGCGGGGGCGTCGGGCCCGCAGGAGAGGCGGGCCGCCTCCAGGGCCACGTCCTTCGTCTTCGCGCCCGTGATCGGGAGGGAGCACTCCAGGACGCCCGACCCGTCGACGGTCCAGCCGACCGCGTGGCCCGCCGCCTGCCTGCCGTCACCGCAGGAGTACCGGAAGTCGGCGCTGATCTCCTGCACCCAGGCGTAGTCCACGAAGGTTCCGGCGCCGTCGACGCTGGTGGCGTCGGCTCGCGACCTCGTCGCGGGCTTGTGGACGTCGGCGAACGCGTGGGCGTCGCCCTCGGAGACGTCCGTGACCCCGGCACGGGCCGCCAGCGAGAGGAGCGTGGCCTCCGCGTCGACCCGGGGGCCCTTCTCGAAGGTGACGGCGGTGACCGGGGTGTGGAGCGGCGACAGCCGGTGCGTCAGCCTGCCGCCCCCCTCGCCCAGCTCCTGCTTCTCGGCGACGCCGGTCAGCACGTCCCGCGCGACGACGTCGGACCAGGTGTACGTGCCGTTCGCGCAGGTCTCGACGACCGCCCGCGTGGCCCGCTCGGCCGTGCCGCCGGGCTCGTTCGCGCCGCCGGACCCGTTCGTGCAGCCGACCGTACCGGCGAGCAGCGCGGCGACGGCGCACGCGGAGAGTCCGGTCTTCGTGATCTTCATGCTCGTGTCCCCCTGAAACCTCGCGCCACGGGTCGATGGCGGACTCGATCCTGTTCCCGAAACACCGGCCGGACAAGGGACTTGAGCCACTTCTGAGCTCGGGCGGGGGGCGTGAGCCCCTGTCCCTCGGCCTCGTCGGGGCGGGGGGACGCCGAACCGCCGGAGCTGCGCGAGGGCGTCCACGGTGCCCCCGCCTCCTCGGCGGTGGCGCGGAGGTCGGAGAACGCCCGCAGGAGCGCCTCCCGGACCCGCTTCACCGCTTCCGCGCGACGTCACGGCAGTCCGAAATGTGACACGCACGGACCGATAGGGGAGCCGAATGGGTACGCTATGTCTGGTTCGCCCGGTATTCCAGTATGTGGATCGGCAGTAAAGCGCGGGAAAAGTCCTCCCGGCCGAGCTGCGGTTCCCGCACGGAGCGTTTCGGCAGTCTTGGCGCGTTCTTGGCGCCCCGACGCCCCGCCCGGACGTGCCGGATCAACGGATTCCGCAGCAGGCAGGCCATTGACCTGCGGTTCTGCTCGCGCTTCCATTCAGCCCGGGAGCCCACGGAACCACCTGATCACCAGCCGCCTCGGAGGCGATACCGCTCCCGCTCAGAACCGCCGCTCACATCGATCGGAACCCGCCTGATGACCGACACCCTCAGCGCGCCGCACGCGTTGGCCCCCCCGACCGAACCCGTGCCGCAGAAGCTCAAGCGCTCCATCGGTGTCGTGGGCGGCACCTTGCTCACGCTGTCGTGCGTGACGCCCGCCTCCACCCTCTTCGTGGTCGTGCCCGACCTCTTCGACGGGGTCGGCACGTACGCCGCCCTCACCATCGCCATCGGCTCGCTGCTCTGTATCGGCGTGGCGTTCTGCTACTCCGAACTCGGCACCCTGATCCCCAGCGCGGGCGGCGAGTACGCCATCGTCTCCACGCTCTCGGGCCGCCTGGCGGGCTGGCTGGTGTTCGTCCTCTCCCTCCTGGTCGTGATGATCGTGCCCCCGGTGATCGCCATGGGGACCGCCGACTACCTCGCGCCCCTGGTGCACATCCCCGCCCCGCTCGCCGGGGCCGGCGTCATGCTCCTCGCGACCCTCGCCGGCCTCCTCGACCTGCGCGCCAACGCCTGGATCACCGGCATCTTCCTCGTCCTCGAAGTGATCGCGGCCGGGATCGTCGCGATCCTCGGCTTCGCCCACTCCGAGCGCGGCGTCGGCTCCCTCGTCCACGGCCAGGTCGCCGCCGAGGGCGGCTCGCACTCGCTCGTCACCGGCGCCATGGTCGTCTCCGGCCTCGCCATCGCCCTCTTCATCACCCAGGGCTTCTCGACGGCCGTCTACCTCTCCGAAGAGCTGGAGAACCCCCGCAAGAACGTGGCCCGCACCGTGCTCGCCACCCTCGCCATCTCGACCGCCGTCATCCTGGTCCCCGTCGTCGCCATCACCCTCGGCGCCGGCGACCTGGAGACCCTCACCGGCGGCGACATCAGCGGCATGATCGAGGCCTGGTCCAACTCCGCCGTCGGCACCTTCATCAGCCTCTGCGTCGCGCTGGCCATCATCAACGCCGGCATCGTCATGGTCATCCAGAACTCCCGCGTCCTGTTCGCCTCCGCCCGCGACAAGGCCTGGCCGGAGCCCGTCAACAACGCCCTGTCCCGCCTGGGCCGCTTCGGCTCCCCGTGGGTGGCCACCCTGGTCGTGGGCGTGCCGGGCGCGGCGCTGTGCTTCGTCAACCTCGACACCCTCTACGGCGTCACCGGCGTCTCCGTCACCGGCATGTACCTCCTCGTGGCCGTGGCGGCCCTGTTCAGCCGCCGGGGCGCGCACCGCGAGGTCGGGGCGTGGCGCATGCCGCTGTGGCCGGCCGTCCCGGTGGTGCTCATCGGAGTCATGGCGTACATCCTGTACATGCAGGACGTCGAGTACCTGCTGTGGACCGGCGGCATCACGGCGGTGGCCACCCTCTACTGGGCGCTGTACCTGCGGCCCCGCAAGGAGACCCGCTGGCTGGTCAGCGTCCCGGAGGACGAGCAGGTCTGACCCCTCCGACACCGACCCGCCCGGGGGCCGGGGCGCTTTCCGCGCCCCGGCCCCCGGGCGCTTCGCGGAGCGGGTCGTCCGGCCCGTGCGCCCCGCGCGGCACCGGGGCGATCACTCCGTACGGGGGTCGGGCGGTGCGTCCCGCGTGTCGTGCCGGGCGCCACGGGCGGTGGAAACGTATCTGTGCATGCATGACCACCGACATGGAACACCTGTTGAACGTACGTCTGTGCGAGCGCTTCGGTGACGCGACCGGCTGGGCCGAGGTCACGTCCCTGACCGCCTCCCTCCTCCGGGTCGTCGTCTCGGCGCTCGGTCCCGAGGACGCCACGGCCTTCCTGACGGCGGCGCGCCACGCCCTCGACGAGGAGGAATCCCGGGCAGGAACGATTCACCTGGGCTTCGGCGCCCACCTCTGGACCCGTCTCGAAGACGTCTCCTGGGGTGCGTCGGCCCTGGCCAGGACCTCGGCCTGGGACGCGATGCTGACCATGCACCGCCTTTCCGCCCTGGCCCCCGAACCGGGCCTCGGCGCCCATGTCGACAGCGCGCTGGAGGCCTGCCGACGCGCACCGGCCGTCGCCGGGGTCTGAGCGGGGGTACGCGCGTGCGCGGGATCCGTGAGCGGGCCCGCGCACCGACGCCCCGGCGGACGGCCGTGCCGGACCGTCTCGGCACGGCGCCCCGACGGTCCGGCGCCCCGACGGTCCGGAGGCGTGCACGGTCGTCCATGCCGAGCAGGCCGTCCGCGCCGAGCGGGCCGTCCATGCCGAGCAGGCCGTCCGCGCCGAGCGGGCCGTCCGGCGGTGTCCCACCCGCAGCCGGACCGACGGCATTCCCGCCCGGGCGGGGAGCGCACCTGTCAGTGATCGACCAATCGCCCAGAGTCTGATCGAAACTCGATCAATCGACGAGAACGCATTGACTCGATCACCGGCCGCACCTAGCTTCTGGCCGCACCCGACCGCCAGAAAGGTTGTTGCGCCATGACCCTCAGAGCTCTGCCCGCACGACGGGCGACAGTCCGCGGGCTCGTCGCCGCCGTCCTCGCGTTCGGCGGGACCGCCGTCCTCCCCGGCGCGCCCGCCACGGCCGCGGGGAACGTCACCCACGTGGACTGCTCGCGGGCGACCGCAGGGGACGGCAGCCAGGCGGCGCCGTTCAACAGCATCGGACAGGCCAACGCGAGGACGTACGGGCCCGGCGACACGCTCGCCTTCGCCGCCGGCACCACGTGCACCGGCTCCCTCGCCCCCCGGGGCAGCGGCACCGCCGCCGCGCCCATCGAGCTCACCGGTTACGGAACCGGCGCCCTGCCCGTGATCGACGGCGGCGGCGCCCCGAACGCGGTCTCCCTCACCGACCAGGACCACTGGCGGATCAGCAACCTCAAGCTCACCAACCCCGCCTCCACCCTCGCCCGCCGCACCGGTCTGAGGATCTCCGCCACCGACGGAACGGCACACCGGGGCTTCGACGTCGGCAACCTCGTCGTCGACCGGGTGGCCGGCCAGACGAACAAGAACAGCCCCACCACCGAAGACTACGTCCAGTCCGCCGGCATCGTCACGGGCGCGAGCGGCACGAACTCGACCCTCGACGACGTCCACGTCCACGACAACCGGATCAGCAACACCGGCGGCGGCGGCCTCAAGGTCCGCGTCGGCTCCATGGCCGCCAAGGGCACCGGCGTACTGATCGAGAACAACGTCCTCGAGGACGTCGGCGGCGACGGCGTCATCGCCAGCTACGCCGAAGCGCCCATGATCCAGTACAACAACGCCTCCGGCGTCGGCAACGGCGTCTACCCCTTCTCCGGCGGCAACTTCGCCGGCATCTGGGTGCTCGGCGACCACGACCCGACCATCCAGAAGAACGCCGTGTACGGCATCACGCGGATGTCCGCGGCCGACAGCCAGGCCTTCGACTGCGACTGGGGCAACACCGGCACCTGCACGATCCAGTACAACTTCAGCCGCGACAACGCCGGAGGCTTCTTCCTCGACTGCGACGGCTGCGGCACCATCGGCGGCGCCCGGCAGGTCGTCCGCTACAACGTCTCCGAGAACGACTGCCGCATGAGCAGCGTCAGCGCCGGCCGCTCCGCGCTGCACCTGTACAACAACGTCCTCTACTGCACGGACAAGAAGTTCAGCATCACGCTCCCCGACGAGAGCGTCGTCGAGAACAACATCTGGGTGGGGACCGCCGACTCCCGACTGCCCACCGGGGCCGGGATCTCCTGGCTGTGGAACGTCTTCCAGGGCGTGCCCCGGCCCACCGCCAACGGCATCGCCGGCGACCCGCGGTTCGTGAACCCCGGTACCGGCGGCGACACGATCGACTCCGCCGACGGCTACAGGCTGCGCGCCACGTCCCCCGCCCTGGACAACGGCTCCGTGATCAGCGGGAACGGAGGCCGTGACTACTGGGGGAACCCGGTGAGCGCGACCACGAAGCCGCACCGCGGCGCGTACGACGGGCCCGGCCTGTAGGCCGTCCGACACCGACCGGGCCACGGGGCCCGGGGACGGACGGGATCCGTCCTCGGGCCGGGCTCACGGCGCCACGTGGTAGTAGCGGGTGCAGGCCAGGACCATGCCGTCGTCGGCGATCGTGAAGAGGTCGACGAACCGCAGGTCCTGCCCGTCGACGCCCGGCACCACCCGGCGCCCCGTGGCGACGACGCTGCGGTCCTGGCCCACGACCCGGTCGATCTCGTAACGGGCCCGCGGCAGCGTGCGCCCGAAACGGACGTGCAGGACCGCCGCACGGCCACGGGCCGGAGGCAGCCCCGGCAGTTCGAGGACCACGCCGTCGTGCAGCAGGGAGGCGCACGAGTCCAGGTCGCCGGCCTCCAGGTAGTCGTAGACCAGGCGGACGTGGTCGATTCCGGCGGCGGTGACCAGGTCGGCCGACCCCGGAAACCCGGTGCTCGTGTCATCTTGGCGGTTCAACGGCTGAGCCCCTTTCGCTCTCGGCCAGGATTCTGGGGGGAGCCGCCAACTCCGCGTTATCCCCCCTCTATCTCCGACCGGGATCTTCACGGCATGGACAGGGCGGGGGTGGTTGTGGAGACTGTCCTCACTCGGGCCTGACGTGTCAACTCGTTTCTTTGGTGGGGGAATCGGTGACGGACGACATCGGGGACAGATCCCAGGAACTCCCGGACATGTCGCCCCTCGCCTTCAGGGTCCTGGGACCGCTGCAGGTCCACGGCCCCGACGGGCCGCTGCGGCTGCCGCCCGGGCGCCAGGAGGTGATCCTGGCGGCGCTGCTCCTGGAGACGAACCGGGTGGTCAGCACCCATCACCTGGTGGACCTCATCTGGGAGGACAACCCGCCCGAGACCGCCCGCACCCAGGTGCAGATCTGCGTCTCGCGGCTGCGCAAACTCCTCGCCGGCGCGGACGGCGAGGTCTCGATCACGACCCGGCCCCCGGGCTATGTGCTGCACACCGACGCGGGCAACGTGGACGCCGCGCTCTTCACCACCCTCGTCTTACGGGCCCGCCGGCTGCGCGAGCGCGGTGAACTCGACCAGGCCGTACGGCTGCTGAGGGACGCGGTCACGCTGTGGCAGGGCGACTGCCTGTCCGGCCTCGACAGCGGCCCGCTGGCGAACAAGGCGCGACAGCTCAACGAGGAACGTCTGACCGCCGTCGAGCTCCGCATCCAACTGGAGCTCGAACTCGGACGGTACGACGGGCTCGTGGGCGAACTGCAGAGGCTCACCCACGAACACCCTCTGCGGGAGAAGCTGCGCGGCCAGCTGATCCAGGCCCTGTACTGGTCGGGGCGGCAGGCCGAGGCCCTGGAGGCCTTCCGCACCGCCCGGCGGTTCCTCGCCGAGGAGCTCGGGCTCGAACCCAGCCGGGAGCTCAGGGAACTGGAGTCGGCGATCCTCGCCGGCCGGCTTCCCGCGCCCGTCGCGCCCGCTGCACCCGCCGCGCCCGCGCCCGTATCCGTACCGGTGGACAGGACCGCGGAGGAGCCGGCGGGAGCGGAGCCCGAGGGGGGCCCCGAGCCGGCCGCCGCCCCGCCGTCCCCGGAGGCCCTGCGTCAGGACGCCGTACCGCACCAGCTCCCCGCCGCCGTCGCCGACTTCGTGTCCGACGCCGGCCGGCTCGCCGCGCTGGAGGAAGCGCTGACCGGACGGCCGGGCCGCACCACGGTGGGACTCGCCGCGATCACGGGCAAGCCCGGCACCGGCAAGTCGACCCTCGCCGTGCACGTCGCCCACATGCTCTCCGAGACCGGCTTCCCCGACGGTCAGCTCTACTGCGACCTGCGCGGGACGACCGGCAGCCCGGCCACCCCCGAGGAGGTCCTGGGCCGGTTCCTGCGCGCGCTCGGCATCCCCGGCCAGCTGATCCCGGAGTCCCTGGACGAGCGCGCCGAGATGTACCGCACCCGGCTGGCCTCCCGCCGCGTCCTGGTCGTCCTCGACGACGCCGCCGGAGAGGGCCAGGTGCTGCCGCTGCTGCCCGGCAGCCGGGGCTGCGCCGTCCTCGTCACCGGCCGGGCCCGCCTCACCGCCCTGCCCGGCGCGCACCGGGTGGAACTCGACGTGCTCGCCGAGGACCAGGCCCTCGAACTGCTGTCCAGGATCGTCGGGCGGGAACGGGTCGCGGGCGAGACCGCGGCCGCGGAGGCCCTGGTCCGCACGGTCGGCCGGCTCCCGCTGGCCCTGCGGATCGTCGCCGCCCGGCTCGCGGCCCGCCCGCACTGGACCCTGGCGTCCATGGTGCAGCGGCTCGCCAACGAGCGGCACCGCCTCGACGAACTGGCCCACGGCGAGATGACGATGCGCGCCAGCCTGTCGCTGACCTACGAGGGCCTGGCACCGGAGGACCGCCGACTGCTGCGGCTCCTGAGCATGGCGCAGGCACCGACCCTGCCCAGCTGGCTGGCGGGCGCGCTGCTCGACGACCGCCGCCCCTTCCCCTCGGACCTGATGGAACCGCTGGTCGACGTGCAGATGCTGGACGTCGCCGGAGTGGAGCGGACCGGTGGCTTCCGGTACCGCTTCCACGAGATCATCCGCGTGTACGCGCGGGAACAGCTGGCGGCGCACCACACGCCCGAGGCACGGCAGGAGGCGCTCGCCCGGATGGCGGGCGGCTGGATGCACCTCGCCCAGCAGGCCCACCGCAAGGTGTACGGCGGGGACTTCACCGTCCTGCACGGCGACGCGCCCCGCTGGGAACCCCCGGACTCCCACACGGACGAGGTGCTCGCCGACCCGCTGGCCTGGCTCGACGCCGAACAGGCCGCCCTGTGCGGGATGGTCGAGCACACCGCGGAGGCGGGCCTGCACGACCTCAGCTGGGACCTCGCGACCTCGCTCGTCACGCTCTTCGAGGTGCGCGGCCACTACGACCTGTGGGAACAGACCCACCTGAGCGCGCTGGCCGCCGTCCGCAAGGCGGGAAACCTGAGGGGGACCGCCGCCGTACGGGCGTCCCTCGGCTCGCTCTACATGAGCCGCAACCAGTTCGACACGGCCCGGCAGACGCTGAACTCGGCGCTCGACGTCTTCCAGGCGCTGGACGAGCCGATGGGCGAGGCGCTGTGCCGGCGCGACATGGCACTCATCGCCCGCACGAGCGGCGACGACCCCGCGGCCCTGGAGCTGTACCGGCGGTCCCTGGCCGACTTCGACCGGGCGGGCGACGTGGTGGGCCGCGCGATCGTCCTGACCCAGAGCGCGCACATCCGGATGCGGCAGGGCGAGATCGCGGAGGCACAGCGACAGCTGGACGAGGCGCTCGACATCTACGAGGGGGTCGGCTACACGGGCGGCCGGGCGAGAACGCTGCGGCGCGTCGGGCAACTGCTGCTCGAACAGGGCCGGAGCGACCTGGCGGTCCTGACCTTCACGGAGGTCCTGGAACTCTGCCGGGATTCCGGCGACGTCATCGGAGAGGGCCACCTGCTCCGCGACCTGGGCCACGCCTTCGTCATCATGGGCCGTCCCGACCGGGCCAGGGACTTCTACGACCGCGCGGTGACCGCGCGGGAGGGGGTCATGGATTTCGGCGGTGGCGCGCTGGCGCGCCTTGACCTCGCGCGTCTCCTCGACGCGGAGCCCGGACGTTCCCGGGAGCTGCTCGTCCCCGCGGTCGAGGTGTTCCGCGAGCGGCGGATGGGGCGGGAACTCGCCGAGGCGGAGAGGCTGCTCGCGACCGGCTGCTGAGCGCGGGCCTCCCGGCCGGGGGTCAGTCCCAGGGGTTGTTGTCGGTGCTGCACGTGGTGACGGGGCCGGTGGCGGTGACCGTGGTCGTGCAGACCGGGGTGGTGCTCGTCGTGCCCGTGGTCCCGTCGGCCCAGCTCGCCTGGACGCCCGCTCCCGTCAGGATCACGATCAGCGCGGCGGTGACGGCGGCGCGGACGGAGTTGCGGGCGGCGGTGGCGGCGGCGGTGTAGGACATCGGATCCTGCCTCTCGGTGGTGTGCGGCGTTTCCTTGTGACCACCACGTTAGGAACACGCGGATTCACGGCACCGCTCGCTGCCTTATCACCCCGCTATCACGGAACGGCGCCCCGCCCGCACCGCTATCACGGGGCCCCGGGCCGGCTATCGCCCGGCATCCCGCCCCGGGGGTTCCGCCGCCCGGAAGGGGCGGCGGAGGGTTAGTGCCGGGATGCCTCCCGAATAGTCGCCGTCCGGACGATGGGGGCCAGCAGACGGCGAGGCGAAGCCCCCGGTCGGCGGCCCGACCGGGCACCGACGGCAGGCCCGCCCCAACTCGACGAGCGGGAGCTTCTCATGACGACCGGTCTCTCCCCCGAGGACACCGTGACGGCCACCGCCGCGCTCGGCACCCTCATACGCGGCCACCGGCTCCGCATCGGCCTGACCCAGCAGGAGCTCGCGGACCTCTCCACCATCAGCGTCCGCGCCATCCGCGACCTGGAGAAGGGGAAGGCGCAACGGCCGAGAGCCGACACGATCCGGCTGATCGCCGACGGCCTGCGCCTGGGCCCCCGGGCCCGCACCGCCCTCGAGGACGCGGTGCGGCGCGGACACGGCCACCGGGGCGGCGTCGGACCCGGGGACCTCGTCGCCGAACGGCCGGCCCCGCCCGTACCGCTGCACCCGCTGATCGAGAGGGCCGCCGAGTCCACCGTCCTCACGGAGGAGCTGCGCTCCGGAGCCGAACGCCTGATCACCGTCGTCGGGCTGAGCGGCGTCGGCAAGACGAGACTGGCCCTGGAGGCGGCGGCCCGGCTGCACGACGCCGGCTTCCCGGTGCTGTGGCACACCGCCCCCGGGGCGGTCGCCGACTGCCTGCCGGCCTGCGACGGCCGGCTCGCCGCCCTGACGGCCGACTGCGCCGCCTTCCTCCACGGCGACGGCCGGGCCGACGACCTGGTCCCCGACCTGGCCGGCGCGCTCGGCGACCGCGCGGTGCTCCTCGTCCTCGACGGCGTCGACACCGCACTGCTCGACTTCCACCGCCTGAGCCGGCTGCTGCGCGAACTGCCCGGACTCCGCCTCCTCGTCACCGCCGACGAACCCTGGAACGTCCCCGGCGAACGCCTCTTCCTCCTCGCCCCGCTGGAGGCGCCGGACCCCTCCGGCGGCATCCGCCCCGACGCGCCCGCCGCCCGGTTCTTCCTCAGCCGGCTCCGCCACGTCCGCCCCGACGTCGTTCCCGACGAGCGCGTCCTCGCGGACGTCGCGTGGGTCAGCCACCGGCTCGACGGCCATCCGCTCGCGCTCGCCGCGGCGGCCTCCTGGCTCACCGTCTGCGACCTGACCACGCTGCGGGGCATCGTCGAGTCCGACCCGGCGCCGCTGCTCGACCACCTGGCCGACGGCCGGTCCGGCTCCCGTCTCCGCGAGCGCGTCGCCCGCACGCTCACCGCGCTCCCCGACGGCCACCGGCGGCTGATCGGCGCGCTGTGCGCCGCGAGCGAGGACGAATTCGTCCTGGAGGACGTCCTCCGGCTGACCGGCATGTCCCTGCCGCACTGCGGCCGCATGGTCCGCGACCTGCTGGTCAGCGGCGTGATCCGGTCCGGCGCGGACGGCGGCCGCTCCGCGTTCCGCGTACTGAGCGTGGTCCGCGCCCTCGCGGCGGACGTGGTGGACGCGACTGCCGGAACCGCTGCCGCCTGACTGCCGCCCCACCGCCGAACCGCTGGCGTACCGCCGGGCCAACTGCCGCTCCCGGCCCCGGCCCACGGGTTGTATGGCGACTGCCCCGCCCGAGCCCGAGCCGCTCTTCCTCCCCTCCTCCGCCGTGACCTCCACAGGAGCCCCCCATGCCGTTCGACACGCCCGTCGCACCCGCTCCGGCCGCCGTCCGGCTGCCGCTCTCGGTGGCCCAGCGTGACATCTGGACGGCACACGCCCTCGACCCCACCGGCGTGAAGTACAACGTCGCCGAGTGCCGCGAGATCAACGGCCCCGTGGATCCGCGGCTGATGGCCGCGGCCTGGCGCCGGCTCGTCGAGGAGGCGGACTTCCTCCGCATCCGCCGCTTCGAGGACGACGGCGAACGGGTGTGGCAGCTGGTCGACGCCGACGCCGGATCGCGCACCCTGCCGTTCACCGACGTGAGCGCCGCGGACGACCCCGAGGGCGCGGCCTGGCAGATCGTGGACGCACTGATCTGCGCCCCCTTCGACCTCACCGGCCGGCCGCCGGTCCGCTGCGCGCTGATCAGGCTCGCCGAGGACAGGTACTTCTACTTCTACGGATTCCACCACCTGGTCGTCGACGGCGTGGGCGTGTCGATGGCACTCGCCCGGCTGATCGAGCTGTACGAGCAGGCCGTCGCGGGCGAACCCTGGGGGCCCTCCCCGTTCGGGAGCCTGACGGAACTGCTCGCCGAGGACGCGGAGTACCGACGGTCCGAGGAGGCCGCCGCCGAGCGCGCCGCCTGGCGGGAACACCTCGCCGACGCCCCCGACGCACCCGCCGGCCTCGTCCGGGGCACCGGACGGGCGACGGCCGCGCACGGCGGCCTGTCCTTCGCCCGGCGGAGCGTACGGGTGTCCCCGGCGGACGCCGACCGGCTCCGCTCGGTCGCACGCGGCGAGCGCGCCACCTGGTCCGTCCTCCTCGTGGCCCTGTTCGCGGCCTACCTGCACCGCGTCACCGGACGCACGGAGCTGATGATCGCCCTGCCGGTCACCGGCAGGACGTCCCGGCTCGCCCGCAGCACCCCGGGCATGTCGTCGAACGTGGTTCCCCTGAGGATCCGGATCGACCCCGAGGACCCGCTCGGCGCCCTGGTCCGCTCGGTGGGGGCCGAGGTCAAGCACGGACTGCGCCACCAGCTGACCCGGTACGAGGACCTCTGCCGCGACGCCGGCGTCGTCGACGGCTCCCGGAGACTGGCCACGCCCGTCCTCAACATCATGGGCTTCCACGGAGAGCTCACCGTCTGCGGCCACCCCACGGTCAACCACAACGTGAGCAACGGCCCCGTCGACGACCTCAGCGTCGCCGTGCTCGACCTCGGCGCCGCGAACGGCCTGCGCATCGACTTCGACACCCCCGTCGACGGCGTCGACGTCACGGCCGTCGCCGCACACCAGGACCGCTTCGCCGCCTTCCTCACCACCGTCCTCGCCACGGAGCGCCCGACCGAACGCCGGGTCGCCGACCTCGACGTCCTGTCGGAGGCGGAGCGCGAGCTGCTGGCGGGCCGGTGGTCCGGGCCGGTGGCGGGGACCGTGGAGACGACGCTCGTGGAGCGGTTCGAGGAGCAGGCGGCGCGGTTCCCCGACGGGGTCGCGCTCGTCGACGAGGCGGGGGAGGTCACGTACGCCGAGCTCAACGCCGCCGCCAACCGCTGGGCCCGCCACCTGCGCTCCCGAGGACTCGGGCGCGGAGATATGGCCGGAATCCTCTTCGAGCGCGGCACCCGCTTCGCCACCGCCCTGCTCGCCGTCCTGAAGACCGGCGCCGCCCACGTCCTCCTGGACCCGGACTTCCCCGACGACCGGCTGCGCTCGGCGGCCGCCGACGCCGGGATCAGCCACCTCGTCACCCGCCCGGCGCTCGCCGAGCGCGTCGACGGCCCCTGGGCGACCCACACCGAGGCCCCCGGCGAACTCCTGTCCCACCACCCCGGCGACCTCGGCCTGCCGCTCGGCCCGGACGACCCCGCCTGCCTGATGTTCACCTCCGGTTCGACGGGCCGCCCGAAGGCCATCCTGTCCTCCCACCGCAACCTGGTGTCGACCCTGATCGGCCAGCCCTACCTCCCCGCCGGCCCGGAGCAGGTCTACCTCCAGTGCTCGCCGGTGTCCTGGGACGCGTTCAGCCTGGAGTTCTGGGGAGCGCTCCTCCACGGCGGCACGGCGGTCCTCCAGCCCGGACAGAAGCCCGAGCCGGCCCTCGTGACCGCACTGGCCCGCCGCCACCGCGTCACGACGCTCCTGCTGTCCGCCACCCTCTTCAACTACCTGACGGACGAGCACCCCGAAGCCTTCGAGACCGTCACCACCGCCTTCACGGTGGGCGAGGCCGCCTCCCCGGCGCACGTCCACAAGCTCCAGCGGCTCAGGCCCGGCATCACCGTCCTCAACGGCTACGGACCCGCCGAGGTCATGATCTACGCCACCACCCACACCGTCGAACCCGGGGACGGACCCCACCCGGTGATCCCGATCGGCACCCCTCTGGTCAACAAGCCGGCCTACGTCCTGGACGCCCGGCTGGGGCTGTGCCCCCCGGGAGTGACGGGCGAGCTGTACGTGGCGGGCGAGGGCCTCGCCCACGGCTACCTGGGCCGCTCCGACCTGACCGCCACCCGGTTCGTCCCGAACCCCTTCGGCCCGGCGGGCAGCCGGCTCTACCGGACGGGGGACCTGGCCCGCTTCGACCGGGACGGACACCTCCTGTACGAAGGCCGGGCGGACGACCAGATCAAGATCCGGGGCTTCCGCATCGAACCCGGCGAGACCGAGGCCGCCCTCCTGACCCACCCCGCCGTCACCCGGGCCGTCGTCACCGTCCACGAGAAGAGACTGGCCGCCTACGTCGTCGTCGCGGACGGGGACACGGCAGGGGAGACGCACCCCGACGAGATCCGCCGGCACGTCGCGGGCCGGCTGCCCGAGCACCTCGTCCCCACGTACCTGACCGTGCTCGACCGTCTGCCCGTCACACCCAACGGGAAGATCGACAAGCGGGCGCTCCCGGCGCCGACGACGGCCCTGGGAGCGGCCCGCGCCCCGCGCAACGAGACCGAGGAGGTCCTGTCCGCACTGTTCGGCAGGACCCTGGAGACCCCGGACCCGGTCGGCATCGACGACAGCTTCTTCCACCTCGGCGGGCACTCGCTGCTCGCGGCTCGGTTGACCAACCACATCGCCGAGGTGTTCGGCGTGCGGTTGACGATCCGGGACGTGT
>NZ_JBVJPE010000040.1:0-28666 GCF_055582805.1 Streptomyces sp. NPDC107498 | reverse complement strand
TCTTGCCGGCGTCGATGCCCTGGCTCGAGGCCGGAACGCTGGTGGAGGTCTTGACGCTCTGGGCGTCGATCACGCAGGCCGTCGGCTCAGCGTCCCGGCCTTCCTTCTCCCTCAGCAGTTGCCTCAGCAAGCCGTTGAGCTGGGCGAACACACCCTCGTCGGCCCCTTTGGCGAAGTAGCCGTAGACGGTATTCCAGTGTGGGAAGCCGTGCGGGAGACAGCGCCACTGGACCCCGGTGCGGTCGACATACAAGATCGCGTCCATGATGTCGCGCAGGTCGTGCTCGGGCGGCCGGCCGAAGTGCAGAGCCGTGCGTCGGCGCTCCATTCGCCACGCGGACAGGACCGGCTCGATCAACTCCCAGCGGGCATCGGACAGGTCACTCGGATACGGACGTCGCTTCGCCATGCTTCCGGCTACCGCTACGAATCGCATGCGCCCAGGCGCACAGCAACAAGAACGGAAGCACGCGGCCTGAAGACCAGACATTTCGAGATGAGACAGGCACAAGCCATCCCCTGACCCACCTGTCACCCCACCCGACCCGCAAGAACCAGCCCGCATCTCCAGCAGCACAAACACCACCACCCGACAGCCAGAAAACCACCGGATACAGGGGCAGTACAGACGAAAACGACCTCTAAGGGGAGAACCATTCGACCAGGTGAGGGGCCGCGCTGCGACGACGGGGGTTCGGCAGGGGACAACGTACAGGGCGCGAGCGGGTCGGGTGCCCGGCCCGGGCACGGGAATGCCTCCGGCCCCCTGGCACGGAGCCGGAAGGGCGGCTACGGGGCGAGACCGATCGGCACCCGGGGCCGGACGGGCAAGCAAGTTCGGTCGCCGACGGCGAAACGCCCTCCTACCGTGACCCGACTTCTCGATCTCGTCCACGAGCGCCACCGCGTACTCCTCGACGGAGATAAGACTCTTGCCGTCGGCGTCCACGACGAAGTCGTGGAGACCGATGTGGTGGGTGCCGGTGCGCTCACCGGGCTCGATCTGTGCGGCGGGGCTGAGACGGGTCCGGCGGACGTCGTCGACGGTCCGGTAGAAGTCGAGCGCGTCACCGTGCGCGTGCATGATCTGGAGTACGAACTCGGGCAGTCCTTCGGCGTCCCACACCTGCCTGCCTTCGGGCGTGCGCAACGAGCCGGCCCCGCCGACGGCGATCAGCCGCGGGGCGTCGCCGAGTGAGCGCAGGCCCTGCACCAGAGTTTCGGCGGCAGGCCTGCTGGTCGCCACGTGGCCGGGGCCGTCACCGCCGCCAACCGCGCTGACGGCGACGTCCTGCCCCTTGGCCGCAGCGGACACGGAGGCGGCTCCAGGACGTCGCCGGTGGTGACCGCCGGGCCGGAGTGCCCCTCGGTGATCTTGGAGCGGTCACGGACCACGGCCAGGACCTGATGACTCGGAAGGGCCAGGTCCAAGCCAGCGACCACGCAGCGGATCACGACAAGGCCCTCGCCAACGGTGGATGCGGCCCGCAAGAGCACCGCACGCTTTCACACGTGGACTCGGCTGCTGCAGGCGCCGACGGCCCGTGAGGCCCGGGGTCTCATGCAGCATTTCGCCGCTGAGAAGATCACCGTCATGACCGTCTCGTTCCGCATCGAGCGAATCCTCGGTGACCGGCCCTTCGCCGAGGCCGGCGACCCAGTCCTCACCGTCGCAGACGAGAGCCGCGGCGTGCTGGCGGTGGCAGGCACACACACGGCGGTTGGGGGCGTGCCCGACCTCGGCAGCGTCTCGCCTGTCGGCGTCTACGACACCGGCATTCTGGCTTGCCTGGCTCTTTTCCGCGCGCGGTACCCCGTACGTGCCATGGCCTTCCACCCCCGGCTCCCCCTGCTTGCCGTCGGTACGGGCGACTACGACGGCGGCTACTTCTTCGAAGGGGAGCTGCTTCTTCTGGACCTGGGAACGGGCAGGAGCACATCGCTCATCGAGCACGAACTCGGCCGCCAGGTCCTGAGCCTGGAGTGGCTCAGCGAGCAGGAACTACGCGTGCTGATGGCGCCGCCTGACGACTGGCAGGACAAAGACGCGTGGCATGAGGGGCACATTGCGGTAGTGCGCCGGGCCGACTGGAGGGCTGTGCCTGCCCGGTCACTCACCGGACACGACCTGGCCGGACCACGCGTAGCGGCCCCGCGGACCGACCGTCGAAAGGAGGCACGCCAGGCAGTCTCCAGGCTGAGTAGCGCATGGGACCCGCGTCGCAACGTCCGCGCGGTCGAGGAGCTGTCCGACGGCAGGCTCATGGCGACCCTCGACGGAATCCAGCTGGAAGCATGGTTGCCCTCAGGACAGCGGCAGTGGGCTGTTCAGGACGACGACGGTGGCGGCCGCGACCTCGTCGTAGCCGCGGATGAGCGATCGGCCTGGGTCGGCCTCATGCGGCCCCCATGGCAGGAGCACACGCAGGCCGTGGTCCGACTGGCGCTTCACGACGGGGCGCGGCTGGACCACTTCGTTCCGGCCGGTGCGGTGTCCCTGGTGCGGTGTGCCGACGGCCTGCCCGCGCTTGCCCCCGCTGGAGGGCTGGGTACGCGCAGCAGATTGCGCATCCGGCATAGCAGCCGGGTCTACTTCCGGGAAAGCGGCCCCCGAAACAGCGGGCAGAAGTCCGGATCCGGTGAAGCGTGGCTGGCGGCAGTCGACCTGGGGAACACACCGGTCGGCGAACGTCCGCGGGATCCCAGACGGGCGGAGGCCCGTCGCCTGTCTCCCTATTCCTGGATGCCTGGCGAGACACACTTCGCGGGCCCCGGTGTGGAGACCGCCGACGGCGACCTGATCCATGCCGGCACTGTCTACCACGGCCAGGGAACGCAGCCAGGTGGATCGTTCGTCGTTCGGCGGACGATCGCCGGAGAGAACCCGGTATGGGCCTTCCGGACCGACCGGAAGGCTACGGACCTCGACCGCGACATGGAATCCGTCTACGTCGCGTACGACGACGGCGAGCTCGTCGTACTCAGTCCCCATGACGGCACCGTCCGCTGGCGCCAGCACCTGGTCGTGGCCGGAATGCCCGTCATACCGACCGCGCTGACCGTCACCGAACCCGGTCGCCTGCTCATCGGCACCACCGACGGACGAATCCTGGACTGCTCGACCCTCCAGGAAAACTGACACTGCAACCAGCTCTGCCAGGCGACTTGTACCGGTCCGGCGCGGGCAGACAGTGGGGTGAAGCACACCGTTCCACGAGGGGGAAGCACATGGGGACGTGGTGGGGGAACCTGCTCGGGGCCGCGCTGTTACTGGCCTCGCTCATGATCGTACGGGCCACGGCGGTGGCTTTGCGGCGTGCCCACCGTGCCATGACGGCCGGGGTCAGGCCGCCGCGGGCACCGGATGAGCGCCTGGATCTGTACGAACTCGCCTATCTGCACGGTGGCGGCGAACGCGTGGTCCAGGTCGCCCTGCTGCGCATGCACGCGGACCGGCGCCTTGAGGCGCGGCGGGTCTCGAAGCGGCGGGTCGCGCTGCGGCCCCTGGGTCGGGGCCCCCGGGACGAGATGGAGAAGGCGGCGCTCGACCTGGCGGCCCGGGCGGCGGACGAGGAGGGGAACGTGCCCTGGCCTCTACCGGCCTGGGACGACGAGCCCGTGATACGGGCCCTGCGCGACCGGCTCGTCCTCGACGGCCTGCGGGGCGACGACGGGCACCCCGCCGGCGTGCTCCGCCGGTCGCCGGCCGCCCGGCGCAGACTGCAGGCCCGCAACCGTCATGACACCGTCGTACGGTGGCTGCCCGCGGTTGCCGTGGCGGGCCTCGTCTTGGCGGTGGTCACGGGCTCCTACCTCCCGCTCCTGGGCCACCCGCCGCTGCTGTGGTGGGCCTACCGGGTGAAGGACCGGGCTGAGAGTGCCTTCACCGGCGTGTACGGCGTCACGGATGCCGGACGGGCGGCCATGGCGGCCGCGGAGAGCCCCGAGTGGATCCGCCGGGGAGAACCGGCCCGGCTGCGGAACCTCGCGGTCGACGGCACGAAGATCCTCTCGACCCGCCACCCGTTGCACGAGCCGCAGGAATCCCGCAGGAACAACCCGCCCCCCGCCCCACCCGAGCCGCGCCCGGAGCCGGTGGTGGTCTACGAGGGGCCGGGCCTGGGAGGGCTGTGACCGGGGCGTCCCGGGGTGTCAGTTCCCGCCGCTGACAGGTCCTCCTTGATCTTGGCGATGGCGACATCGGCCATCGGCTCGTTCTACCGGTAGACAAACACCAGCCCCCAGTCAGCTGGGAGTGTCGGGTGCTGTTGGAGGGCGGGAGGGCTGAGGGGTATCTGCGGGGTGCGGCTAACGAGCTCGATGCGGCTCCAGCACCGTTTCACGCGCGGGCGCGGAGCGTTTTCACTGACAGGCCGGTTTCGGTAGCGGTCGCGGCCCAGGTCAGGCCCTGGGTGCGCAGAGCACGGATGGATGGCGCATCGATGCCCGGGGCCGGCCGGTTCAGTTGTCGGGCCTGCAGAAGGCGTTTCCGCTTGGGCGGTGGGTGCACCAGCAGTGCAAGGCCCTGCACGCCGGCGAGCTCGAGGACCGGCGCAAGGTGGTCCTGGACGCGCCGGAGGCTGGGATGGCGTGGGAGCCGGGCGAGGAGGCGTGGGAGAACAAGCTCGCCGCGCTGCGCTCGTACCGGCGGACCACCGGGCATCTCGCGCCGCGTCAGGACGCGGTGTGGGGCGAGGGCGAGACGATGGTGCCCGTCGGGCAGCACATGACCAGCCTCCGGCGGAAGGGCGCGAAGAACGGCCTGGGCAAGAACCCGGAGCAGGCCGCTGTACGCGCGGCGCAGCTCACGGAGGTCGACCCGGACTGGGACTGCCCGTGGCCGCTCAACTGGCAGCGCCACCACCACGTCCTCGCCGACCTCGTCGACACCGACGGTGCCCTGCCGGCCATAGTGCTGGTGGGAAGGTGTGCCGGCCGGGGTCAGTGCCCGGGGCGGCCGGCTCCGGACACTGCCTGGTGCAGGGTGGAGGTCAGGACCGCGGCGAGAGCGGTCGCGGCCGCGCTCCCGATCATGATCATTCCCACGCCGATCACGAACAGGCCACTGGCATCGTCCGACCAGTCGTAAGCGGCGGCCAGCGTCAGACCGCCCGAGATTCCCAGTACCGCGGCCATGCCGTGTCCCCGAAACGCCGCCCAGCACACCGGTACCAGCAGACCCAGCCCCAGCCCGATCACCTGCCACACCTCATAGGGGCCGGTCGTAGAGCCGTCGGGATGCACGTCATAGTGCTGGTCCCACCCCAGCCAGGCCGCCCACATCACCACCGCCGTGCCGGCGAGCAGCACGGTCGTCATCGACAAAGGCGCGGGGGTTCGCTGTTCGTTCGTCATGACCCCAGCCTCCCGGCACCCCCCGGCACGCGTCAGAGCACAGATGCTCAACCGCACCCGAGTAGGAAACACACAGTCCCGTACATGGCCGCATCAAGATGCATCCGTTGTTGATGGGTCCATCCCCGCGAAAGCGGAGAGCGGGACGTCGGTTCCTCGCTCGTAGAGATCGCAGAGGGTCCGTCCCCGTGATCGCCCAGGCCCCCGCCGCCGTCAGTCGGCTTCGCGTGCCTCGTCCAGCGAGACCCCCAGGACCGCGGTGGCGCGGGTGAGCCAGTCCGAGAGCACTGCGATCTCCGAGGGAGAGTAGTCGGCGAAGAGGTCGGCCATGCGGCGGTAGTTGCCTCCGTACGCCGCGAAGAGGCGGGCGGAGGCCGAGGCGTCGGAGACGACGTACACCCGTCTGCGGTCGTTCGGATCGTTCTCGCGCCGGGCGTATCCGGCGCGTTCCAGCCGGTTGATGACACCGGTGATCGCCCCGGTGGTCAGGTTCGCCCGCTGTGCCAGATCGCCCGCGCTGACGGATTCCCCGGCTCCCTCGGCCTCCAGGACGAAACCGAGGCAGGTGAGGTCGGTGACGTTCAGGCCCAGGCGTTGCGCCATGTGGTGCTGCGCCACGATGCCCAGCGCGATCAACCGGTCCATCTGGGCGTGTGCCTGCTCCCGGGTGGCAGGAGGGCGCTCCTTGTCAGCCAATGCACGTTTCCCTTACAGTCTAAGTAACTTAGCTCGTGAGATAAACTTTCTCTTGAGTCAGCCTATCCCTGTCGTCAGGAAGGACCTTTCATGAGCGCGCACGGTGATGTGGACCTCGGTCACACACTGGCCGGCTGGACGGGCACGGCGCTCGCGGTCGCCGGCCTGAGCGTCCTCGGCGCCTCGGTCGTCGCCGTCTCCCCGCCGCTGCTCCTGTTCGGCACCGGTCTCAGCCTCCTGGCCGGTCTCACCACCTGGGTGCTGCACCTCGCCGGATGGGGCAAGCCGAGCGGCCCCCGCCCCCGGGAGCAGTGGCCCTGGCGGGTGCGGGACCTCGGGGCGCGTCGGGGCCACCCCGACTGCCTGGGATGCCGCATGGCCGGCCGACGACCCGCGACCGCCACGGCCGTCATGGCCGGTCGGGTGGCGGCAGTGGACCAGACTGCGCCCACGGTTCCGGGCCCCACCCAGCAGGACCGAGGAAACTCACCCGTTCCGGAGTGGAACTGACCGCGCCCCGAGACAGGAGCAGCGGACGTCAAGTGACCATCACCTTCCCAGGGTCGCCGAGACTGCCCAGACGCCGAAAGCGGTCTCCCGAGCCGTTGCGGCTCACTGAGCGTTTTCAGCGTGATCACTGAGCCTTTTCCAACCTCACGCTGATGCGCGGTGAAGGACGAGGACGGCCTTCACGAAGTTGGTGATGCGGTTCGTGCTGCACCGGAGCTTCCGCAGGAGACGCCAGCCCTTGAGGGTGGCCATGGCCTGCTCTTTGAGGCAGCGGATCTTGGCGTGTGTGCTGGTGTGCCGGCGCTGCCACCGCTTGAGGCGACGGCCACGAAACGGCACCCGGACGGGTCCGCCGGCGCCCTGGTACGCCTTGCCGGCCCAGCACGCGAGGCCGGCCTCGGCGAGCGCGCCGACGATGCCGTGGGCGCGGGCGGCGGTCAGGTCATGGGTGGAGCCGGGCAACGCAGGTGAGGCCCACAACAGCCGCCCGAAAGGATCGGCGAGGACCCGGACGTTCATGCCGTGGCATTTGTGTTTGCCGGAGTAGTACGGGACTGTCGGCGGCGACCCGGTCGATCGGCAGCAGCGTCCCGTCCAGGATCACGAAGGCCAGGCGGCTCGCGGTCCGCATCGCCTCGGCCAGGCCGGGAGGCAGTGCGGCCAGGACCTCCATCGCCTCGCGGACGTAGTGGTAGACCGTCGCGATCCCGACACCGAACCCGGCGGCGAGCCGGGCATAGGTGTCGCCGCACCGCAGATGGGCCAGGACCAGCAGAGCCTGACGGCCCGGCGTGACGCGGCGCCACCGGGTGCCGATCTCGCGACGGCGAACCGTGAGATGCCCGGCGAGGTGGCGCAGGTGGGCACTGGACAGACCGATCGAAGGGGGTCTCCCCTGCTCGAGCGAAGCCGAGAGCTTGGGGAAGGATGGACAAGCACACGAAGCTCCTGGTCGGCACGGGTGACCTTGGTCGTGAACCCGTCCACCAGGAGTTTCAGCGGTTCGCACAGCCCGCCAACTGCCAAGCCATGCCGTCAGGTCGGAAAAGGCTCACTCTCTGTTCCACGGGCCCGAGGGGCTGGGTTCTGAGGCCTGTCATGAAAGTGAGAGTTGAGGTAGCACCGGCTACGGAGCTGGGTGAGCTGTTGGTTGCGCCCCTGCTGCCCGGAGGATCGCGGCAGCGTCGGGATGAGGTCCGTTGTCTGCCCAGTCCAGCGGGGATTTGCCTGTGCCGTGGTCTTCGCGAAGGCTGGGATCGGCACCATGTGCCAACAACTGCCGGATCGTTTCGGTGTGCCCCCAGCAGGCGGCTGCGCACAGCGGTGTGCCCTCCGAGCCGAGACCGCCGCTTTCGGTGTCGGGAGAAGCCCCGGCTTCCATGAGCAAACGAGCCGTCTCAGCCTCTCCCTGCACGGAAGCCAGGTACAGCGGAGTGGTGCCGTCTCTGTCTGGTTTCTCCGGACTTGCTCCACTGCGCAGCAGGGCCTTCGTGCGCATGGCGTCGCCTGCCAGCACTGCTTCGAAGAGGCGGTGGGAGAGTTTCTTCTGCTTGCGCTGCTTCATAGCCGGTGAAGCTAGCGATCATGAGTACACCGGAGCTACTCATATCCATCCGTTGATCACCGCGACGAGGCTGGTCGCCTCGCAGCGGACGGCGAGCTTGTCGTACCGGGTGGCGACAGCGGGATATCTCTCGAGTCGGTTGATCCCGCACTCAACCGTATGACACTGGCGGTAGTCGGCCGGGACGAAATACAGCGGCCGCCGCGGGAACCGCGTTTCCGGCGGTCGCGGGCCGCCCGGCCCTGTCCGGGAGGGTGCAGCAGATCCCGCGGCGGCGCAGGCAGACGCGGTACGGGCGCACAGAGCAGTGGGAGCTCGCCGCCTTCGTCAAGTGAGGCGGAAGGCCGTCCCCGCGGGGGTGGAGCGGATGGGACCCGCTCACTCGCCGGGCTGTGGGCCTCCCCCTCCCCCAGGACCCGGCCGGCACGGTGCACACCGGCCCGCACCGATGGTGGTTGCGTGCGGACCCATGAGGAGCCCCGGCCCCCTACGGCCGGGGCTCCTCGGCGTCCACTCCAGCACACCGGCCCCCTGTGCACGGTCAGCAGGCAAGGCGGTCTGGCCGGCGGTGCCCAGGCCGCCTCGCTGTACGGATAGACGCCGGGGGTCAGCGCGGAAACACTCGATACGCGCTGATGCTCCTATTGATCCTCAAGCCGTGCGGGTGGGGTGGGGACCGACTGGTGGCCGGGTGCGGTACTTGGCGGAGTCGTTCATTGTCGGGACCTCGCCTTGGAGCTGCGCGGCTCCCTGGAAGCGGAGCCGCCGGGTCGATCCAAGGTGACCGACCGCTCGCCTCCGTCACGTACAACCCATGCCCGCCAACACCCCAATGAATCAGGTGGGTTGGATGGGGTTTACCTTCTCGGGCATGGATCACCAGGGAGAGTTTCGTCGAGCAGCGCTTGAGTTGGGCATCCCGGACGACGAGATCAGCAGGTTCAGCCGGCACCTTCGTTTGGCGATCGGACTGTCCGGGGGTGGCGGGGGTTCTCCGGTCGGGCACATCGGTGGATCGCCCCGACTGCCGGTGGGCATGAAGTGGCCGTCCGTCGGGAACATTCCGTTGCCGTTGCTCCTTTCCGTCGATTGCGGAGCGCTGCCGAGGATCGAGGGCTTCGACCTGCCGGCGGACGGGACGCTGCTCTTCTTCGTTCACCGAGAGATGGACTTCGGCGAATCGCGGGCCGATCCGGGCCAGTACGCACGAGTTGTGCATGTGCCGGAGGGCACCGAAACCGCGGTCGCGGAACCCCCCGACTCCGCGTGTGTCGGCGAGCGGATCGACGTCTGCGCCGAGCTCAGGGCCGATCTGCCCCTTTGGCTCGAGGAGGGCGACGAGGACGAGGGCTGGCACGAGTTCTGGGAGGATCTCGAGTGGGACGACATGTCACCCTTCCAGCAGCAGTTGGCCCGGTACATGGAGTGTGAACTGCCGCACCTGGACGAGCTTCGATCTTTGGCCCACGGCCTCTGGTCGTCCGGGGCTTACCTCGCCCTCGGCGGGTACGCCGATGACGAGGCGACGGTCGGCAGCATTACGGCGAAGACCCTCGCGAAGGGAGGATGGCTTTCCTATCTGGACGAGGACGCGCTCCGGCTGGCGAGCGAATGGATACCGCTCGCCGATGAAGCCCGGGGCTGCGCGGAGTACTACACGAAATTCGTGATCCGCCACGACGACCTGGCCGCCGCTCGGTGGGACAAGGCGCTGACCGTGACCGTTTTCGACGCCCCGTGATCAGGTTCGACGCACCTCTCGCTCTGGGGGCCGGCGAAGACCGAGCGATGTCGGAGACGCGCGGTAACTCCCCCATATGGGTGTGTACATGGTGAGCATCGGTGCGGAGGAATGGTTCGGCGACGAGGAAGACGGGTGGGGCGAGGTCGCCTCGGCTCTCAACGCTGAACTCAGGCAGCGGGGCCTGCCGCCCTACGAGGGCGTGCCCCCGGAGACGGGCTTCGCGTCTGGCTCAGGGCAAGCCTTCGAGGAGAGGCTGACCCCGTCCATGACCGGGTTCCTCGCCTTGTGCGAGACGCACCTGTCACAAGAGGAATCGGAGATCCTCTGCGGCTGGACCGTGCTCGTGCCCGTCTCGCTCGATGAGCAGATCTGGTTGCCCGTCGAATCCAGCGATTACCACTCCATGGTCGTCGGCGCCCCCCAGGTACCACTGCTCGCCGAGAAGCTGGCGACAGTCATCGCTCTGCCACCCGAAATCCCGGCAACGTGCGACAACCTCGACCTGAGCGCGTGGTTCAGGCACCAAACAGAGGAACCGACCACCGCTCGTCCGGGACCGTGGAGCAAGGACCTGGACACAGCCTTCTACGTCGCACTGTTCCTGCGCGCTGCCCAGCACTCGATCCGACGTGGCCGCCCCATCGTCTGCGGCTGAGACCCACCTTCCGTCCACTGGTCTCCCAGAGGAAATCACTCACCGTGCACGGAGCACGGAAAGTGAGCCAGAACCGCTACCCGCGAACAAAGCCGGGCCGTCCTGCATCAGGACATCTAAGGTCCTCTCGTGTCGACCGACGCGAGCGCCAGGCCCGGGACGATCAGGCCGCGGGGTGCCGACCGGTGCTGCTGGCGGACGGAGACCTGGGCGGAGGCGTTCCCGCCATCGGCAGCAGGCCAGGCCGATTCGGGCCGGGGAGCAGCCGAGGGCATCCACCCGACCACGTCGTCGGCCCGCCCGGCGCATTCGCCGGACCGGTCGTGCCGAGCGGCCTGCCTGGCCCCGGGGGCGGCCCGAGACTCGCCCGTGACCTGCGGAAAGATCCACGACGGAGGTTATCGCCGGTTTCGTCGCCACGCGCACAGGATCGTCACCGAACCGACATACCGAGCGGTCGGAAACCCCTTACGCAAGGGCCATACCCATGAGTAACGTACGCGGACCACCAGCGCCACCCGCCCGTTCCCCGGGCGGCAAGGAGCGAGATCGATGTCGTACCACCAGTCTTTCCCCGGCCCACCGCCCGTACCCCAGCACCGGAATGCCGCGCGGCACCGCCAAGAGGCGGCGTCGCAGCCCCGGGAGGGTGGATCGCCGTCCTGGGATACCGATCCACAGGCAGCCTGGGACCCGTCCCCGCGAGCGTGGGACTCCTCGCCGCAGGGCTGGGACTCCGCGCAGCAGCCCTGGGACGCGTCCCCGCAACCGCCCGCCGCCACCGACGATCGTGATGATCTTCAGCGGCTCGGATCGGCTTACCGCAGGATCCGCCGCGTCGCCACCTTCACTGCGCTCGGCTACTTCGTCATCTTCCTCTTCCTGTCCGGCTACGCCCCCTCGATGATGACCGGCAACATCACCGGTGGTCTCACCACCGGGCTGGTCCTGGGGCTCCTCCAGCTGCCCGTGGCGCTGGCTGCGATCGCGCTGTACGAGCGGATCGCGCGCCGCCGCGTCGACCCGCTCGCCGCGGCGATCCGCGAACGCGCCGAGCGGGCGGCCGCGGCAGCCGCGCCCCGTCCGGAACGCCAGAGCCGCTCCGGACGTCCCGTGTGGCAGCAGCCCACCGGAGGTGCGCGCGCATGACCGGCTTCAGCTCCGAGGCCCAGACCATGTCGCTGATCGCGTTCATCGCGGTCATCACCGTCACGCTGCTGCTGTGCGTGATGACCGGCCCCGACCGTGACGACCTGGGCGATTTCTACACCGGTTACCGCTCGCTGTCCCCCGTGCAGAGCGGCCTCGCGATCGCCGGCGACTACATCTCCGCCGGCACCGTGCTCGGCACCATCGGCATCATCGCGCTCGTCGGCTACGACGGCGTCACACTCGCCCTGAGCACCGTGCTCTCGCTGGTCCTGATGATGTTCCTGCTCGCCGAACCGCTGCGTAACGCCGGCCGGTTCACAATCGGCGACGTCCTCACCCGGCGTCTCCCCGGCCCCGCCGTGCGGATCGTCACGGCCGCCGTGACCCTCACCGCGCTGCTGCCGCTGGTGATCTTCCAGCTCGCGGGCGCGGGCGATCTCCTCTCGGTCGTCCTCGGCTTCGACTCCGACGGCTTCAAGACCGGGGCGATCGTGTTCCTGGGCCTGCTGATGATCGCGTACGCGGCGATCGGCGGCATGAAGGGCACCGCATTCATCCAGATCGTCAAGACCGTCGCCCTGCTCGGCGCGTCCCTCGCGATCGCCGCGCTCATCCTCCACCGCTTCGACTTCAGCCTGCCCTCCCTGCTGGACGCCGCCAAGCGCGGCAGCGGGGCGGGAGATGCCTATCTCGCCTCCGGTCTGCAGTTCGGCGGCAACGAACTCGACATGATCAGCACCCAGTTGACGGTCGTGCTCGGCGCCGCGGTGCTCCCCCACATCACCATGCGCATGTTCACCGCGCGCAGCGCGGCAGCCGTACGGCGCTCGATGTCCTGGGCCGTGTCGACCGTCGTCGTGACCTGTCTACTGATCGCCGTCATCGGCTTCGGCGCGGCGGCGATCGTCGGCCACCAGGGGATCGTCGCCGGCGACCCGCAGGGCAAGACGGCGTTCCTCATGGTCAGCCAGGCCATCATGGGGACCGACCAGACCGCCGTCGAGACCCTGCTGTTCACGGCCGTGGCAACAGCCGTCTTCCTCACCCTGCTGGCCTCGGTCGCCGGGATCACCCTCGCCTGCGCCAACACCCTGGCGCACGACCTCATCACGCACGGGCTGCGCCGAAAGGCGCGACTGAAGGGCTCCGCGGAGATGGCCATCGCCCGGATCGCCGCGGCGGGCGTCGGGCTCGTGGCGATCGCGATCGCCGCCGGTGCACGGCATCTGAACCTTCAGGCACTGCTCACCCTGTCGTTCTGCATCGGCGCGTCCGCGGTCGCACCGGCCCTCGTCTACAGTCTCTTCTGGCGCCGCTACTCCCGTACGGGGCTGCTCTGCACCCTCATCGTGGGCAGCGCCTCCGCGTGCATCCTCATGACCGGCAGCAATCTGGTGTCCGGATCGCCCCAGGCGATCTTCCCGGACCAGGACTTCAACTGGTTCCCGTTCACCACGTCGGGCATCCTCTCGGCCCCGCTGGGCTTCCTCGCGGGCTGGCTCGGCACGGTGCTCTACGAACGCGACCCGGCCGACCAGCACATGCGGTACGAAGCGGTGGAGGAGACGATCCTGGCCGGCACACCCGCGGCGAACAGCGCCTCTGCGTCCTGACGTGCACGCCCCACGAAAGGGCGCCCGGCCTGGAGTTCCAGGCCGGGCGCCCTTTCGGCTGTCCCGAGGTGCCGCGGGCCTCTCGTTTGGATCTTGCCGGGCTCGCGTGCCCTGGTGCCGTACCTCGCCGCGTTGCCGCCGGTCGGCAAGGCTCCCTCCTCCGCCTTGCGATCCACGGCAGCAGACCCCGCTCACTGATCCGGCCTGATCCAAACGAAAGACCCTAAAGTCAGCCGTCCCGGCTCCCCGTGCCGACATCGCAGCGGCACGAGTTGGCTTGTCAGAGGCATCGCCTAACTTGCGGGCCATGGGAAACTCAGGCGGAACACTGACGACCCGGTCCACATCCACGGGGGAGCTGCACCAGCTCATGCGGGCAGTCGGGTTCACGGGTATCGACGGCACGAAGGCGTTGGCAGAGAACTGGCAGGTCACGGACTTCGCCGACGCCGAACGGCGCAGCCTTGCGAACCTCGTCCAGCGAACGGAACACCGGCCGTCATGGTGTCCTTCCTCGACAGCGATGTGGGCTTCATCGAGGCCCTCACGCCGGGCGGCAACAGCGGGGAGGGCCTGCTCAACCGCGAGATGGCGAAGAGCTACGAGATCCCTCCGGAGCACTTTCCCATCGAACCCGCCGTGGCCGGCGCACTCGCCTGGTCGACCGCCACGGGCCTGACGCCCGACGAGCAAGCCATTCGGCAGACGCTCACCGGATCGGCCCTGTTCACGGAAGAACTCTCCTCAGCCCTCCTGGCCGCCCTGGGACTGCCCGGTGCCACCTAGCCACAAGCGCCAGGGCCTGGGGAATTACGTGAACTTACCTCTGGGGGACAACGCAATCGTCCACACAGCACCGTTTCATGCACGGGCGCGGAGCGTTTTCACTGACAGACCGACCTGGGCTCGCAGAGCACGGATGGATTCCGCATCGATGCCCCGGGCCGCCGGTTCAGCTGCCGGGCCTGCAGGTGGGTGCGCCGCTCGCCTTCGTGAATCCGGCGCAGGATTGTCCTGCAGTCCACGCCGATCTCGCGGGCAATGGCCGATGCGGACTGTCCGGGCCGGTAGCGGGCGAGGATCTCCTCGTCCACAAGTGTCCGCCCGTGTCGGGGCCGGGTCTGCGAGGTCCGGCCGCGGGGGCGGATCAGGTCGTCGGGGATCCGGCGGCGGATCAACGCCGGCAGCGCCTTCGCATCCCTCATCACTTGCCTGCGCCTCCCCCGGGCCAACGACAGGGCCTTGGCGGGGGGTGCGCCGGCGACCGGGAGGGATGACACAGGGCGCGCTGTACAGCGACGTGGTCCGCTTTTGGTCCAGGCAGACACCTCACGCTGTTAGGACCTGTCTGATCATTGATCTTGTAGTGGGTCGTGGTGAGCCGACGGATGCGGCGTGGGAGCGGATAGTGCCCCTGCTGCCGGGTGTGGATGGGCGTGGGCATCCGTGGCGGGAGCACCGGCAGGTGATCAACGGGGTGTTGTGACGGCTGCGGACCGGTGCCCCGTGGCGAGACCTGCCGGAGCGCTATGGGCCGTGGCAGACGGCCTATGAACGATTCGCCCGCTGGGAGGCAGACGGAACCTGGGCCAGTCTGCTCGAACAGGTCCAGGTCCGGGACGACTCCGTCGGGGCGGTGGAGTGGACGGTGTCGGTCGACTCGGCCATCAGCCGGGCTCACCAGCACGCCGCCGGGGCCCGCGAGAAGGGGCAGCGGCGGGGGACTAACTGGAAGATCCGGACGTCCGTCGGCTGGCCAGGCGCTCGGCCGGTCCCGCGGTGGGCTGACCACCAAGGTCCATTTCGCCTGCGACGGCCGGGCCTGCCCCTGGCCGTCGTCGTCACGCCCAGCAACGTCAACGATTCCACGGTCTTCGAGACGGTCATGGACGAGCTGAGGGTGCCCCGGACTGGTGCCGGGCGCCCTCGCCGCAGGCCCGACGCGGTCGTCGCGGACAAGGCGTACTCGTCCCGGGCTATCCGCCAGACCCTGCGGCGCAGGGGCACCCGGGCAGTGATCCCGGAACGGGCCGACCAGAAGGCCAACCGCCTGCGGCGCGGACAGACCGGCGGCAGGCCGCCGGTCTTCGACCGCGCGCTACTGACGATGCCGACCGTGCGACGGCACCGACCCGACGCGTCCTCCCGGTACGGCGTGGTCAACCATCACCGGGAGGACGAGGCACCGCCCGTCGCACGGCTGAACACACTGATCGAGGGGCACCTGCGCGCGGCGGGGATCGAGGTCCCGCGTCAGTGACGGACCGCCCCGGGGGTCCGGAAAATCATGGGAGTCAGAGCCAGAGCCAGAGCCGGAGGCGGAGGTGAAGGCGAAGGCGAAGGCGAAGGCGGGCGAGGGTGACCATGGCCTGGAAGCGGACGGCTCGGGCATGACGGGTGAAACCGTAGCGGCGGAAGGCGGTTGCCCACTCCCGGGCGAACATCACACACCGGGCCGCGCCGACCCGCTGTGCCACCTCCGACGGCTCCACCGGCCACCGTCGGCGTCCAAGGTGCCGCCCGCGCGTTGTCACAAGCTGAGGTAGAAGCGCACGGTCGTGCCGTCGTCGCCGGTGTGCATGCGCACCAGGTCGGCCACGTAGTGGACCAGCATCAGGCCCCGGCCGCCCAACTGGCCGGGCTCCGGCGGGCGGCGGCCGGCCAGTGGATCGGTCAGTCGGCCCGCATCGCGGACCTCACACACCAGCTGGCCCTGCTCGGCCCAGATGGCGAGTGTCCCGTGGCCTCCGCCGTGGATCACGCTGTTGGTCGTCAGTTCCGAGACCGCCAGCTCTACATCCATCAGCCGGTCCCCGGCCAGGCCCAGCCGCGTCGCCTGGCCGAGAGCGAACTGGCGGACCGTCGGAAGGCCCTCAGCACCGTAGGAGAAGGCTGCGGCGTCCGGTGCGGGCGCCAGCGCTTGGTTGTACCGGTGGACGACCGCCTGCCAGTCGTAGGCGTCGCTGACCGACTCATGTCCATCCCCGCTGACGAGGGTCGGGTGGGTGACCCGCGCGTCGGCGATCACCTGCGGGTCCAGCCGTACCTCGTCGTAGGGGCACAGGATCGTCACCGCCCGGCCTGCGAACGCGACGTTGATCAGCGCCTCGTGCTGCGCGCACGCCGGGTACTCCACCGCACTGCGTTCGGCCCAGATCGGCTCGCCGATGATCCGCACACGTCCCTTCGGGTGGGCGTCGGCGAATCCGCGCAGTACCTTGGGGATGATCCGCCCCGGGTTGCGGCCGGCTTCGGTCATGTCCAGGAACAGGATGCCCTCGACGTCCCCGCCCAGACCCGCCTTGATCAGCTCCAGGTTGGGGCCGGGCACCGCCACGGCCATCGGCTCGCCGTTGGTCAGACCCTCGTGCAGGAAGGTCACCGTCTGCTGCGTGTACTCCTGCTCGGTTCGGTAGAAAAGGGCAGGGTGCGCGAACGCCTCGTGGGTGGTCACCGTGCTCATCACAGAGCCACCTCAATCCGGTCCAGGCCCGGCCAGAACATTTCCAAAACCCGCGGCAGTTGTGGCGGGGGATTCTCGACCACAATTCTCCCGTCGGGCAGGTTCATGGCGGTGACCGCCAGCGCGGTTACCCCGGCCACGTCGACGAAGGCCACATCCGACAGCTCCACGTACGACACGCCCGCGTGCCGCCGGGCCAGCTCGGACAGGGCCTGCTCCCAAGACGGGCGAGTGAGGGCGCTGACCTCACCACGGACACGTATCCCGGAACGACCAGGCAACGGGCTCACCTCCAACGCGGCCCTCCCGGGCACCGCACGGGGCCTGCCCACCGCATGTGGGGCATCCACGCTCGGACTCCTTCACATCAAGCCGCCTGCCTGCAGTCCCGGCACGGGCGGAGCAAAAGCTCCGCCCAATGGGGCAGTGTATCCAGGCGACGGAACGCCGGGGTCTGCAGGAGCGAGTTCAGCGCCGCCCGGTCACGGAACGGGGCTGGGTCAGTGCGGCTTGGCGGCGATCTTCGCAAGGGCGTCCCGGAGTCGGCGGACGGCACCCTCCGCCTCTACGTATTCCCCAGGACTCGGAAGAACAGGTACTTCCAGCGGGACGGTCCAGGGGCTGCCCTCCAACCTGGCGGTGATGCTCAAGCGCACCGGCTCATTCACGTGGTCGAGGAGCCGGTCCTGTATGCCGATCGTCGACCAGGTGGGCGGGGTGGTCGGCGGTCCTCTCCAGCGAGCAGGTGCGCACTCCCCCGATCTGTCCAAGGCCGGCCTCAAAAGGAACCTGCGGAAGCACGGGGTCTCTGTCCAAGTGCTCCGCGTCAAGGTGATGCGGCCGCGGGCCGTCTGGACCGGGGAAGCCCGGCCCTGGGGATGCTCAGGGCCTGCGGGCCATCAGGCCGACGGGAGTGCCGGGGACGAACCGGGAGATGTCGTAGGCCGCGGGGAACAGGGCAGCAGCGAGCAGCAGAAGGTGCAGGGGCTGGTCGTGCAGCCTTGTCACCGCCGTCCCGCGGTGCGGACTGCCCTGCGGTACGGGCCGAACAACAGGCGCAGGCCGGCCACGTCGGTGAAGGACGTGTGTTCCAAGTCCCACAGCAGGTCGGTGACGTGTAACGACAACCGGTCCACAGCGGCGTGCAGCAAGGGCAGGGTGCCGAAGTCGATCTCCCCGTGCGGGGTGACGCGGGCGGTGGTACCGGTGATCGCAGTGGTGACGTTCATGCTGGGCACGCCCCCTTCCGGAGGTTGATGAGCCCACAGACGAAAGACCCCCCGGCTCGAGGAGGGGGTGGTCGACGATGGAGGGATTCGGGTGCCCGGAGCGGGGGCGACTCCCGAGTCCCAAAGGCCGCCGCCCGTGGCGCCGGCCGGTCTCGTGTTCTTTCAGCGTCGCGCACCCGGGCATGCTCGCGAAACAGCGGGCAGACCACGCGATTTCGGGGAGGGAGGCTCTGGGCTGGTGCAGCGCCTTGTTCCTGGATTGCGGCGGCTCCTGCATGGCCGATGAACGGGGTGCGGTCCCGCGTCGAGGGGAGAAACGATGCCGGCACCGCTACAGGGGTGAGTGAGAGAACAGACGACCGGCTGGGAAATCCCGGACCGTCGTCACGTCCCGCTCCTACGCCGGTCTGGGAGCGTCGGCCAGGGCGAGGCGGACGGTGATGCGCTTGCCGACCGGCTCCTGCTCGATGAACAGTTTCTCGGCGACCGCTTTGATGATCTCCAAGCCGTGCTGGCCGACCCGCCCCGGATCAGCGGCCTGGGCCGCGGGAAGGGCCGGGGCGCTGTCCCACACCACGATGTCCACGTGCTCGGCGCTGATGCGCAGCTCCATCAGGACGGGGCCGGAGGCGTACTTGTGGGCGTTGGTGACCAGCTCGCTGACGACCAGCGCGGTCAGATCCCGCGTTCGTTGCGACACCGGCAGCCGATGCTCGGTGCGGGCCCGGTCCAAAAAGGCGGAGGCGTGATGCCGGGCGTCGGCGATACAGCTTCCCCCACCGTCCAGCGCGTAGCCGGCACGCACCAGGAACCTGTCCAGCACGGACTCGGCACCGCCACCTAGATCGGCATCAGGTCCCACTGGCTCCGTCCCCCTTCTCATCCACACGGCACGGTTACCCGACCGACCAAGCCCCATGCGATGGGGCCGGCCAGTGCCACCGTCCGGGTGCGTCCGGCCCTGGTGTGGTGAGGCACAATCGTCCGCGCACGGCCCCGGCCCGGGCAAGCCTAGACGCAGCGAGGAGACCATGCCCAGTAATGAGGAAACGGCCCGGACCGAACGGCTGTCCGTCGCACACCACATGGTCGACGGTGTCCGTATCGTGACCCTGCAAGGGGAGATCGACCACACCACCAAGAACGTCCTGCACAACGCCCTGCTGCCTCGGAACGACACAGCAGCACCGCCGCGCATCGTGGCGGACATGGAAGGCGTGACCTTCCTGGACTCCAGCGGCCTCAACATCCTCATCTCCGTCCACCGGCACGTGAGCGAAGCACAGGGCTGGCTGCGCATCGCCGCCGCCCAGGAGGCCGTCCGGCGTGTCCTGAGCCTGGTCGGCCTCGACACCGTCATCCCCTGCCACCCCACAGTCGAAGACGCTCTCAGCACCTGACACGAGCCCCACCGCAAAGGACACGACGAGGCGGCCTGAAAAGACCCGGGCGGCCGCCTCGTTCCGTACGAAGACCAGCTCCGACGGCGGCCCGGCGCCAAGCCCGACAGCCGCGTGCTCAGCAACTCTCCGGTGACGACCGATCGCGGGGGATGCGGCCGGTGCCGCGGGAGGCCTCGATGGGGAGCCCGGTGAAGAACGGGTCGGTCTGGTACAGGGCGGTCGGCGCGGAGTGGTCGAGGACCGCGGTCAGGTTCACGCGGCTCGGCCCTGGTGGGCGCGGATCTTCGCCCAGGCGTCCCGGCCGGCCTGCTGGACCTGTTCGGTGGAGTCCACTCCGAGTTCGCGTGCGGCCTCGGTGGCGCGCTGCTTGCAGTCGTCGCACAGGTGCGGGTGGGCGTCGCGTGGGGCGCCCCACTCTGCGGGCTCGATGGCCTTCCACCGTTCGTCGGTGAACCGGGTGCCGCAGTCGGCGCACACCGGGCGGCTGGCCTCTCGCTCGGCCTTGTGCTGTGCGGCGATCGCGGCGCGCCATTCCGGTCCCGGAAGTTCGTCCAGGCGCTCGACCGCCACCGGATGGCAGGATCGACAGGAAGGGTCGGGGCGGCCGGCGACGACGCGGCCATGGAGTCCTTCTTCGGTCTGCTGCAGAAGAACGTCCTCGACCGCAGGAAGTGGGCCACCCGCGAGGAACTGCGGATCGCCCTCGTGACCCGGATCGAGCGGACCTGCCACCGCCGTCGTCGGCAAGCCGCACTCGGCCGACTGACCCCCGTCGCATTCGAGACCGTCATGACCACACCGGCCCTCCAGGCCGCGTGACCCGACCTGTCACCCGAACCTGCATCAGACCCGCCCGGCTCCCGCCTCGGATACCGTGTTTCTCCATGGGGTGCCACAACGGATGTGACGCCCGCACCGGAGGTAGTCAGCGTATGAGTTCAAAGCGCAGCAAGAATCCAGCCCTGCCCGTACTTGACGACGCATTTCGACTCGCGTCGGTCAAGGACGCCGAAGAGGCCACCCGTGACTTGGCAGCGCGGCTGGCCACCACCGAGCTGCGCCGTGTTTCCCACCCGGGCCGGGTCACCTGGGAGCCCACCGATCAAGCCGAGCCCGTCCCGGTCCCGCCGACCGTGGTCGACGGTGACGGGGACCTGTGGCTGCGGGACCGGGGCACCGGCACCTGGACCATGCCCGAGTTCAACCCGAAGGAGTTCCCGGCCCGCTGTGGCGAGGTTCTGACGTGGAACCAGCTTGTCCGCGAGTTCGGCCCGCTTACCGGACTGGCCGACGACCGCCGTATCGGCGGCGGCCGGCGTCGCTGACCGCGCAGCCTTCGCGCGGATCATCGTGTCGAACAGGCCTCTGGATCGTCGTCGGGTCCGGCGTTCGCAGCCAGCAGCGAGGCGGCTTGGCTGGTGAGGACAGTGACCACGTCGGCCGTCCCCACCGGGCCGCGTTTGCGCACGGCGTCGTCGATGCGGTCCCTGGCCTCCTCGCCCTGGAGGAACAACCCAAGCCGGTCGGCGAGGAACATCCGGACGACCGCCACACCGTCGGCCTTCTCGTGGGCCTGGTCGAGGGTGAGGGGTTTGCCGGTGGTGTGCCGGAGGGAGGCACCGCTGTAGACGCGGATGAGGGCGGCAGCGTCGTCGAGCACCAGGGCGCGGCGCGCAGGGTCACCATGTGGTGGTCGGCTCCTTCGCGGGGGGGCGGCGGGGTCGGGGGCGAGGCACGTGGTGACGGCGTCTTCGAATTCGGGGAACGGCCACGGCCAGATGCCGCGCAGTGCTGTGATGGTGCCCTTGGCGATGACTGCCCGCTTCTCCAGCCGGTCGAGGCCGTCGTCGTGGGCGACGGGGCGGTGGCTGGTCCAGCACCAGAACGGGGAGGCGCCCAGGCTCCGGATGTCAGCGGCGCAGCGGACATCGACGGCGACGGCGTGGGCGGTGTCGGTGAGCAGCAGGGCAATCTGGTCGACGTACGTGTCAGCCGACCCGAAGGCCGACCGCCATCGTCAGTTCAAGGACCCGGTGTGGCGATGCGAGATCCGGAAACAGCTCCCGCAGCTGCTGCATCCGGTACCGGACCGTCTGGGGATGGACGAACAACGACGCCGCCACCTCGTCCCGCCTGCCTTGGTGCAGCAGCCACGCCCGCAGCGTCTCCTCCAGCCGCCGTGCGGTCGCGACAGGCAAGGTCCGCAACGGTGCGAGGGCTCGGGCACGCAGGTCTGCGAACGCGTCCATATCGGCGCTCAGCACCAGCTCGGGCAGGTGGTCCTCGACGTCGCGAATATCGCTGGAGAGGGAGCGCGCGCGTACGGCTCGTGCGTACGAGGCGGACGCACGGGTCCATGGCCGGGCCGGGCCGACCACGGCGGTGCGGTCGGCGAGCTGCCGCAAGAGGTGTGATCGGTCGGCATCGGGGACGAGCAGCACACCGGTGGCGTCTGGCAGATCGTCGAGGACGAGGGTGCTCGGGTCGAGCGCGCGGTAGGCCGGCCGGGTCTGGGCGGCGGGCAGCAGGACCGCGGTCAACGAAACCGGAGGCTGCCACCCGGCCTGCTGAGCAGAGACCAGCAGCACGTCCGGGCTCGCGCCGGCGAGGAGGTCGCGAGCCAGGTGTTCCAGGTGGCGCTCGTGGGCTCTGCCCCGGGCGGCCAGTTCGTCGGCGTGGCCCGCGGCGCTCGCGGCGGAGAGCTCGTCGATGTAGGCGAAGGTCAGCTCGGCGAACTTGGCGACCTGGGCGGCGGGCAGACCTGCGGGTACGGCACCGGCTGCCAGGCATCGCCAGGCCACGCGGGCGCCGACGCGGTAGGCGCTGAGCAGGGCGTCCATCGAACGGCCGTCGCGGACCTCGCCGCGGCCCAGCTCGTAGGCTGCGTCACCGGCGTCGCCGCCCGTCGCGTTCCCGCTCGCTAGGTCCAGGTAGTGCCCCAGGGCGGTGCGGACGGCTCGGCGGATGGTGGCGCCCATGTGGCCCGAGAGGGCGTTGGCGTAGGGAGGGACCTCGTCGATGATCGCCTGGACGACCTCGTCGGCGGTGGTCTTCAGCGCGGCCCGAAGTGCGGTGACCGTCGTCTCGTCCAGGGCCAGTTCACTGGCCCTCCGAATTGCATGGCTCACGATGTTGTTCCCTGCGAACAATTCAGCCGATCAGTTTTACGTCTTGCGGTCAGGACTTTACGCCTTGAGGCGCATCAAGCTGGGGTCATGACGAGTGCAGCCCTCCGCAGCAGGGCGTGGAAACTGTTGGAGATGGTGACGACGCCGCTGCTGCCGTCGGACTATCTCGACCTGGTCAGCCCGCTGCGTGCGGGTGCCGACCTGCGTGGGCGCATCGAGGCCGTGCAGCCCGAGACGGGTGACGCCGCGACTGTCGTGATCAGGCCGGGGCGGGGCTGGCGCGGCCACACAGCCGGTCAGTACGTGCGGATCGGGGTCGACGTCGACGGGGTGCGCCTGTGGCGCACCTACTCCCTCACCTCGCCGACGAACCGCCAGGACGGCCGCGTCACGATCACCGTGAAGGCGATCCAGGGCGGCAAGGTCAGCAACCACCTGGTCCGCAGGGTGAGACCGGGCACGCTGATCCAGCTCGACCAGCCGACCGGTGACTTCGTGCTGCCGCAGGCCAAGCCCGCCAAGGTGCTCTACCTGACGGCCGGCAGCGGCATCACTCCCGTGATGGGCATGCTGCGCGACACCGAGTTCGACGACGTCGTCATGGTCCACTGCGCGCCACAGCCGCAAGATGTGATCTTCCGCAAGGAACTGCACGACCTGGTCGCGGCCGGGAAGCTGCGGCTCACCGAGGTGCACACCGACACGGACGGCATGCTCGACATCGCCCGGCTCGACGAACTCGTGCCCGACTGGGCCGAGCGCGAGACCTGGGCGTGCGGGCCCGCGGGCCTGCTCGACGCCACCGAAGAGCACTGGAGCGAGCACGGCGTACCAGAGCGCCTGCACACCGAACGCTTCCGCCCCAGCATCGTCGTCGCGGGCGACGGCGGCGAGGTCACGTTCAGCGCCAGCGGCAAGACCGTCGACGCGGATGGCGCCACGCCGTTGCTGGACATCGGTGAGGAGGCCGGCGTACTCATGCCCTCCGGGTGTCGCATGGGCATCTGCTTCGGCTGCGTCACGCCGCTCAGGGCCGGCGCCGTCCGCGACTTGCGCACCGGCGAGATCACCGAGGCCGAGCCGGGCGTCCTCATCCAGACCTGCGTGTCCGCCGCGGCGGGCCCCTGCGACATCGAACGGTAGGAGCACCTTGACCGCTATCGACCCCACCGCCCACCTGACCGCGGAGCAGATCGAGGAGCTCGGCCGCGAGCTGGACGCGATCCGCGACGAGGTGATCGCCGGCCGCGGCGAGAAGGATGCCGCCTACATCCGCAAGGTCATCTCGGCGCAGCGCAAGCTCGAGCTGGTCAGCAGGGGCGTGCTGCTGTTCTCGATCTTCCCGCCCGCGTGGCTGCTCGGCACCGCCGGCCTGTCCGTGGCGAAGATCATGGACAACATGGAGATCGGCCACAACATCCTGCACGGCCAGTGGGACTGGATGCGGGACCCGAAGATCCACTCCACCACCTGGGAATGGGATCACGTCTCGCCGGCCGACCAGTGGAAGCACTCGCACAACGAGCTGCACCACACGTACACCAACGTCATCGGCAAGGACAACGACCTCGGCTACGGCATCATGCGCGTCGACGAGGACCAGAAGTGGCACCCGTTCCACCTCGGCCAGCCGCTGTGGAACTTCATCAACGCCTGCTTCTTCGAGTACGGCATCGCCGCGTACGACCTGGAGCTGGGCAAGAACCTGCACGAGCGCCGCCGCAAGAACCCCGAGTTCCGCACGCGGGCCAAGGCCGTGGGCCGCAAGATCCGCAAGCAGGTACTCAAGGACTACGTGATCCACCCGCTGCTGTCGGGCCCGTCGTTCCTCCCCACGCTCGCCGCCACGTTCACCGCGAACCTGGTCCGCAACCTCTGGACCCACTCAGTGATCATGTGCGGGCACTTCCCCGAGGGCGTACAGGTGTTCGAACGCCGGTCGATCGAGGGCGAGACGCGCGGCCAGTGGTACCTGCGCCAGATGATGGGCTCGGCGAACATCAGCGGCAGCAGGGCCATGCACTTCATGACCGGCAACCTGTCGCACCAGATCGAGCACCACCTCTTCCCCGACCTGCCGAGCAACCGGTACGCCGAGGTCGCGGTGAAGGTGCGCGCGCTGTTCGAGAAGTACGAGCTGGAGTACGTCACCGGGCCGCTGCCCAAGCAGGTGTTCTCCGCGTGGCGCAAAGTCTTCCGGCTCTCGCTGCCGAACAAGAAGCCCGAGATCAACACGTCGGATCGCCGCAAGCAGGAGCTCGTCGCGGCCTGACTCCCGGTATTGGTTCAGATTTTTCGGCCGGACCGGCAGCACCGCCGATCCGGTCAGCTGCGGTGGAACAGGTCTGCGCCTGCCGACCGGTGCCTTCCCGTTGGCGGGAGGGGCGGGCCTGCCTTGGGCGCCGGCGGTTCGGGGTCAGGATTCGAGGACGAGCAGCACGCGTGGTGCGTTGGGCTAAGCGCCTCTGCACGGCGGCGGTACCCGCCTCCCTACTCCATGGGGCGACCGCGCGGAAGACGGCGATGCACCACCACGGACGAGGGCCGCGCGCAGTCGCGCAGCCCTCGTCCGGTTCGTTTCCACTGCCTCTGGGACGCCGGCCCGGCTTCCGTCGTTCGGGTCGCCCGCTACCGGGCAGTCGGGAAGCAGAGCCGATCTCGGTGCCCGCAGGCGGAGACGGGGAGGGTTACGCCGGGGTGATGTTCTCCGCCTGGGGGCCCTTCTGGCCCTGGGTGACGTCGAACGTCACGGCCTGGCCCTCCTGGAGCTCACGGAAGCCCGAGGAGTTGATCGCCGAGTAGTGGGCGAAGACGTCCGGGCCGCCGCCGTCCTGGGCGATGAAGCCGAAGCCCTTCTCCGCGTTGAACCACTTCACAGTTCCCGTAGCCATGTCGCATGCCTTCCAGTCGATGAACGCCGCCCACACGGTGCGGGAGGCGGAGGTGATCGCCCTGGTTCCTGCAGCACAGCACAGCAAAAAAGCCCACGCCGACGGCATGGGCAAAGGGAAGATCCGAACCACGACAGCTAACAGGAACGGTACATGGTCACACCCACTGTCACCACAGGAAACGCTTCCTGTCTCACACCCTGCCCTGCGTGCGCGGGCTTGACCGGCGCCTGGGCAGGGTCTCAGGCGGCGGCCGGCGGCTTTGCCGCTTCGGCGGCGCGGCGGTACTCGGCGTTGATGCGCTGGGCTTCCTCGAGCTGGTCCTCAAGCACGATGATGCGACAGGCGGCCTCGATCGGGGTTCCCCGGTCGACCAGTTCCCGGGCGCGGGCGGCGATGCGCAGCTGGTAGCGGGAGTAGCGGCGGTGGCCGCCCTCGGAACGCAGCGGGGTGATCAGGCGGTGTTCGCCCAGAGCGCGCAGGAAGGCGGGGGTGGTGCCGAGCATCTCGGCGGCCCGGCCCATCGTGTAGGCGGGGTAGTCGTCGTCGTCGAGACGCCCGTGTGGGCCGTCTGCCGTCATCGGCACCTCTCTGCGGAACGCGTGGAGGGGCCCTGATGCCGTACGGCACCAGGGCCCCGAAGGAACTACTACACCATCTGCCGGCCCTGATACCGCGCCGGCCTTCTGTGTCCGCGTACCCGACCCAGTTGCTGTCGGGGCTGCGGGGATCGCGGTTGCCTGACCGGAGACCACCTCACTCACGATGTCCTGCGGTACCCGGACTCGAGACTTCCGCCCGGGCGATCCTGACGGTGCTTCGTTCCTCCGCTTCTTCCCTCGGTGATCAACTGCGTACCAAACGGGAACTGCATACTGCCGGTACTGCCGGTACTGCCGGTACTGCCGGTACTGCCGGTACTGCGAACTGCTCGTGGCCCGTGACAGCGCCACTTTTGAATTTCCCGGTGCGCGCGCCCGCAGCCGACGCCTTCACCAGGGGTCCTGCTCACTGACTTCACTGCGGGGTACTGCCACTGCGGTACTGGCGGCCCCTGATCACTGCGGGCCACCCGGTCCGGCCGTCAGTCCCGTCGCCGTCCTGCAACCACCCTGGCTTCGAAACTCCACCACCGCACCGTCGTGCGAACTGCAACTGCGGGTACTGCTGCCCGGCAGTTCGTCTCTGCCGGGCCCTGCGGTCTCTCTGTCTACGAGAGAAACCATAACCACCACACTCACGAATGTCTACTCTGGTCGTGACAGATTTCCGCCTGTTCGGCAGCGAGATAATCGCCCTCGAACAGTGGCGGGTGCGGAAGCAGGCCGGGTCGACCGGCCGCAATCGGGGCACACGCCCCGGGCAGACGGCTGGACGTCGACGGACACCGGGGGACCAGATGGACGGCGCGAGGGTCACCCCAAGCCTCCGCTCGGCCACGTCCGCCACCGGCGCACGCGACAGCGCCCGGGAATTCCTCGAAGAGCCCGCACCAGCCCCCGCCTCCGCGGCCGCCGACAGCGTGATCCTCGTCGTTTCGGAGCTCGCCACCAACGCCCCGCACCACCACGGCGGCACCGGAGGCTTCAGCCAGCCATGGTCAACCACCTCGCCCGCACCACCACCGTGACCCGCCACAAGACCGGCGGCAAAACCGCAAGCGCCCTACTCCCCCGCTCACACCAAAACGCCGGCACCGGACGGTCCTCCCGTCCGACAAGCGCCCGACAGACCAATGTGGCCGAACGATCGGCTTGTCACCCTCCTCCCCATCAGCCCGGCCGACCACCGCGTGACAGCGGGACCGCAGCGTCGTTGGACGGTGCGACCCCCGAGCCGGGCCCCGGGGGCGTCATGGCTGATCCCCCGGGGTCCCTGGTGTGTCTGGGGGCAGGTCAGCCTTCTTCGGTCTCTCCAGCCGCCGTGGCAGTGACCCGGTCGGCGACTTCGGCGTCGGTCATCAGCACACCCTGTGCCGGGTGGGCGTCGCCGTCCTGGACGATGTGGACGCGGCCCCGGAGCGGGCTGGTGTTGGGGGCGGGTCGGCTGTCGGGGCGAGCTGCCGCAGGGTGGCGTCGGCCCGGTCGATCACGACCATCACAACCGCGGCGCACCTTCCAGGTCGCCGACGAGGCCGTTGTGGCGCTCCTGCTCGGGCCCGAGCAGCCCGGCCGAAACGACAAGACACCCCCTAGGTGATCGGTGGAGCGCCAGCCTTGGCACGGAGATTGTCGATGTAGGCGATCAGGTCGGGAGCTGGGGGGAACCTTTCCCGTCCCCTGGCGAGGAGGTGCTTGAACTGACGGTGGAGCTGTTTTTCTCGGACCATGTCGCCAGGTTCGGTGGCGAGGACATCGGCCGTCCGCGCCCAGGTGGAGCTTGGTGGTGAACCCGCCGCGTGAGCGGCCCAGGCCCTCACCTCCTGCACCACCTCCACCAGGCGGGCGGCGAGGCCCCCACGACCTCTCGTGCCGGCGTTCTGCCGCTGCATCCCCCTTTTGAGGCGGGGGCCGGCGACGGTTCGGTGCGGGCGCCAGCCGCGTGCTGATGTGCCCGCGCGATGGTGGAGTCGACAGAGATGTCCCAGTCGATCTCACCCGCCGCGTCGGCCGCGGCCTGCACCTGCTGGAGCAGCCGTTCCCAGGTGCCGTCGGCCGACCACGGGCGGTGGCGTTCGTAGACCGTCTTCCAAGGACCGAACCGTTCGAGCAGGTCACGCCACTGCACCCCGGTCCGCACCCGGTGCAGAATCCCGTCGATCACCTGCCGGTGATCCCGCCACCTGCCGCGACGCCCGTTGCTGACCGGCAGGAACGGCCGCAGCCGTTCCCACTCAGCATCCGTCAGATCGCGCCGCCCCATGTCCATAAGAACGATCAGCAGCAAGAGTCAGTCGCATGCTCTGCCGGATCAGTCCTAGTCTCCTGAGAACCCGAAGATTCCCAGGTGAGTCGGCCTGTCGCCGGAGTGGAGGACGATGTAGTAACCGGTCCACCGCATCTGACACTCACCGAGCAGGCTTTGCTCGTGCTCCTCATGGCCGGCGGCCTCATGGGCGGCGGCGACGAGCTTCTCGTACTGCTCGACCGACGGTCCGTCTGTGCCGAAGTGGTGCATCACGCGGTTGAGAGCCAGGGGGCGCAGGGTGCCGTAGTCAGCGATGCCGGACCTAGGCCGTTTCCTTCGGATCATCTGATCGTTGGTTGATGTGTGTCGTTGACTGACGCCCAGTGGGCACGCATCGAGCCGTTGCTGCCGGACCG
>NZ_JBVJPE010000039.1:0-30699 GCF_055582805.1 Streptomyces sp. NPDC107498 | reverse complement strand
CGACAAGACCGCCACCATCTACCTCGCCGGACTCCACATCGCCGCCATCTTCATCTGGTCGGCGAGATGATCCGAAGGAAACGGCCTAGACGGTGCACTGCTGATCGTCATCTTCGCCACCTCCGGAGCGCTCGAGGCGGTCGCGACCGCCCGCACCGCCGACTCGGTCCGCGGGCTCCTCGATCTGGCGCCCACCACCGCGACCCGCCTCCTGCCCGGCGGCGGAGAAGAGAGCGTGCCCGCGGACTCCCTCGCAGTAGGCGACACCATTCTGGTGCGGCCCGGAGAGCGGATCGGCGCCGACGGGCAGGTGACCGACGGGGCCTCCGATGTCGACCAGGCCACCATCACCGGCGAACCCATGCCAGTCGCCAAGCAGGTGGGCGACGAGGTGTTCGCCGGCACCGTCAACGGCACCGGCGCCCTGCGCGTCCGCGTCGAGCGGGACCCCTCCGACTCGGTCATCGCGCGGATCGTGAAGATGGTCGAGGAAGCCTCCGAGACTAAAGCCCCGACCCAGCTGTTCATCGAGAAGGTCGAGCAGCGGTACTCGATCGGCATGGTCATCGCGACCCTCGCCGTCTTCACCGTCCCGCTCGCCTTCGGCGACACCCTCTCCTCGGCCCTGCTGCGGGCGATGACGTTCATGATCGTCGCCTCGCCCTGCGCGGTGGTGCTCTCCACCATGCCGCCGCTTCTGTCCGCCATCGCCAACGCCGGCCGCCACGGCGTCCTGGCCAAGTCCGCCGTCGTCATGGAACGCCTGGGCCAGGTGGACGCGGTCGCCCTCGACAAGACCGGCACCATCACCGAGGGCACCCCCCGCGTCACCGACGTCCACCCCGTGCCCGCCTCCGGCCTGGACGAGGACGAGCTGCTGGCCCTTGCGACGTCCGCAGAGCACCCCAGCGAGCACCCCCTGGCCCGCGCCGTCGTCGCCGCGGCCCGCGAACGCGGCCTCACCCCCGCCGAAGCCACCGACTTCACATCCGAGCCCGGCACCGGCGTCACCGCCACCGTGAGCGGCCGCACCCTTCAGGTCGGCTCACCCGCCCGGCTCGCCACCACCGCCGATACGGCGACCGGCAACCTGGTGCAGACCCTCGAAGACCAGGGCCGCACCGCCGTCCTCGTACTGCGCGATGGTGCACCGATCGGGGTCCTGGGCATCTCCGACCAGCTCCGTCCGGACGCCAAGGCCACCGTCACCGCCCTCACCACCCTGACCGGCCGCACGCCGATCCTGCTCACCGGCGACAACGAGCGCGCCGCCCGCCACCTGGCCGCCGAGGTCGGCATCACCGACGTCCGCGCCGGCCTCCTCCCACAGGACAAGGCCGCCGCCGTCCAGGACTGGGAAGCCGAGGGACGCCGGGTCCTGGTCGTCGGCGACGGCGTCAACGACGCCCCCGCCCTGGCCGCCGCCCACACCGGCATCGCCATGGGCAAGGCCGGCTCCGACCTTGCCCTTGAAACCGCCGACGCCGTCGTCGTCCGCGACGAACTCGCCACCATCCCCGCCATCGTCGACCTCTCCCGCCGGGCCCGCCACCTCGTCATCCAGAACCTGGTCATCGCCGGAATCTTCATCACCGCCCTCGTCGCCTGGGACCTGATCGGCACCCTCCCGCTGCCCCTCGGCGTCGCCGGCCACGAAGGCTCCACCGTCATCGTCGGCCTCAACGGCCTGCGCCTCCTGCGCGAACGCGCCTGGACCAACCCCTTTACCAAGGACACCAAGTGAGCCGCCGCACCCGCCGGGACCGCACGGCCGCCCCCGACGGGACGGCCGGTGCGGCGGCACGATGCACCGTCACCGTCTGCCGCGGATGCTGCTGCGGCACCACAGCCAAAGTGCCCCGCCTCGACCACGAAGCCCAGCTCACCGACCTGTGCACCACCCTGTCCGGCATCGCAACCATCCGGCGCACCGACTGCCTCGACGCGTGCGAGCGGGCGAACGTCATCGTGGTCCAACCCTCCGCCGAAGGGCGCAAGGCCGGAGGCCGACCGGTCTGGCTCGGCCAGGTCAACGACCCGGACGCTGCCGCCGACATCACCGCCTGGGTCCGAGACGGCGGCCCCGGCCTGGCAGAGCCTCCCGGCGTCCTCGACCTGTACGCCTTCCAGCCCTCACGCCGCGTCCGCGCTGAACTCCACGACGAATAGCACCCACACGCAACACCCTGAACCCGTACGCGCGACATCCCCAGAGGCCGTCGCGTGAACGGTTTCGCGCTGTTCGGCGCTCAGGAATCTCCGAACCCGCGCGCTTCGCGGAGGCCGGCGCGGAAGCGTCCGGGCCCGGTGCGTAGGTCGTCGACGAAGGCGTTGACGGCTTGGTGGAAGCGGTGGCGCTGGGCGGGAATGAGGCGGTTCAGGTCGGTGGTGAAGCGGGACAGGGCTTCGTACGTCGGCACGGTCTCCTCCAGGAAGCACGAAGCCCCCGGCCGGTGGCCGGGGGCGGGGATGTCTCACCCGGGGGTGAGGGAGTCGGTGACATGGTGCGGGTCGGGGCGTCTCTCGCTGTTGAACGGGGGAGCCTACGTAGCTCTCTCCTGGTGGAACGGAGTCGGTTGTTGTCGCTTGTTGGGGCTCGTGAGGTCGTGGCGCAGCATTCGCACGGCCCCGGTCAGCTCTCGTAGCGGGCGCGCATCAGGTCGTTCCACTGCTGTGCGCGGGACATGTCGTTGGCGCAGTAGCGGCAGTGGGGCACCGTGTCGATCCGGGTGGGGTACGGGCACGTGCGAGCGGACGACGACGGTCGGGCGCAGCGTGAGGGGCCGGCCGCACAGCGGGCAGAGGTCTCCGTGGAGCAGTTCATTAGTCATGCGGCGGACTGTGCACAGGTCGGCGGCTTACCGTCTCGTGCTGACCCGGTGGCCCGCCTGGCGGGCGGGGCGGTAAAGATCTGGTGAGGCTCTCCCGCCCGGCGGGAAGGACCTCGGATCACACTTCTGCGCAGGTAAGTGCCGGGGTTCCATGGGCCGGTGATTAGCAAATCGAAGGTCAGCCCGGGGAACGGGTGGCTCTACCTCACCCGTGACGTGATGGTCGGCGACGGCCACCGCCGGGCGGGCACGCCGCTGCGCGCTGCCCAGGACGAAGCTGGTGTCCCGCCCGACGTGTGGAAGGGCCGGGGCCTTGCCGCGCTCGGCCTGACGGACGGGGACGTGGTGACCGAGCGGCAGGCCGAGCTGCTCCTGGGGGAGGGCCGGCACCCTGACGCCGACCGGATCGAGCGCGGGCTCCTGGCGCAGGGCAAGAGCTCGGCGCAAGCGAGGCGGGCGACCGTGCTGGGCAGACCCATCGAGCACAACGCCTCGCCGAAGACGGAGAAGGCGAAGGAGCGCACGCCGTGGCTGGCGATGGACCTGGTCTTCCGAGCCCCGTCGACGGCCCACATCGCGTGGGCGCTCACCGACGACGAGACCTGTCTCGTGCTGGAGTCGTGCCAGGACGTCGCCCGGGACAGGACGCTGGCGTGGCTGGAGGAGTCGGTCGCGCAGATCCGGTGGGGGAGCGGTGGCAAGCACCGTCGGCCGGTGAAGGACGGGTTGATCGTCGCGGTGTTCCGGCACTACGAGTCCCGCGCTGCCGAGTCGAAGCCGCTGCTCCACGACCACGCGGTCGTCTCGATCCGGGCCCGGCGGCCGCACGACGGGAAGTGGGGCAACCTCTCCGCCGACTCGATGCTGGCCCACATTGTCGCGGCCGACACCCTCTACGCCCTCCACTTCATGGAGGAGGTGACGGCCCGTCTCGGGTGGGCGTGGGAGCCGCGCGAGGTGACCCCGGGCCGCCGGCCCGTGATGGAGATCGCGGGGATCGACCGGCGGCTGATCGGCTGGCAGTCGACCCGCCGCCAGCAGATCGAGGACGCGCTGCCTGTTCTCACAGACAAGTACGAGGAACGGCAGGGGCACGCGCCGGGCGAGAAGGCCGGCTACGCGCTGGCCTGCCAGGCCGCCGACCAGACCCGCCCACCCAAGCGCACCGAGCTGCTGTCGCTGACCGAGCTGCGGACGCGATGGCGCACCTCCGCGATCCGGGCGTTCGGCGCCTGCACCGTCTACCGGCTCGCCGAGCGGGCCCGGGCGGCGGCCGCGGCGGTGTGGGCACGGGTGCGGTCGGTGGTCGACCTCGCCCTGGCGGCCGTCGACGTCGTCGCCGTGGTGTACGTGATGCGCGGCGCCTTCGCGCGCCACCACCTCCTCGCCGAAGCCCGCCGCCACCTCTCCTACGTCCTGCGCGGCCTACCCCACGAACCCGGCCTGGACGAACGGATCGTGCAGACGGTCGTCGACGACCACACCCGCCCCGTTGGGCGCGGCCGGAGGATGACCGCCGATCTGCGTGCCCTGTACCCGCGCGACACCGAGGACCAGGCCGTGCTGCGCCCGCTGACCCGCAAGCGGACCGCCCCGCTGTACGAGCGGGCCCGCCTCGCCGCCGACGCCCTGGCCGCCCGGGTCCATGCGGTGCGCCGTGCGGAGCGCCTGGGCTCCCGCCCCCGCCCGTACGCCGTCGCCATGCCTGCCGTCTCGAGGTCGCGCCCGCGGCCGTTCCGCGACGGCCGGAAGGACGGCCGCGTCCTGGAGCCGGAGACCGGCGTCGACACGGTGGAGCGGACCCGCCAGACCTTGGAGGCCGCCGCCGCGCAGGTGGCCGCCACGTTCCAGGACAGCTGGCGGGCACGCGAAGCCGCCCACGGCCTTCGCCCGCAGCCCACCCCGGCGACGACCCCGCAGCCGCACACCCAGCAACCCGGCACCCAACCCACGCCGGGCCGAACCACAGGAGGAGTCACGTGAGCACCCCAGAAGAACGCCCCAACCCCGACGACGCGCTCGCCCGCGCCCGAGCCGCCCGCGAGCAGATGGCCGCCGCGCTCACCGAGGACCAGGAGCCGGGCCCCGACGAGCCCCTGGGATGGCAGCCGATCTGGAAACGCCCCCGGAAGCCGAAGTCGAAGGCCGCGAAGAAGGCGGAGCTGCGCAAGCAGCGCAAGCGCCTCCAGGAAGCTGCCAAGCGCCGCCTCGCCGCGAGGAACTCGCGCCGGCCTCGCGCCCGGCAGAACCGGATCGGCAACGCGGCCGCGCGCCGCGATGCCCGCGCCCTGTCCCGGGTGCGGCACTCCAACGCCTGGCTGTGGTGACGATGCCGGACACCGTCCACTGAGTGGAGCCACGATGTTCTGCATCCAGTGGTGATGCACGACACCGAGTGGACTCCACCGAGTGGGTACCACCGGGTGGGCTCCCTGAGTGGACTCCACCGTGGTGCACCGGACGACGATGGACTCCACCGTGGTGCGCACCGCGATGGTGCGCCACCGCGTCCGGCACCGCACCACTCCGACGATGCCCGGCACTTTTACGCGCCGGTGCGCCGCACCCGAGGCTCCGCACCGCGCCGGTGCGCTCCGCCGCCGCGACCCCTTGTCCGGGTGCGGCCGGACGCGCGCGACCCCCTTGTCCGGCTCCGCTACACCCCCTTGTCCACCTCTGCTACCGCGACGTTTCCCCTTGACATCGCCGGTTTCGGCTCGCGATCAGGTCGCGGTCAAGGGGGTGTGTGATAGAGGAGCCCGCCCGGCCGTGGCACGCCCCGGCGCGGTGCGGCGACGCCGGGAGACCGCACCGCCGGCGCTCGGCGGTGCGGTGCGGTGCGGTGGAGCGGGTGGAGCGCACCACGGTGGTGCGGTGGTGCGCCGGGGACGCGCGCCGCACCGCACCACCACCGTCCCGGAGGTGCGGTTACGCGGTGGTGCGGTGGGCCGGGTGCGCCTCCATCGCCTGCTTCATACCCGCGTCCTCCAGCCGGCACAGGACGTCGGCGACGTCGCCGTGGTCCTCGGTGGGGATGTTCCTGGTGAAGCGGGTGATGGCGGTTGGCGACGCCCGGCAGACCGCCCAGGCACACACCGTGGCAGAGGAGCTCCAGCAGCAGCCGTCCGAGCGCGGCGGCGAGGAAGGAGTGCTCGCACGGCTCCCCGTCGTGGTCGTCCACGGCGGTGACCGGGATGAAGACGCGCGCGGCGACGTCCACGAGCAGCCGGTGCAGCTGCTCCGGGCCTGCCTCGTCGGCGACCGCGCCGGCGGTGTAGATGTCCCCGGCCTGCCACGCCCGGATGTAGGCGAAGGCGTCGGCGATGTCCTGCGGCTCCATCGGGGCGAGCGGCACGGTGACGGTGTTCTCGGGCATGGGTGGCTCCTCATCTTCGGGCCGCCCCGCTGATCACGGCGGCCTCGAAGACACCTTCGAGCTGCGGGCCTGTGGACAGAGCCCGGCCGCCGACGGGGGAGAACTCTCCCCCCGAGTTGATCACGATGCGGTCACGGCGGAGGGATTCTCCGAGCCCGGCGTCACACCGAGCCCGAAAACCGCACCTGTAGAAGGTGAACGGCGGGATAGGCCCGCCCCACCTTCCAGGAGCGCCCTGTGGCGAGCACCGCAGACGACCCCGAGCAGCCCCTTGACCCGGCCGGACAGGCCCCCTCCGTGGACCCCTCCATCACCCCCTCCACGCCGCGCCGTCAGAAGCCGGGCGTTTCCGCAGGTCAGGCCCGGCGGAAAGGGGGTCGCCGCAGCGCCGACACCCCTCATGTAGATGTAGCAAGGCGTCCGCAGCACCGGAAGAACTCGACCGGGCCCCGACGCCGGGAGCTCCTGCAAGCGCTGGGGATCTTCCAGCGGGCTACGCCCGACCAGCTCTGGAAGCTGACCCGTCCCGGCAACCAGCACGACAAGCTCGTACGCGACAACCTCTTGGACCTGGAGGACCACCAGCTGGTGAGGCCCGAACTGGTGCGGGAGGATCAGCGGCAGGTGTGGGTGCTGACGAAGCGCGGACACGACGAGGCGAAGCAGCTGCTGGAGCCGAAGGGCATACGGGTCTCGGCACTGCGCGAGAAGAAGTACGACCCGGTCACCAAAAAGCTGCTCGGTGCCGGTTACGACGACCACGCGGCGGCGGTCACCTCGACGGCCGCCGAACTCCACCAGGCCGGGATCGGCTACCGGCTCGGCTTCCAGACGGAGATCGGGCACCGGCTTGGCGACGGGTACGTGCAGCGGGCGGACCTGGTGGTGCGGGCGCCGCAGGCCGGGGTGCCCGTGCTCCTGGTGGAGGTCGACCGCCGTACCGAGGACGCGCACGACCTGGTGACCAAGCTGCGCCGGTACTGGGAGTGGGGCCGGCTGCTGCCGAAGGACGCGGACAAGCGCACCGTGGACCTGGTCCGCTCCCAGCCGGACGCGATCGAGCGCGTCGACCACGAGCAGCGGCTGTGGCGCCGCGTCTACCCGCCGACCGGCCGGGAGGGCCTGGTGCCCCTCGCGTTCGTGTTCGCAGACACCACCGAGACCAAGGTCGCCAACACGATCGCCGTCCTGGAGAAGGCCGGCCGACGCTACTGGGCGCCGCGCCGGTACGACTCCCTCTACGAGAAGGCCATCACCGCGCTCGACTACCGCCAGGCGGTCCCCGTCGTCGTCACCACCCTGGAACAGCTCCAGGAGCACGGCGCCGGTGCGGCAGTGTGGCGGCGCCTGGGACGCAGCAGGGAGCAGACGCTGACGGACGCGCTCGACAACCCCGACGGCCACACCCTCTACCGCGCCCAGGAAGCCCGCGCGGACGCGGAAGACAAGCGGCGCCGTGCCGCTGAGCGGGAGGCGCAGCGCCCGGTGTGTACGCGGTGCGGGCGGAAGTTCAGCGACGAGCGCTGGGAGGAGATCACCGTGCACCGGACCGCCGTCCGGGCCGGGGACAGGACGGTGTGCGGCTCATGCCGCGCCGACGACGTCGCCCGCCAGGAGGCCGCCGCCGAAGTTGTCCGCATCGAGGCCGCCGCGTCGCCGGAGCCGCAGGACGGTCCCGAGCTGGAGAGGGGCCGCGGCTGGTTCCGGCGGCGGACCTTACGGTGCATGCTCGCTGTGCGGTCGGCAGCTGTCAGGCCGCACAGCGGGACCGGTCTCGAAGTCACCGCGCCACCGGGCGGGACGGACGGGTGTCGAGCTTGCCTGCCTCGATCACCTTGACGCCGTCGTAGTACCACACCCATCTTCCGCCGGTCAGTTTGCAGCCGGCCGCCACGGCCGGTTCCTGGACGGCTTCGAGGCCGGTGTTCCAGTGCCGGAAGGAGGCGCGGGTGTAGTCGGTGCGGTCCTCCTCGGCGGCGGGGAGTCGTCCGACGGCGTCTTCCAGCGGCAGCACCTTCGGAACCAGCATTACCGCCGTGGTCGTAGTCGTGGCCATGGCGGCGGGGAGGGGAGGGCGAGCGGAGTCAGGGCGAGGCAGAACGCGGCAGCTCCGCGCAGCAGATTGGCGATCACGCCCGTAGGCATAGCGGACCCGGGCCCACGGACACGCCGGGGGCCGGGGCGCTCATCGACCGCGCGAGGCGCCGGAGTTCGGTGGAGAAACGCTCCGTCTCGATGTGGGCGGGTTCACCCGTGAGGACGAGACCGTACGAGGCCGCCCTGCGCCGGCTGTCCGGACCGGTTGGTCCGCAGGAAGCGGTCGGGCTGCCAGGAACGGTCCGGCTGGATGGCTGGTCTGCTTGCTCTGCGTGGTCGTTTCGTCAACGTGGGTCCTGATGCTCACCTGAAAGGTGATCTTGCCGGTTCCTGGGGCTTTATGACTTTCTGGAACCGGCAAGAAGGCTGTCCATGCCGGGCGGCCGGTGGACGGTGAAGGGACGACGATGAGCACTCCTGAGGCGGCGGACACGGACGGCGAGGGCTTCGTCCCCTTGATCCGTACGGTGGCGGGCAGCGGAACCGCAGGATTCAAGGGGGAAGCAGAGCCTGCTGTGTCAGCCCAGTTGAACCGTCCCTACGGGGTCGCGGTGGACAGCGCGGGCACCTTGTACTTCTCCGACCACCTCAATCACCGGGTCCGCAAGGTCACCCCGGACGGGACGATCAGCACGGTCACGGGCAATGGGACCGGGGCGTACAAGGGCGACAACAGTCCTGCCGTCTCGGCTCAGGTGAGCTCTCCGCGCGAGATCGCGGTGGACGGCGCCGACAACCTCTACATCGCCGACGACGCCAACCACCGTATCCGCAGGATCACACCCGACGGGACGATCACCACGGTCGTCGGCACAGGCGCCCCGGGCTTCAGCGGCGATGGTGGCCCGGCCATCGCCGCCCGTCTGCAGCGCCCGATCGGGGTGGCGGTGGACAGTGCCGGCAACCTCTACCTCACCGAGTACGGCGGCCATCGGGTCCGCAAGGTCACCGTGGACGGGAAGATCAGCACGGTCGTCGGCGACGGGACGGCGGGTTCCACCGGTGACGGTGGCCCGGCCACCGCCGCTCGTCTGAACACCCCTTACGGGATGGCGCTGGACGCGGAGGACAGCCTCTACATCGTCGAGTACCACGGCCACCGGGTCCGTAAGGTCACCGCGGACGGGAAGATCAGCACGGTCGCCGGCACGGGCACCCAGGGCTCCGGCGGAGACGGTGGCCCGGCCATCTCGGCCCAGCTGCACAACCCCATCGGCGTGGCGGTGGACAGCGCCGGCAACCTGTACATCTCCGAACACAACACCCACCGCATCAGGAAAGTCGCACCCGACGGAACGATCAGCACCCTTGCCGGAACCGGCACAGCGGGATGCGGCGGGGACGACAGCCCGGCCGCCACCGCCCAGCTGAAGAACCCCTTCGGCCTGGCCGTGGACAGCGTCGACACCCTCTACATCGCCGACCACCACAACCACCGCATCCGGAAGATCACCTCGGAGAAGATGGCCGGCCTGCCCGAGTCCGGTACGACGGTGTCCTGGACCAACGCCCGCAGCAAACTCCGCATCGGTGTGCACCGTGAATCCCTCAAGGACGGCGCCGCAGTCCACCAGGCGCTGGCTTCCCTCCGCGCCCACCAGAAGTGGCGGCTGATCGCCACCGGGCAGGCCGATGGTGAGATTCTGTACCGGATCGAGAACGTGCGCAGCGGCAAGGTCCTGGAAGTCACCGATGCCCAGGAGACGGCCGGGGCACCGGTGGCGCAGCGCACCTACGCAGGCAGCGGCGCCCGCCACCAGCAGTGGCGGCTCGTCCCCATGAGCTCCGAAACCGATACCTCCAGGGTCTACGAGATCACCAACCACCACAGCGGCCTGCTCCTGCATGCCGACACCAACGCCCCCATTGCCCTCACACAAGAGAGCGAGGACGGCGATCACCGCAACCGTCAGTGGCAGCTCCTGCCCGTCTGATCCCGGTCGCAGGACGCCACGAGAACCTGGGCGGGCCCTGCCTTCGGAGGGGGCCCGCTTGGTGGGAGTCGTTTGCGGACCGGTCATCGCGACGTTGTATTTCTCCTTGGCCTGGTGTGAGGTCAAGGAGAAATACGCGCCAATACGTCCTGCCCGGTTTCCGTACGGCCGAAGAGGCCGGGGCAGCGTGTGCCAGAACCTCTTGGAACGCTGAGCTGAGGCGGTACAAGCACCGCGCCGCCCTTCTGCCGTCCCGTCCGGGCGGTCGGTCAGCTCCAGGTGAGGTGTTCGCAGAGCAGGAGGCGGGCGCGAGTGCGACGGCGCTGGGAAGGACCGCCGGTCCGGCGCAGGCCGCTGTAGGGACGTGGAACTTCCCGGAGGGGACAGCCGAGCGTGTTGAACCGGCCACAGGTGCTGCCCTGTGCGGATCATGTGGCCGCCGGCCCGGTTGGACCGGGCCGGCGGCTTTCGGTGTCTGGCGGTCAGATGATGAGGGCGACTGCGCGGGGCGGTGCTGGGGTCAGCGGGTTCGGAAGCGGCGGTAGAGGTTGAGGGCCACGTACACGCCCGGGCCGCCGAAGCCGATGATGTCGACACGCCCGTCGCCGGTGATGTCGGCGAGGAAGCGGGGGTGGTGGCCGACCCGCCAGGCGCCGGCGTCGTCGTCGTACCCGAAACCGCGGCACACGAGCTGGGCCTGCTCGAACGTGCCGTCGCCGCGGTTGTGCGCGACCCAGACTCCTTCGTCGCCGAAGCCGACGATGTCGGGGTTGCCGTCGCCGGTCACGTCGGCGAGGAGGCGCAGGTGCTTCTTGGCGGTCCATCCCTGGGCGGTGCCGAAGTCGTTCAGGACGAGCTTCGAGGGCTCGAAGGTGCCATCACCGAGGCCGCGTGCGACGACGACGCCGTGGGGGCCGAAGCCGATGATGTCGGTCGCGCCGTCGCCGGTGGTCTTCAGCAGGAACCGGGGGTGCTCGTCGGCCGAGACCCATCCCCGGTCGGTCCCGAAGTCGTCGAGGACGTACAGGGGCTCGGCGAATACGCCGTCCTCGTCCTGGAGGGAGATCCAGACGCCGTCGTCGTGGCAGCCGACGATGTCGAGCCGGCTGCTGCCGGTGGTGTCGGCCAGGAAGCGAGGGTGCTCCTCCAGGAGCCACCCGCCGGCCTTCTCGTCGTGGCCGAACGCCTGGAGAGCGGGCTCGTCGGACAGTGGCGCGAACGTGCCCTCCTCGTCCTGGAGGGAGATCCAGACGCCGTCGTCGTGGCAGCCGACGATGTCGAGCCGGCCGTCGCCATTGGTGTCGACCAGAAAGCGTGGATGCTTGTCCGCCATCCACCCGCCGGCCTGATCGCCGTGGCCGAACGCCTTGAGCGCCGGCTCGCCGCCCGGGGGCGGGAGCGTTCCGTCCTCCTCCTGGAGGGACACCCGCACACCGTCGGCTGCCAGCACCACGACGCCGGGCCTGCCTTCGCCCGTGATGTCGGCCAGGGTCCACAGGTCCGCCGGACTCGGGGACGGTGCGGGCGGGTACAGGACGCGCTCCTCGTCCTCGAACGTGCCGTCACCTCGCGCAGCCGCCGTCACCGCCCCCTTGGCCGGCTTGAGAGCGACGATGTCCGCCGGCGCCTTCCCGGCGGTCTCGGCGAGGAACCGCGCGCCGAGACCGGCCCACCAGCCCGGCTGTCCGCCGGGACGGGGCGCGGCCCCTTCGCTCTTCCACCCGCCGGCGTCCTGGTCGGTTCCGAACCGGTCGAGGACCAGGAGCAGATCGCTGAACGAGGGGGTCGCGCCGGGTGCGGGCCGCAGTGCCGCCGAGGGAGCCAGCCGCCAGGACTGCCGGCTGTTCCAGTGCCCCAGCCGTGCCCAGCGCAGCACCGGGTCGCTGACCCGCTCGGGCTCGGCCGGGACGAGACGCCACCGCTGACTTTCCGCTTCCTCGTCGTACACGCGCAGGACGACCGGGGTGGCGTCCTCAGCAGACGCGCCGGGATCGGTGTCCAGGTCGAGGACGGTGTCGTCGGTCGCGCTCTCGATTACATAGAGGGCGGCTTCGCCGGCGACGGGGACGATGCGCCACTGCTGGCTCTTCCTGCCGTCGGCCGCGGCCCCTTGCCGGACGCCGCCGCCTGCGGCGGCGGGCTGCTCGAGGACCTTGTTGCCGTCGGTCGCGTCGCCGATCACATAGACCTGCTCGTCCTCCGGCGTGGCCTGCACGGGGACGATCTGCCACTGCTGCGGGGCCGAGCCGGCCTTGGGGAGCTCACGGACGACGAGCGTCCCGTCCGAAGCGGGTACGGCTCGGGGGCCGAGCGGTTTCCCCGTGGCGGCGTTGACGATCTCCAGTTTCAGTTCTTGCGTGGGCACGGGCATCGTGGTGCCTCTTCCAGGCGGTGCGGACGGTGACTCGGGACGGGCGGGGTGCGGCGGTGGCCGACGGTCACGTGAAGACGTGGTGGTACGGGACGTTCCACTCGCTGGGCAGGCGCGGGTAGAAGGTGTTGATGACCGTCCCGGTGAAGTCCCCGCCCCAGTTGTAGGTGAGCCGGACCTCGCTGTTGGCCGCCACGGCGTGATCCTTGAAGCCGAGGATGGTGTCGGGGTGGGTGATCGGCACGAAGGTGATGCCGCCCCACGGTGTGACCGTGACGACCCAGAGCTGGCTGTCCTCGGGAGCGCCGTTCTTTCCCCGCCACTTCTCGCCCACCTTGTCGGGCAGCCCGACCTGGACGGTGTCGGCGGTGCTCTGGGGCGCGTCCTGGTGGACGGTGATCCGCCGGCGCTGCGGCTTGGGGGCGCCGTCGTCGCCGCGTCCGGCGGCGGTTCCGCCCGCGCCGGCCGGCTTGGGCGTCGCCTGGCCGGCGGCGCTCTCGATGAAGTACAGGGGCCGCTGTCCGAAGAAGCCGGCGGGGGTGATGTGCCAGAGGTGGCCCTTGGCCTACTTGACGGTCTCGTCCAGGGCGGTGGCGAGCTGGACGCCCTTGTCGTGGCTTGCTTCGCCCAGCTCCGCGGGCCGCAGGTAGCCGCCGTTGAAGGCGTGGACGAGCATCACCGGACGGTTCTCCACCAGCGCCGCCACGATCGCGTTGTCGTAGCTGTTCACCGCCACCGGGCCGCCGACCACCAAATTGGACATCGCCGTGCGCTCTTGCGTGTACATCGCGAAACCTCACCTGTCCTGAACGAGGGAGAACAATGCTGTGGACGCCGGGCCCAACGGTCCGTGACGCCGCATTTACTGGCGACCCCGGCCCGTTTTCACCGAGGAAAAACACGAGAACGGGCCGATGGCTGGAAATTGAAATTCCACCCAGAGCAATGATCGAGGTCACGCTACCCGCGGGCACGCGGGGTGAAAACTGATCGATCGAGTTACAGGGGATGAAGAAAGGTCACTTCACCGGCGTTTCGGACGCTTTTTCCGAAAATCGATCACTCGATTGAGCGCGATATGTAAACGCGCCTTCCCGGGTGGGGTCCGGCGCGGTAATTTCGCGTGGCGGAACGCGCGCAGGCTTCTGTCTGCATTTCACCGAGCGCGGTTCGGCCGGAATTAGTCGAGGACGGGTAGATGCCTTCCACCGCATACAGCCTGGTAGACGCCAAGCGTCAGCCGCTGACCAAGAAGAACCTGCGGGAACTCAACATCGAGCAGACCTGGCAGGCGCTCCTGAACCACCCCAACCTGGTCTACACCGACCCCTCCGGTGTGAAGCACAAGCCCGTCGGGTTCTCCGTGAACAAGTCGAGCTTCGGCACCTTCTCCGGGACCGCGTTCCAGCGGGGATGGCTGGCCTACATGAACCTCGGGGAGCCGCTGATCGAGGTGCGCGGTGACATCGCCCAGCCCCCGCCCGACACGTTCTCCTCCCGCACCTACGTCAACCGCAGCGGCGACGAGATGACCTTCACCGACTCGGTCGACTTCACCATCTCCAACGGGGTCACCTGGTCACTGCACGGCGACGCGAAACTCACCTTCGGCGGCAGCATCGGCGCCTCCCTCCAGCTCCAGCTGCAAAACCAGCTCCGCCTGGACCTGCAATCGCAGCTCGCGGCGTCGTGCCAGAACGGGACGGCGAACAAGAACGGCAACACGGTCACCAACAAGAACAGCAAGGACAGCGTCGGGGTCGACAACGCCAACACCACCGAGACATCCGCGAGCAGCTCCGCGACGAACTCCACGTCGAACACCATGACCAACTCGGTCGGGTTCACGACCACGGGCAGCGCCACCGGCAACGCGTCCCTCAACGCCCAGCTGGCCCTGGGCATCGCCGCCACCGTCGGCGGCTCGCTCACCACCAGCTGGGTCTCGAAGTCGCAGATCTCCGGGAAGGTGCCGGCGAACTCCCGCGTGCAGACCATCGTCACCCAGCGGCGCACGCGCAAGCAGTACACCTACGAGATCCCGGTGACCTTCTCCGGGCTGATCGCGGTGCAGTACGCCGTCCCGGTGGCGGTCCTTGCTCCCCCACAGCCTGGCACCTACCCCGGCCTCGACCACACGGTCGCCCACGACATCAACGACCTCGACCTGACACCCGGCGGCTTCCACATGCACGGGCTGGCCGAAGTCGTCTCCGCCCTGGACGTCCACCACACCCTGCTCGACATCGAGACCCTGACCGTCAGCCAGCAGACCCTCTACAAGCAGCCCTGACCAGGCGGCACCCCCGCCACGACGTAGACGACCAGAGGTGACGACCATGGTGTTCGACAACATCTTCAACTCCGCCAGCAGGGGCGCGGGGCTGTTCTCCGTGACCACCGACCACACAAAGCCCCGCCCCGGCGAGAACATCGACTTCGAGGACTCCGACGACGACACCTATGACGACACCAGCACCAGCCTGTTCAACACCGCGATCCATGGCGCCTCCTCCCGCGCGAAGATCGTGCAGGAGACCTCACCCGAGGCCCGCGCCGTCCTGGGCTTCCTCGGCTCCTTTGTCCAGACCACCCAGGCGTCCGCCGGCGCACAGGCCCAGTACGCCCATCCCGGCTCGGTCGCCCAGGCAGCTTCCGCCGGCATGCAGGACGCGAGCGCGACCGTGAAGGAGCACGGTGACCTCCAGAAGGACGAGGACCTGCAGACCAGGCCCAGCAAGAGCGACTTCACCAAGCCCCCCAAGACCCCGCAGACCCCGCAGACCCCACAGGCACCCCAAGCGGCCAAGGCAACCGCGGAGAAGCCGTCCCGCTCGGAGTAGGAACACGCCACCGACCGGCTTCGACGCAAACACCAACGCCTGCTCTAACCGCGGCCACACCCACATCACCTGCTGCAGAATTCTGCCCGCCACCTGACCCCCGCGCACCCACGGCAGGGGCCGTAAAGACATCCCGCGCCGCCCTGCCTCACGGCCCGACCAGGCAACGACTTCCAGGCCAACACCACCAACGCACGCGGCATCACCACCGGCGGCAACATCGTGAACGGCAATGTCAGCGACCCCACGAGCCCGCGGCTCACCCTCGACGAGCCCGGCCTCTTCCCGGTGGACATCCGGCTGGACAACAGGGGACCACCTGGACGAGGCAACCGTGACCGTCACCGGCACCCACATCCAGTCCACGCTGCTTCACATCACCCTGGCCGGCGCCCATCTTGCCCATCTTTGCGCCGGCTACGAGAGGAGTCTCACCGTGCCCGCTGCCACGATCGATCTGCCCTTGAGTTTCTCCGTCCCCGAAGACTTCCACGACATCGATCTGACCGTTTCAGCCGAGGAGAACACCACCCGCCTGGTCGAGGAACTCACCGGTCTGCCAGAACCTCCCGCGGACGAGGAGATCACCCATGCCGTGCTGGTGCAGCAGGCGATGTACGAGATGCTGGCCGCCGCCAGTGCCGTCTACGCCGGCATCCTCCTGGCCGGACCCACCCAGGACGATCCCGAGGGCCGGCTCACCTCGCTCATGCTGACGGTCACGGCTCGGCCGAGTGAGCTGTCCAACAACCAGACGATCCACCGCCTGGCCCGCACCATGGGCGCCATCTACCCGGAAGCCGAAGTAGGAGTAGTACGCCTGCCGAGCGGACTTGCGGTGCTGCTCACCGAGGACAGCAAGGTCGAACGCCCGGTGAACCTTCTGGGGGAGGGAGGCGGCCCCACCGTCGTACGCCAGATGCACGTGTTCGTACCCGTGCCGGGGCGACTGGCGATGGCGGACTTCTCCATCGCGACGGAGAACATCGCCGAGTGGGACGACTACGTCGACCTCCTCGGGCAGGTCTGCAACACCATCGCCTTCGACGACTGACCGGCCGCACGCAAGGAGGACCCCGGGACATGAAGACGCTCTACGAGGGATACGGCCGCTTCCTGATGCCGAACCTCGGCTACGAGGCGGGTCGCGGTGACCCCATCGTGGGACCGATGCACACTGCGCTCAACAATTACACCAGCAGCTTCAACGCGCCCACCCCGTGGCACTGGACCGACAAGATCCTCAAGCCCGAGGACCGCTACCGCATCGAGCAGATGATCCGCGCCTACCTCTACCAGGAAGACCGGATCACCGCCGCGCTGCGACGCCTGGACCAGGAATTCGCGACTCTGCGGGAGTCTTCCACGGAAATCGCCGAGCAGATCGCCGAATTCCTGCAATCTCTGTGGCGGGCCGCCGGACAGCGCAGGGAAGACGACCCCCTGGCCCGAGTGCTCCCGCCCTACCGACGCGGGTCGGTCATCGACTACACAGACCCCGAGATCGCCCACCTGCACGACTTCTCTTTGGACCGTGCCTCCCAAACCCCCCTGGGACGGTTGAAGGACAACGGCTACTCAGCCGACCGCGTCCCGGACCGAGAACTGCGTGACCTGCTCGACCTCGTCCTGGCCGTCCAGGCGGAGTATCAGCTGCAGACCCTGCTGCTGAACCGCGAGCTCGGACGGATTGTCACCACCCGCGGTCAGGAGGCGGAGTACCTGAAGGCCGCTGCCGCCAAAGCCGCGGCGGAGGCCGCGCAAGATGACTCCCTAGGGATCCTGGGCGACGTCCTCGGAGTCGTCTCCGCCGTGTCCGGCGTCCTGGCGATGATCCCCGTACTGACCCCTCTGGCCGGGCCCGTCGCTATCGTGACGGCGGCCGGCGCGCTGTCCGTCAACACCGCAGACGCAGCTATCAAAGGCGACTGGGATGCCACCACAATCGTCGGCCTGGGCGCCGACGTGGTGGGCGCCCTGCCGGTCGTCGGCGCGCTCGGCAAGGCCGCGCGGGCCGGGAACCTCGCCATGCGTTCGGTCGGCAGGGCGGGCGTGGCCGTCCGCAGCGGGGGCCGGGCCTTTCTCGCCGCGACCGGTGGTGCCGCCGCAGCCGAGGCAGGAACCATCGCCAACTACCTCGGCAACACGGGCGCCAGATATGTCGGCGCGAGCGCCCGTCACGGGAAACTCGCCGGAAAGGTGATCGAGGGAACGGTCACCCTGGCCACCATCATCCCCACCAGCGTCGCCCTGGCCGGCGCGCCCGACTCCGACGCCGCACAGGACACGAGCACGGCCGTCGACTTCACTCGCGGCATGGCCGACCACGTCGGCGACTGGGTGGAAATGGGCGCCGCCACCGCGAAGAAGGCAGGCGGCGTCTCTCTCGCCCGCTTCGCCAAAGCCTTCGCCTGACCCATGCCGAAACGGTATCTCCCGCCCCGGCCCGGACCGCCTAACCGAGCAGTTCCGCGCAAAGGGTCGGCATCGGTGATTGCCCTGGTGGGTAACCCTCTCACGGTCGGCCATGGCACCGAGGGGTGAGGGCTGATCGTGCATGAGAAAGCGGGCCTCGTCGTACAGGTTCCGGCTTTTGACGATCACGCTCGGGTGGGAGAGGCAGGATCAGAGGTGGCCATACCGGTGATCCATCCGCGTGTTGCGGGCCGGATTCACCCGCGGGTCGAGCAGATCGGCCAGGGGCTGGAGGTGTGGGCGGCCAGGACCGGTTTGGCGACAGACGCTGAGGGCCGGGGACGGCTGCGGGCGGCGGGTTTTCACCGGATGGCGGCCCGTATGATCCCCGACGCTGCGGCCGGGAATGTGGCACGGCTGGCTCGGTGGATCACTGTCCTGTTCCAGCTTGATGACGAGCAGGACGAAGACCTCACGGGCCGCTCCACCACTGCGGTCCGCAACACCTACGCCGCGCTCACCGCAGTTCTCGAAGGCCGCAGTCCAGGCCCCGGGTCTTTGCTGCCGCCGGTGGCCGGTGCGGTGGCCGGCCTGTGGCCGGGCACCGCGGCCGGGATGTCACAGGCCTGGCGGCGCCGCTTCCAGGACCACCTGCACCAGCACCGGGACGCATTCCTGACGCAGATTACTCACCGCCGCCACGGCACCACACCGACGCCGCAGGACTATCCGGCGCTGCGCCGCGATGCCAACGGTATGTTCATGTACGACCTGGTGGAAGCTCTGCACCATGCCGAAGTCCCGGCTGCCCTCGCCGAGGCGCCGGTGTGGCGCCAGATGCGCGATGCGTCCAACGATCTGACCGCGTGGACCAACGACCTGCTGTCCTACCCACGGGAGGTGGCGGCGGGGGAGAGCACCAACTACGTCATCGTCCTGCAGCACGCGACCGGCTGCCGCCTTGAAGACGCCGTAAATCAGGTAAGCGACCTCATCGAGCGGCGCGCAGCGCAGATGACGACCGCCCGACACCAGCTGCACCATACCACCCGTGCGTTGAGTCCTTCCGTGCGGGCCGGTGTCGCCCAGGTCGCGTACACGATCTGCACCATGCCCAGCACACATATGGCCTGGCTGAAGGAATCCGGCCGCTACACCGCGCCCACGCACCCCGCACCGCAGACGGTGCGCTGATCACCCCACCCAGCCCGGCACCGCAATCTGTCCGCGCTCGGCCAACCCCTACCCCGGGGGGCCCGGCTGCGCCGCGAGGCTCCCCGCGGGTGCCGGGACGACGTCCGAGCGGAATGAGCAGGAAGGGTCGTGAGATGACAGACACCGCAGTGAAGCCCGAGGACTGCGACGGCGAACAGACCACTGTGCGACGGGTCGCGCAGCGGGTGGCCGGCCGGGTCGCGGCCGCGTTCGACGACCGTGGTGCGTTCGCCGAGCCGACCCTGAGCCGGGTGCTGGAGTCCGCGCTGATGCTGGCCCTCTTACGCCGACGCGACCTCTACCCGCGCGTCCAAGCGTGCCTGGAGCAGTTCATCACCGTCTCCCGGACCGATCCTGATCTGCACCCGGTGGAGCAGATGCTCGCCCGCGCCGCACTCGGCCTGCCCCAGCCGCCGCACGCCCTCGACCAGGCCCTGAACGACATCCCCGCTCACACCCGAGGCCGCAAGCGGACGCTGTTTGCCCTCTACCTGGCCGTCCTGGGCCAGGCCCCCTACCCGCCCCAGGCGGCCAGCCTGGACTACCGCGGGCCGACCACGTGGGGAGAGGTCACCGGCTGCGCCATGAAGATCCTCGCCATCCACGGCCTGGGCCAGGAGGTGGCACACGAGGACTGCCGTTTTCTTACGGCCCGGCTGGTGGCGGGCCGGCGTGAGGTGTGGGAGGGCAATGTCGGCGCGCACACGCTGGCCCTGCTCGCCCTGCATCACGCCGACACAAGCAGTCCGCTCATCGGCGACGGCATCGACGCCCTGCTCGCAGTGCGCAATCCCGACGGCGGGCTGCCCTTCGTCGGCGATCACACCTTGTTCCTGTCCGCCGTCGCCGCTCTGGTTCTGACCCGCTGCGCCCTGCCTGAGCACCGCGAGTTGCTGCTGAACATCGGCGACTACCTCGTCACCCACCAAAACCCCGACGGTGGCTGGGCGTACACCGAACGCGTCACCCAGTGCGACGCCGAAAGCACTGGCGCACCCCTCGAGGCCCTCCACGCCATCGACCCCGCCCGCTACGCCCGCCCCCTGCACCGCGGCCGCGAGTACCTCGCCGGCCTGGCGGGCGAGGACGGAGGCTTTCCCACCTACCTGCCCGGCGAGCCCTCCGAAGCGGTCATGACCGCCAACGCCATCCTCGCCCTGGCCCCCGACCCCGACCGCTACACCCCCCTCCTGCACCGCGCCACACTCCATCTGCTCGACGCCCAGGCCACCGACGGCACCTTCGAGCGCAGCTGGAGCCTGACCCAGACCCACGGCCTGCGCCGCGCTACCGCCGCCCTGACCTGCCTGCCACCAGCGGTCAGCACCCCGCTGCGCGCACGCGTGAAGACCGCTTTACGCCGGGCCGACGCCTACTGTGAGCACACACAGAATCCGGACGGTGGCTTCGGCCACGGGCCGTTTGACGACAGCGACGTCAGCAGCACGGCCCACGCCCTCAGCGTTGCTGCCACCCTGGGCCGTCCCGCGTGGACCGGCACGGCCCTGGCCTATCTGCTCGCCCGCGAGGAACCCGGCGGGGCCTTCACCTCACGACCCGAGCAGGTCGCCCCCCGACCCATCCCCTACCACCACCCCTCCCACCCCGCGGTCTTCACCCTCACCGCCCTGGGCGAACTCCACCACGCCCCGAAACCGCGGCAGCAATGACCGCACAAGCGGCCAGCACGGATGAACGGGCGGGTTCGGCGATCCACACAGCCAGCCATCAAAGGCAGGAGCGCGCCTGTCCGCTTTGCGCGTCGAGCGCTTTGCCACCTACCTGCTTCCCCACGGCGAACTGCCTGAGCTAGTGCTGAGGCGCGGAGCGGTTCTGGGTGAGGGGTCAGCGTGCAGCAGAACACCCCTCGTTCGGGTGGCAGAGCCGAGGGTCCGGCGCAAGCCAAGATCGCGTGCAGCGATGATGGCAGCCCGATCCCGTTCAACAAGGGGAGTGGACCATGGGCAACCTGCCTACTAAAAACTTCAAGATCCGTGACGCCTCGGCGGATCCCGTCAGGGCGGCGTTCCGGTGGGATGACGACACCTACATGTTCGTGTCGCACCATCGGACAGTAGGCCACCACAGGGAGGCTTTCCCCGCAGTGTGGGTCCGGGTCGCGGAGGAAGCCTGGGAGAAGGACGGCAACTGGGGCGGGTACCTGAAGGTGACCTGCGCGACCAACAAGGACATGTGGATCGACAGCACCGACGGGTACATGCGCGCAGTCTCACGGAAGGACGCCCCGATCCGCTTCATCGACAAGGGCGACCACTACGAGATCTGGCAGGACAGGGAGGACCGCCCACTGACCATCGTGGGAGACAAGGGATGGGCCCGATTCGTGAGGGGCGCTACCCCGGGCCGGTTCCTCATCGACGTCAACTGAACCCGCCAACTCAGGGACAGCCCGCTCGCCGGCGCGCCAAAGATCACCGGTGGCCCGTATACCGCGCCCCGGCGCCAGGCACCCTCCTGACGGAGGCTCGGGTCACCGCCAGGACGCCGGTAGCCGCCCCCGGCACCGGAATACGGGCCGCTGTGACGAGGCCCCGGGCCTCTGCGGCCCGGGGTCTCGTGGAGACGGACGCTGCGGTCAGGGGGCGGCTGTGCTGCCACGACCGGCCCTGTCCAGTCCATGCCCAGCTCCTGCAGCGCTTTGAGTTGGTGGGCGTCTAGCCGGTCTCTCCTGGATTTCGTGTTCGAAATCCATACGCCCAGCTTGACGGTCACCGCCTTCGCCTCACCGTTGACGGCGAGCTGCTCGCTGTGACCCCTCGGCACCGGCCGGTCACCCTCACGCTCCACCCACTGAGTAAGGGCCGCCAGGCCCCGCTGGAACGTCGCCTGCGTCTTACTCGGGCTCTTCGTCATGTGCGCGGTTGCCGGGGCCGGAGACGGGGCCTGGTCGGGCTGTACGCCCAGCTTCACCAGTCGTTCCTGCTGCTCGCTCGACAGCTGCGTCCAGGTGCTCGGGTTTTTCTGCCGCTTCAGCCACCGCCCGATGTCATCGCCCTCGAACAGCACCCTGGGTTCGATGGCCGGCAGGTGGCCGTCGGCGTCTACCAGGTCGGCGAGCACCCTGTAGTGGCGTTGCCAGTTGAGTGGCCAGGGGCAGTTCCAGTCCTTGTCGATCGCGGCCAGCTGCTTCGCGCGTTCCGCCGTCCGTTCCGCGTCCTTGCCCAGGCCGTCTTTGCGTCGGAGGTTGGCCATGTACTGGCCGACGGGCACCATCTCGTCGTCCTCGCCCCACATGGCGTCTTGTCGGGGCGCGAGGTGCCCCATGGCCCGCCGGTAGGACCGCAGCGCGGCGAGCTTGGCCTCCCACGCCTCCTCGCCCGGCTCCCAGACCATCCCGGCTTCCGGGGCGTCCAGCAGCGTCTTGCGCCGGTCCTCCAGCTCTCCGGCCCGCAGTGCCTTGCGCTGCTGATGCACCCACCGCCCGAGGGGGAAGTCCTTGGTGACGCCGACTTCGACCTCGGCGTCGTAGGGGACGGCGTGGAGGCCGGTGATCTTGTTCTCCTTCCGCCAGCGGATGAGGGCCTGGTAGCCCTCGAGCCACACCAGGGACTCCGGCCGGTACACCCGGGTGCGCAGGAACGCCGCGATCGTGGCCGCGTCGCGCGGGCTGGAGAAGTGCAGCAGGGCCGACTCGGCGGCCGTGCCGGCGTCGTCCTGCTCCTGGCCCTCACCGCCTCCCTCGCTGTCACCTGCGCCGCCGGTCCCGATGATCCGTCCGTTCTTGGTGCGCCGCAGGTGGATCTTGCGCTTGCCGCTGGTGAGGGCGCGGGAGGCGAGCTGTTCGACCAGGCGCTCGTCATGCGAGCGGAGGCCTTTTATCTAGGGGTGGTCGAAGTGTGAGGGATGTTTGTTTGGGTTGTCACCTGCGGGAATGGTTGCGGGTCGATCCCGGGGTGAGGGTGGGGGAGTGGTGGTTACGTTCGGCACGTGGAACGGATCTACGTGGGTGAGCGGGCTGTCTCTCCGGCGACGGGCGTGAGCCGGTGGGTGGTGGTCGATTCCCGGACCTACGGTCTGCAGAACGAGGCGGTGGCCTATCTTGCTTCGCTGCGGGCTCGGGACTGCTCACCGAATACCGAGCGGGTCTACGCCGGCAGAGTCGCTCTCTACCTGAACTACTGCCTGATGCGGCGGCTGGACTGGAAGGCGCCGGGTTTCCTCGGGCTTGCCGGGCTGCAGCAGTGGCTCGTCGAGGCGCCCTTGCCGTCCCGCAGCAGAAGGGCCCAGCCGGGGCTGGCCCGGTTCCGATCTCGGGCGACGGCGAACGCGGTGATGACAGCGGTGGCGGAGTTTCTACGCTTCGGTGCTACGCATGGCTGGGTGCCGGCCTCCACGACCGCCCTGCTGTCGGAGCCGAAGCTGCTGCGCTTCACTCCACCCGGCTACGACGCAGGCGAGTCCGGCCAGAGGCGCGAGGTACAGGCGGCCTCGTTCCGCTTCAGGATCGCTGAGCCGGGCTACGAGGACCTCAGCGACGAACAGATCCGCCACATGATCGCCACCGCCCCGAGAGCGCGGGACCGCTTCCTGGTGGCGCTGCTGGCCTGTACCGGTCTGCGGATCGGCGAGGCGCTCGGTCTGCACCGTGGCGACATGCACCTGCTGACCTCCTCGCGCGCGGTGGGCTGCGGGATCGAGGGCCCGCACGTGCATGTCCGCCGCCGCACCGACAACCCCAACCGGGCTCTGGCGAAGTCCCGCTTCTCCCGCATGGTGCCGGTCACCGCCGACCTGGTCGCGCTGTACACCGACTACCAGTACGAGCGGGACCGGGTGGCCCAGGCCGCAGAGTCGGAGATGGTCTTCGTGAACCTGTTCCGCCCGCCGCTGGGCGGTGCCATGTCGTACCCGAACACCAAGGAGACGTTCGACCGCCTGGCCCGTACCGCGGGGCATGCGTGCCGCCCGCACATGCTGCGTCACTCGGCAGCGACGCGCTGGCTGCGCGACGGAGTGGACCGGGATGTGGTGCAGCGGCTGCTGGGCCACGCCTCACCTCTGTCGATGGAGCGCTACCGCCATGTCGACGACGCGGAGGCGCGCGCTGCCGTCGAGCACATCGACTCCCTCAAGGAACGCCCGTGAGCCTCCCCTCCGTAGGAGGTGGGCCAGGAGGTGCTCGACGACACCATGGACAAAGTCGCCGGCAAACCGGCCCGCCATGGCAGCACCACCGCGGCATGGATCGGCCACGGCACCCTTCACGGCCTGGCCGACCAGGCGGCCACCGCGCACCCCGACCGCGCCCTGGGGTGGCATCCCGACTACACCGACCTGTGCAAGCAGCGGGAAGAGCAGGACCAGTGACCACCGCCCCTCACCGCAGCACGCTTGAGGCCAGAGCCCTATTCAACCCGGCCTTCGGCGCCTACCTCCTCGCCAGCAGCATCCATGCCGCAGCCAAGAAGGCACACACTCCCATGCCCTGGCCCAGCGTCTTCCTGGTCCTTCCGCTCGTCCTGCCCGCCGACACGCGAAGCTCCCTGCCGACCAGATCCACCATGTCTCTCAGTGCCTGGGTCAACGCCAACCCACGCCAGCAGGCCGCCTTCGCCGAACGAGCCGCGGCGCTGACCGACTACACCCGAGCCAGCCTGCGCACCGCCATGCGCCACCGCGCCATAGAAGTCACCGCCGGCAATCTCAACTGCTCCCGTGCGCCCAAGCCGCCCCTGGCGCCGAAGTCGCCGAGTGCGCCCGCGCTGCAACCCTCGTCGGCCGATGGCTCGCCACCACCGATCCCGCCCGCGCTTTCACCGTCCTCGGTGTCCGTCCCTGACCGCCCCTCTCACAAGGAGTCCCAGAACCGCCATGCAACTGCTCGCCCTGGCCCTCTACCACCGAGACGGCAGGAAAGACCACAGGGTCCTGCGTTTCCGCCCCGGGGCGTTGAACATCATCACCGGCGAGTCCGAGACCGGAAAATCCGAGGTCCAGGACATCGTCGACTACTGCCTGGGACGCCGCACCGCCAACCTGCCCGACGAACCGATCGACCAGTCCGTCGGCTGGTACGCCCTTCTGGTCACCTTCAAAGACGGCGGCCGCATGGTCCTCGCCCGGCCTCGGCCGACTGGTGCCTCCACCATCCATGCGATGGTGCGAACCGGAGACGCAACCCTTGAGCTCCCGCAGGCGGACGAGCTCATCGCCAACTCGAACGTCGCGGCCCTGCGCAGCGAAGTCAGCGCCCGGCTCGGCATCGAGGACTTTCGCTTCCAGCCACCAGCCGGAACCACACGAAACGCCTTCGACGTCTCCATCGCGCACGCCGCGCTGCTCTGCTTCCAGAACCAGAACGAGATCGCCGACAAGACAGCGCTGTTCCACCGCCAGACCGAGACCGGCATGGCGCAGACCCTCAAGGACACACTTCCCTACTTCCTTGGCGCCGCTGGCCCTGAACAGTCCCTCCGCCGTCACCACCTCGGCGAAGCCATCCGCGCGCAACGCCAAGCACAGCGCAAGTACGACGATGCAGTGCGCCAGCAGGCCGCCACCGATGCGGGCGGCCTGGCCCTCGTCCGCCTCGCCGAGAACGAAGGACTGCTCACCGACGTCCCGCCGGCACCTGACACCGGGCAGGTCGTCGCACTGCTCCAGCAGGCCCTCGACGCCTCGCCGCGAACTGCCGCGCCACTGGATCTGCCCGACCGGCGCTACGAACTCAACGAGGAACGCCGCGCGTTGCGCGAAGAACTCCAGGAATACGACGACACTCTCGCCGCAGTCGACCGCTGGCAGGAACAAGGCCGCGCCTTCACCGGAGAACTCCACCTCCAACTCGACCGCCTCAAGAGCCTCGCCCTCCTGGGCCCCGAGTACCTCCACGACACCACCGTCTGCCCCATGTGCACGCAGCCGCTTCAGGAGCCCGACCCCTCAGTACAGGAAATTTCCGACCTCACCACACGGCTCTCCGACGAACTCACCCACGCGCATACGCTCCAACCGGTCCGCGAGGAACACCGCCGCGCCCTGCAGGCAGAACGTGCTGCGGTCGCCGAACGCCTCCGGCTCAACGGGGCCCAACTTCGAGAACTCCTCGCCAGCGACGAGCGCATGCGTAACCTGCAAGAACAGCAGATGCGTATCGCCCACGTCCAAGGGCGGATCGCCGAGGCCCTCAGCCGCACCGGGACGGCCAGTGACATCAGCAAGTTGCGGCACGATCTCGAGCTGGCCAAGGACCGTGTTGCCACGCTCCAAGTCCTCGTCGACGAGGACGACGTCGCCGCCGAGACCGAACGCTGCCTGGCCGACATCGCGGTCAACATGACCGCCTGGGCCAAACGTCTCAACCTCGGGCAAGCCGCGAACGCAACCGAGGTCAGCATCAGCCTGAACCTCCTCAACGTTGTCGTCAGAAGCCCTGACGGACGACGGCCCCTGCGACGCATCGGCAGTGCCAAGAACCACATTGGCTACCACCTTGTCGCCCACCTGGCCCTGCATACCTACCTGCGAAGCAACAGCCGGCCCGTCCCCGGCTTCCTCATGCTCGACCAGCCCACCCAGGCGTTCTTCCCAGAGAAACCCCGAGACGCCTCTAAGGTCCAGGACGCCGACTGGGCCACCGTCACCGCCTACTTCACGCTCCTCGACGAAGTGGCACGACTTAACGAGGGCACCCTGCAGATCATCGTCAGCGACCACGCGAACCTGCCCGAACCATGGTTCCAGAACGCTGTGATCGCCAACTGGCGACCCGACGATGAAGGCAACCGCAACGCACTCATCCCCTTCGACTGGACTCCCTGACGAAGGCACCAGGACGAGACCCGCGGTTAAACGTGCTGGAACGGCGGATGCGGCATAGCGGGGACCACCTGGGCTCGCGCGGCAGTGAGCCCAGGCATGCCGGGTGTTAGCCGTGGCACAGAGGGTCCTTGCCGACGACTGTCAGATCCACTCGACACCCAGCTCTCGTAGTGCGTCGACCTGTTCCGCGGCGAGTTTGTCGCGCCGGGCCTTGGTGTTGGAGACCCATACGCCCAGCTTCACCACTACCGGCTCCGCCTGGTCGTCGATCGCGATCCGTTCGCTGTGCCCCCGAGGTACGGGCCGGTGGGCGCCTTCCCGTTCCACCCACTGCGCCAGCGCCGTCAGCCCCCGCTGGAACGCCTGCTGCGCCTTGCTCGGCCCCCTCGCCCCGCGACGGGCCGCGGGGGTGGGGGAGGGCGCCTGCTCGGGCTGCACGCCCAGCTTCGTCAGCCGTTCCTGCTGTTCGGGCAGGAGCTGTTTCCAGGTGCTGGGGTTCTTCTGGCGCTTCAGCCAGGTGCCTAGGTCGTCGCCTTCGAACAACACTCCGGGTTCGATGGCCGGCAGGACGCCGCCGTCCTCGTCGGCGGCGAGGTCGGTGAGCACCTTGTAGTGGCGTTGCCAGTCCAGTGGCCAGGGGCAGTTCCAGTCGGGGTCGATCTCCGCCAGCTGCTGCGCGCGCTGTGTCGCCCGTTCCGGGTCTTTTCCGAGGCCGCCTTTCCGGCGGAGGTTGGCCATGTGCTGCCCGACCGGCACCAGGCCTTCTCCCTCGCCTTCGCCCCAGACGGCGTCTTGCCGGGGTGCGAGGTGGCCGGTGGCCCGGTGGTAGGAGCGGAGGGCAGCGAGTTTGGTCTCCCATGCTTCGTCGCCGGGTTCCCAGACCATTCCGGCTTCGTCGAGGAGGGTTTTGCGGTGGGGGTCGAGTTCGCCTGCGCGCAGCGCTTTGCGCTGTTGGTGGACCCATCGACCAAGCGGGAACGTCTTCGTCGTCCCGGCCTCGGTCTCGACGTCATAGGGAACGGCGTACAGGCCGGTGATCCCGTTCTCGGTACGCCACCGGAGAAGGGCTTGGTAGCCCTCGAGCCAGACGAGGGACTGGGGGCGGATGACGCGGCAGCGGGTGAGGGCGGCGATGTCGGCGGCGTCGCGGGGGGAGGCGAAGTTGACCACGATCTCAGTGACCCGGTCGACCTCCTGCTGCGCCTGGCTGGTCTCCTCGGGCATGTCCCCGTTCTCCGGGCCGGCCGCGCCGGTGGGCCGGACGTGGATACGCCGCCGTTCGGTGCCGCGGGTCAAGGCGCGGGAGGCGAGCTGGTCGACCATGCGTTCAGAGTGCGAGCGCAGGGCCTGGAGGATGTCGACCAAGGGCTGGTAGCTGGCGGAGGCGATCATGTCCTTCGGGTCCTCCCCGGGCTGGAGGAAGACGGGGATGATGATCCGCGCGGTCTTGGCCCGGCCGTCCGGGTTGGGCCGCAGGGCGCGTCCGATGTTCTGGACGATGTCGACCTGGGAGCTGCGCGAGCCGACGATGCACACGGCTTCGACCCCGCGCAGTCCGGTGATGTCGACCCCGACGCCGAGGGCGCGTACGGAGGACAGGAACGCCCGGTGCACCCGCCGGCTGTCGGTATCGATGCCGTTGGCGAACCGGTGGATCACCTCCCGCCGGTGCGCGATGGGATGGTCCCCGCACAGCCAGTCCGCCCACACCCGATCCGCAGGCACGTGCCGGCCCTCCTCCAGCTCGTACAACTCTGCGTCGATCGACGATGCCGGCAGCTGCTCCGCCCCGGCGAGCGCCGCCGCGGATGCCTCAGAGACGTATAGCTCGGCGGCCGTCGCCGGCATCTGCTCGGCGAATGCCGCGGCTTCCTCGACCCGCTGGTGGAACACCATGGTGGTGTGCAGATTCCGCTGCGCCGCGTGCTCCAGCAGCGCCGCCTGCAACAAAGCCATGCGCCGGCCGCGCAGCGCGTCCTCAGACAGCCCCAGAATCGGGTCGGGGTCGCGGATCTCCAGTACGTCGATCTCGAAACCGGCGAGGATCGAGCGTTCTACCGCCTCCGCCAGCCCGAGATCGAAAATCCGGGTGCCGTAGGTGCGGGAGTCGTCCTCCATCGACGCGATGACCAGCTCCCGGCCGTCCCGGCCCCGCTGCGGCCGGGGCGCGGCCAGGATCCGCGGGGTCGCGGTCAGGTAGAGCCGGAAGTCGACAGGGATCCGGGACTGGTCGTGGATCGCCGCCCACGGCCGCCCCATGTCCCCGGCCGTCATGTGCCCCTCATCCAGAATGGCCAGGTCAAACGGGGCCATCCGCTGCCCGTACAACCGCTCCCCGCCCGCCAGAGCCGACTCCAACGGCCCAGGAACAGTCCCACGACCAGAGGCATCGGCGGGGTCCTCCCGGTTCACGAGAGAGGCATACGTGGCGAACACGACCACCGGCCCCGACCCGGCCCACAGAGCGAGCTGGATCGGATTGGTCGTGGTGCGCACCCCGAGCTGCTCCAGGACCTCGTCCTTGTCCACCGAGCAGACCGCGACCATCGGCGCGCGGTGCCCGACCCGCCGCCAGGACTGGGCACTCTGCACGATCAGGTCCAGCGTGGGCACCATCACCAGAATCCGCCCGCCCGGGAAGTACTCCAGAGCGCACGCAGCGGTGGTGATCGTCTTACCGGACCCGGTCGCGGACACCCCCATGGCACGCGCCCCCTCCGGAGGCACAAAAGATCTTGCAGGGAATCCAACCCAGTCACGAAAGCGCAATTTCTGGTCGACCTGGTGTTCCTTGAGCGGAACCAAAAGCATCTCTAAACCTCCCCGATTCCTATTCCTATGGTCCTGCAATGGCCACGTGCGGAATACAGGCCGCACCCGACCCGTTCCAGATCGACCCACCCGCCCAGCGCCAGCCAGGCTTTCCGCCCTTGCAGGGCGGCCAGCCGTCCGGGTCGTAGCGCCCGACACCGAGCGCGCAGAGAACACAGTCCTTCTCGCTGTTCACCAGCCGCGCCGTACACAGACCGCCGGCCTCGCCCAGCACAGGTGTCGCGCCGTGGTGTACGGATGGGCGCGCGGCAGCACGGACTCCCGGACGAACCCCTCCAGCCGCACCAAGCCCGCCCCGTTCACGCTGCCTCACGTTCGCGAAATGTACGGCCAGCTGCCCGACCGCCCGCGCGCCGTGGCAGCCCGCGATGCCCCCGGAACCTCGCCCACCGCCATCACCTCTTCGTCCCAACCGCCCGCGAACACAGCACACCCCAAGAAGCCGGCACCATGCCGCCCAGCTCCACCACCTCGCACTGCGCCCCGGCCACCAAGTCGCCCACCTCGCTCGCGGGCACGCCGCCCTGCGCCTCCAGGAGCGCGAACAGTCCCAACCGGGCTTTCACACCCGCCGCCTGATACTGCGCCACCCAGAGCATTAAATCGCTGCTCAGCGCGGGATCTGGCCCGGTAGACTCGTGATGACCAGCCATCTGGCCATCCTCTCGAAAGTTGGGAAAATCCCGAGTGGCCATCCGGGTATCCCTGATTTCTGCCAACGATACATGCTGCATCTACCTGAGGCAGTCACACCCCAGAACCTCACACGAACGAGCGACCCCCGTCCCTCGTAGCCAGCCAGGCCCGCGCCAGCGGGCCCCGGGCCCTGCAGGCGCAGCCGGAAGGGCCCTTGAGGCGGGGGAGCGCAGCGGACCCGCCGGCCCAGGAAAGAGCGAAGCGAAGCCCAGGGTCAGCGGGGCAAAGCCCCGCAGCTCCGGAAGCGCAGCAAACGGAGCGTCACCAAGCCTGCGAAGCAGGCTTGGTGAGCGGGACGCGCAGCGTC
>NZ_JBVJPE010000038.1:0-35075 GCF_055582805.1 Streptomyces sp. NPDC107498 | reverse complement strand
TCGTTTCCGACTCTATCAGATCTTTCCGACCCGATTTCCTCGGCGCTTTCCGGTCCCGTTCTCTTTCGCTCCGGGCCCTTCCGGCGATTCCGACTTTATCAGATTCATTTCGGCCGACCTAATCGGTGGCTTTCGTGATTCGAATAAGAATCGGGATGACTCCGTGGAATCGAATTCCCTGCCGGAGTGAGTGAGACCCTACCCGGCCGCTGCCGAACTGTCCAGTTCCAGGCAACCGTTTGAATCTACCTCCCCGCAGCCGCTGTGTCAACAGCTTTCGCGGGCACCGGAGGAGACTAGCAGCTCGGGAGGGGCCGACGCACATCAGGCGGCGGTGGGGAGGGCCGCGCTGCGGTCGGGCTCTTCCAGGTCGCCGGTGTCGCCGGCCCGGGCGGCGCGGCCGCCGAGCACGTACACGTACGTGAGGAAGGCCAGCTCGGCGGCGACGCCGATGGTGATGCGGGCCCAGGTGGGGAGGCCCGAGGGGGTGACGAAGCCTTCGAGCAGGCCCGAGACGAAGAGGACCAGGGCCAGGCCGATCGCCATGCCGACGGCCGCGCGGCCCTGTTCCGCCAGGGCGGCGCGGCGGGTCCTGGGGCCCGGGTCGACGACGGTCCAGCCGAGGCGGAGGCCCGTACCGGCGGCCACGAAGACGGCGGTCAGTTCGAGCAGGCCGTGGGGAAGGATCAGGCCGAGGAAGACGTCGAGGCGGCCGGCGGAGGACATCAGGCCGATGCCGACGCCGAGGTTCAGCATGTTCAGGAAGAGGATCCAGAGCACCGGGACGCCCAGGAACGCGCCCAGGACCAGGCACATGGCCGCCGCCTGGGCGTTGTTCGTCCAGACCTGGGCGGCGAAGGAGGCCGCCGGGTGGCTGGAGTAGTACGTCTCGTACTGGCCGCCGGGGCGGGTCATCTCGCGGAGGTCGGTGGAGGCGCCGATCGAGGCCTGGACCTCCGGGTGCGTACCGATCCACCAGCCGATGAGCACCGCGAGCAGGGTGGAGAGGACGGCCGTGGGGATCCACCAGCGGCGGGAGCGGTAGACCGCGGCGGGGAAGCCGGCCGTGAGGAAGCGGGCGGCGTCGCGCCAGGAGGAGCGGCGGGTGCCGGTGACGGTGGCGCGGGCGCGGGCCACGAGCTGGGTGAGCCGGGCCGTGAGCACGGGGTCCGGGGTGCTCGACCGGACGATGGAGAGGTGGGTGGCCGTGCGCTGGTAGAGCGCGACGAGCTCGTCGGCCTCGGCGCCGGTGAGCTTGCCGCCCCGGCGCAGGAGGTGATCGAGGCGTTCCCACTCGGCGCGGTGGGCGGTCACGTAGACGTCGAGGTCCATGATCGACTGCTGCTCCAGGCACTGGCTGCGGACGGGTCCGTACTACTGCGGCGCGCTGCGGGTCAGCTTGGCAGACTGGCGTTCGGAGGGGCCGGGAAGGTCGGAGAAGGGTGGGTGCCGTGAGTGGTCTGGTGACGGGCGACGCGGTCGTCCTGGGGTTGCAGCCGGCTCGGCTGCCGAGTCGGGCGCTCGCGGTGCTCATCGACCTGGTGGCGGTGTGGGCGGCGTATCTGCTGATCACGCTGGGGCTCGCGGTCGCCACGGCGTCGCTGGACGGGGCGGCGGTGATGGCGGTGTCCGTCGCGTCCTTCCTGCTGGTGCTCGTCGGGGCGCCGATCGCGGTGGAGACGCTGTCGCACGGGCGGTCGCTGGGGAAGCTGGCCTGTGGGCTGCGGGTGGTCCGGGACGACGGGGGGCCGATCCGGTTCCGGCACGCGCTGGTCCGGGGTGCGATGGGTGTCGTGGAGATCCTGATGACCTTCGGGGTCGTCGCCGTCGTCGCTTCGCTGGTGTCCGAGCGGGGGCGGCGGCTCGGGGACGTCTTCGCGGGGACCCTGGTGGTGCGGGAGCGGATACCCGCGGCGCGGGTTCTGGCCGTACCTCCGCCGCCGCCGTGGCTGGTGGGGCGGTTCGCCGGGCTCGACCTCTCGGCGGTGCCGGAGGCGCTGTGGCTGGAGGTGCGCCAGTACCTGACGCGCTCGCGCGAGCTGGACCCGGTGGTGGGGCGCCTGCTGGCGGAGCGGCTGGCCGACGAGCTGGTGGCGCGGACCGGTGCGCCTCCACCGGCGGGGGTGCCGGCCGATGCCTTTCTGGCGGGGGTGGTGGCCGAGCGGCGGGCGCGGGACGCCCGGCGTGCGTTCGCCCCGTCCGCCGCCGGGGCGGTGGTACCCGGTGCTGTCCCCTCGCCGCCCGTTCCGGCCGCCTCGGTGGCCGATGTCCCGGTCGTCGGTTCCCCGGTCTCCCCGGTCGTCGATCCCCCGCTTGTCGGTCCCCCGGTCGTCGCTCCTCCCGTCGATGGGTCGGCGGTGGAGGCCGGGGCTCGGCCCACCGGGTTCGCTCCGCCGGCCTGAGGGGTCGGTCACCTGAGGGGTCGGTCAGGGGAAGACCGAGGGCGGGGTTTCGAGGGCTTCGAGTTCGATGCCGGGGGCGGCGAGGACCACGTCGCCGGCGATGTGGACGGTGTGGCGTTCGCCCGTGTCCAGGGCGTTGACCTGGTACTCGTCCACCATCAGGGGGCCGTTGTCAGTGGCGTGCGCTTCACTTCTCAGCAGGACCCAGGACTGGTCGACCGTGAGGGGGGCGAGCACCGGGTCCGTGAAGGCGACGAGCCTGACACGGGTCTCGGGGGAATCGGGGGTGAGGCGCAGGAGTCGCGTGAGGGCGACGAGGAACGCCGGGGACGTGCCGGTGAAGGCGTGGGCGCGCACATTGCCTTCGGTGGCGTGGGTTCCGGTCGGGTCCGTGCGGACCCAGGTGACGCCGTCGAGGGCCGCGCCGCGGACCTGCCAGCTCGCGGCGTGCAGTTCGAGGCGGATGGGGCGGCCGAGTTCGTCGACGGCCAGGTCGACGGAGCCCCGGTGGTCGCCGGAGGGGGTGGTGATCTGCGAGACGTAGCGCCAGCCGGAGGGGCCGGGCGCGCAGTGGAAGTGTTCTTCACCGAGGGGGGTGTGATCGTGCGGGTCATGGAGCGAATAACGGCCGCGGGGCATGGGGTGGTCCTCGGGAGGGGCGCTTCCTGGAAGCGGTAGCGGGCCGGACGGGGCAGGCCCCCCGGCACGGGGGTGCGGGGGGCCTGCCTGAGTCCTCTACGGGTGTCCGGGACGGCGCCGCGTCAGCGCGCGGGCGCCGCCGGCCGGGGCATCAGTAGCGGTAGTGGTCCGGCTTGAAGGGGCCCTCGACCTCGACGCCGATGTAGGCGGCCTGCTCGGGGCGGAGGGTCGTCAGCTTGACGCCGAGCGCGTCCAGGTGGAGGCGGGCGACCTTCTCGTCGAGGTGCTTCGGCAGCACGTAGACGTCGGTCGGGTACTCCTGCGGCTTGGTGAAGAGCTCGATCTGGGCCAGGGTCTGGTCCGCGAAGGAGTTCGACATCACGAAGGACGGGTGGCCGGTCGCGTTGCCGAGGTTCAGCAGGCGGCCCTCGGAGAGGACGATGAGGACCTTGCCGTCGGGGTACGTCCAGGTGTGGACCTGCGGCTTGACCTCGTCCTTGACGATGCCCGGGGTCTTGGCGAGGCCGGCCATGTCGATCTCGTTGTCGAAGTGGCCGATGTTGCCGACGATGGCCTGGTGCTTCATCTTGGCCATGTCGGCGGCCATGATGATGTCCTTGTTGCCGGTGGTGGTGATGAAGATGTCGGCGGTCTCGACGACCTCGTCGAGGGTCGTGACCTGGTAGCCGTCCATCGCCGCCTGGAGCGCGCAGATCGGGTCGATCTCGGTGACGATGACGCGGGCGCCCTGGCCGCGGAGGGACTCGGCGCAGCCCTTGCCGACGTCGCCGTAGCCGCAGACGACGGCGGTCTTGCCGCCGATGAGGACGTCGGTGGCGCGGTTGATGCCGTCGATGAGGGAGTGGCGGCAGCCGTACTTGTTGTCGAACTTCGACTTCGTCACGGCGTCGTTCACGTTGATCGCCGGGAAGAGCAGCGAGCCGGCCTGGTGCATCTCGTACAGGCGGTGGACGCCGGTGGTGGTCTCCTCGGTGACGCCGCGGATCTCGGACGCCAGCTGGGTCCACTTCTGCGGGTTCTCGCCGAGGGTGCGGTTGAGGAGGCGGAGGATGTGGCCGTACTCCTCGCTGTCCGCGGTGGACGGGTCCGGGGCGGAGCCGGCCTTCTCGAACTCGACGCCCTTGTGGACGAGGAGGGTGGCGTCGCCGCCGTCGTCCAGGATCATGTTCGGGCCGCCGGTGGGCGAGTTCGGCCAGGTCAGGGCCTGCTCGGTGCACCACCAGTACTCCTCCAGGGTCTCGCCCTTCCAGGCGAAGACCGGAACGCCCTGGGGGTTCTCCGGGGTGCCGTTCGGGCCGACGGCGATGGCCGCGGCCGCGTGGTCCTGGGTGGAGAAGATGTTGCAGGAGGCCCAGCGGACCTCGGCGCCGAGGGCGACCAGGGTCTCGATGAGGACGGCGGTCTGCACGGTCATGTGCAGGGAGCCGGTGACGCGGGCGCCGGCGAGCGGCTGCTGCTCGGCGTACTCGCGGCGGATCGACATCAGGCCGGGCATCTCGTGCTCGGCGAGGGTGATCTCCTTGCGGCCGAAGGCGGCCAGGGAGAGGTCGGCGACCTTGAAGTCCTGGTGGGCGGCAGTCGTCATGACTGGGCTGCTCCTCGTGTGTGCGAGTGCGAGGGTCGATTGAGGCGCCTGGCACCGCGGCAAGGCACCCTGGGCACACGAATGCCCGGGCGCTTCCTCGGTGCCGTCGTCGGAGGCCCTCTCTCCCTCGGCCGGTCCGCGGACCGCCCGACCGCCATCAGCAGCGACGTCTGGCTGGTCACGAATCTACACCGATCGGCGCGGCGGGCCACAGTCCGCATCGGACGCACCGGGCCCCCGGGGCGTGTGTCCCGGGGGCCCGGCGCGGGTGGGGCGTGCTCGCCCGCGGGGGTTCAGTGGCCGGTGCCGCCGGGGGTCTTGGCCGGGTTGTCGCCCGCCGAGGCGGCCGTCTCGCTGTAGATGTCGGGCTCCAGGTAGATGACCCGGGCGATCGGGACGGCGGCGCGGATGCGCGCCTCGGCGGCGTTGATGGCGTTCGCGACCTCGGTGGCCGTGTCGTCGTGCTGGACGGCGATCTTGGCGGCGACGAGGAGTTCCTCGGGGCCGAGGTGGAGGGTGCGCATGTGGATGAGGCGGGTGACGGTCTCGCCGTCGACGACGGCCGCCTCGATCTTCCTGACCTGGTCGGTGCCGGCGGCCTCGCCGAGGAGCAGCGACTTGGTCTCGGCGGCGAGGACGATCGCGATGAGGACGAGGAGGACGCCGATGCAGACGGTGCCGATGCCGTCCCAGACCCCGTCGTCGGTCGCCAGGGCGAGGCCGACGCCGCCGAGGGCGAGGACGAGGCCGACGAGGGCGCCGAAGTCCTCCAGGAGGACGACCGGGAGCTCGGGTGCCTTGGCGCGGCGGATGAAGTCCTTCCAGGACAGGCCGCCGCGGATCTGGTTGGACTCCTTGATGGCGGTGCGGAAGGAGAAGCTCTCGGCGACGATCGCGAAGACCAGGACGCCGACCGGCCAGTACCAGGCCTCGATGGGGTGCGGGTGCTTGATCTTCTCGTAGCCCTCGTAGATGGCGAACATGCCACCGACGGAGAAGAGCACGATGGAGACGAGGAAGGCGTAGATGTACCGCTCGCGGCCGTAGCCGAAGGGGTGCTGCGGGGTGGCCTCGCGCTGGGCCTTCTTGCCGCCGAGGAGCAGCAGGCCCTGGTTGCCGGAGTCGGCGAGCGAGTGGACGCTCTCGGCGAGCATCGACGACGAACCACTGAAGAGGAACGCCACGAACTTGGCTACGGCGATCGCGAGGTTGGCGGCGAGTGCCGCCACGATCGCCCTGGTTCCGCCTGACGCGCTCATGGGTGTACGTGGTCCCTTCGTCGATGCTCCGGCTCGATCGCCGCGGTTCGGCCGGTCATTGTCGCATCAGGCCACGACGGTCGCCCGGAAGACGGTCCCCGCTCCGGTCAGCTCGGTGGTCTCGCCCGTCGGTACGAAGACGGACTCGCCGGGGCGGAGGTCGACCTCGCCGGCCCGGGTGCGGCCCGCGACGGCGAGCAGGATCTGCGGGGTGGGGGCGGTGACGTCGGTCGGCGCGGCGCCTTCCGCGCGGACGAACCGGGAGAGGCGGAACTCGTCGGTCGGGGTCTCGTAGACCTCCTCGCCGGAGGGGGAGGCCTCGGGGCGCAGGACGGCCGGGTCGTTCGGTTCGAAACGGACGATCCGGAGGAGTTCGGGGACGTCGACGTGCTTGGGGGTGAGGCCGCAGCGGAGCACGTTGTCGGAGTTGGCCATGATCTCGACGCCGAGGCCGTCGAGGTAGGCGTGCGGGACGCCCGCGCCGAGGTAGAGGGCCTCGCCGGGCTGGAGCCGGACGCGGTGGAGCAGCATGGCGGCGATGACGCCGGGGTCGCTGGGGTAGTGGTGGGCCAGGAGCGCGTACGGGGCGTGGTCGCCGCCGAGGCGGTCGGCGGCGGCATGGGCCTCGGCGACGGTGTGCGCCATCTCCTCGCGGTCGGCGGTGAGCAGGGCCGTCAGGACCTCGCGGAGCGCGGCCTCCTCGGGGTGGGCGTGGAGGAGGTCCACGTACGGCTTGAGGGAGTCGACGCCGAGCGCGGCGATGAGGTCGGCGGCCTCGACCGGGTCGCGGAAGCCGCACAGGCCGTCGAAGGGGGTGAGGGCGCAGATCAGCTCGGGCTTGTGGTTGGCGTCCTTGTACGTGCGGTGCGGGGCGTCGACGGGGATGCCGGCGGCCTCCTCGGCCGCGTACCCGGCCTTGGCCTGGGCCAGGTCGGGGTGGACCTGGAGGGAGAGCGGGGCGCCCGCGGCGAGCAGCTTCAGGAGGAACGGGAGCCGCGGTCCGAACTTCTCGACGGCCCGCTCCCCCAGTTCGCGTACGGGGTCGGCGGCGATGAGCTCGTTCAGCGCGCCGCGCCCGGTGCGGGAGGGGGCACCGGGGTGGGCGCCCATCCACATCTCGGCCTGGGGCTCGCCCGTGGGGGCGGTGCCGAGCAGTTCCGGGATGGCCGTCGTGGATCCCCAGGCGTAGGGACGGACGGTGTTGACGAGGCGGTCCATGGTGCCTGCCAGCTCCTCGGGGCGGTGACGGATGGTGAGGGTGTCGGAAGACAGGTGACAGGGGGCGGGTGACGGGCGGGTGTCGGAGAGGGGGGCGCGGGGGTGACGGGGTGGTGGCCGGGGTCCGGTGACCGGCGGGGGGCTGGTGGCCGGGGCCGGGAGCCAGGGTCCTGGTGGTTCACCGGCGCCTGGGCGGGTGGGGGCGGTGCCGGCGGGGGTCGAGCGGGGGCTGGGTCCGGTGGGGGCGGGCGAGCGCCGGTGGTGGCGGCGTCGGCGGGCGCTTCGGGTGGGCTAGTGCGGGGTGCGGCCCGGGGTGGCCAGGGCGAGGTACACCGCCGCGAAGTCCGTCACCGCGAGCAGCTCGGCGAGGGTCTCCAGGTCGTCGCCCTCCTCCGGCTCCAGCTCGCTGATGGCGGTCTCGTGGCCGAGGGCCAGCTCGCGGGCGGCCGGGGCCGCGGTGAGTCCCCCCGCCGGGCGGTCGCGGAGCAGGACCACGCGCGCGCGGAGCGCCTGCGGCTCCTCCACGCGGTCGCGGAAGAAGTCGTCCGGGTCCGCGCCCGCCGCGTAGTCGCCCGCGAGGAGGACGCCGTGGGCCGGCAGTGCCTCGGGGAGCTCCGCGGCGAGCGCGGGCAGACCGGCGAGTTCGGCGAGGACGGCGGCGAAGCGGCGGCCCGCCGGGCCCGCGGCGTTGCCCTCGGTCCAGATGAGCGGGAGCGAGTCCGCGAGCTCGGCGGCGAGCGTCTTCGCCGGGTTGCTGTACGTGGCGATGGCCGGGCCGCACCGCTCCGCCGTGCGGTCGAGGCGGTCGGCGACCTTCTCCAGGGCCTCCGGCGGTGCCTCGATGAGGCCCACGCGGTCCAGGAGCGCGAGCAACGGGGTGAACAGGGCCCAGAGGGCGCCCGGGCTGGCCGCGATGTTCTCGGCGTACTCGTCGGGCGTCTCGTTCGGGGCGATCGCCATCGGGACGAACAGGCCGTGCGAGCCGCTGACCGTCTCGGCGAGCGGGGAGGCCTTCGGGGCGACGGCGACGACCGTGATCCCGCGGCGGTACGCCTGCTCGGCGAGGAGGGCGAGGCCCGGTTCGCCTCCGTCGGTGGTCGGGAGCAGCAGCAGGTCCACCGACCCCGCCCAGCCCGGCAGGGCCCAGCGCAGGGCGCCCGCGGCGGGGGCGACGCCGGTCGGCTGGAGCCGTACGACGGGGGCGGCGGCTCCGGCGAGCGCGCCGATCAGGTCCGCGACGCCGGCGGCGGCGGTGCCGGGGCCCGCGACGAGGACGGCGCGGGGGCGGCCCTCGGGGCGGAGCTCCGCGATGCCGGCCTCGGTGGCGTGGCGGGCGGCGGTCCGTACCCGGGCGCCGGCTTCGGCGGCGCCGCGGAGGAGGCCGCGGCGGTCGGCCAGGGCGAGGTCGTCCGGGGCGTCGAGGAGGGTCTCGTCGAGCATGTGCGGTGCCTCCCGGGTGGACGGGGTGGGTACGGGGGCCCGTGCGGGGCCGTGGGGTGCGGGGTGCGGTGGCGCGCCCGCCGGGCCTCCCGGGAGGGTGGTTCCGTACCGCTCGGGAACTCCGTGCCGCGGGGAAGGTCTCTTGGTACCGGTCTGCCCGTGGCGGTGCGGGGTCGGGCACGGAAGCCCCCGGCCCGGCGGGGGCGTCGGCCCGTGGGCCCGCTCGTCCCGGGCCCTCGGCTTCGTTCGAGCGGGGCCCCCGCCGTCCTGCGGGACGACCGCCCGCACGGGAGGGGGCGGGGCTCCCGGGGGATCGCCGCGCTACGCCGGCTTGCGGGCCTCGTCGACGAGGAGGACCGGGATGTCGTCGCGGACCGGGTAGGCGAGGCCGCAGTCGGGGCTCGTGCAGACCAGCTCGGGGGTCTCGTCCGCCGTGCGGTCGTTCAGCGGAGCGTGGCAGGCCGGGCAGGCCAGGATCTCCAGGAGGCCGGCTTCGAGCGGCATGGGGTGTCCCTTCGAACAGACGGATCGGGCCAGGTCAGCCTACCGCCGGGGAACGGGGCGCGCCCCGTTCCCCGGCGGGACGGCGGGGTCAGTCGGTCGCCCGGACCAGGCCGAGGACCTCGTCGCGGACCTCGGCCATGGTGGCCTCGTCGCGGGCCTCGACGTTGAGGCGGAGCAGCGGCTCCGTGTTGGAGGCGCGGAGGTTGAACCACCAGTCCGCCGCCGTCACGGTCAGGCCGTCGAGCTCGTCGAAGGTGATGCCCTCGGCGTCCTCGTACGTCGCCCTCACCTTGGCCGTGCTCGCCGCCTGGTCGGCCACCGTCGAGTTGATCTCGCCCGAGGAGGCGTACCGGTCGTAGACGGAGACCAGGTCGGACAGGGTGCCCTCCTGGCCGCCCAGGGCCGCGAGGACGTGGAGCGCGGCGAGCATGCCGGTGTCCGCGTTCCAGAAGTCCTTGAAGTAGTAGTGCGCCGAGTGCTCGCCGCCGAAGATCGCTCCGGTCTTCGCCATCTCCTCCTTGATGAAGGAGTGGCCGACGCGGGTGCGGACCGGCTCGCCGCCCTGCTCGCGGACGACCTCCGGCACCGACCAGGAGGTGATCAGGTTGTGGATGACCGTCCCGCCGGGGTGCTTGGCGAGTTCGCGCGCGGCGACGAGGGCCGTGATCGCGGACGGGGAGACCGGCTCGCCGCGCTCGTCGACGACGAAGCAGCGGTCGGCGTCGCCGTCGAAGGCGAGGCCGAGGTCGGCGCCCTCGGCGACGACCCGGGCCTGGAGGTCGACGATGTTCTTCGGGTCGAGCGGGTTCGCCTCGTGGTTCGGGAAGGTGCCGTCCAGCTCGAAGTACATCGGGATCGTCGTCAGCGGGAGGCCTTCGAAGACCGTCGGGACCGTGTGGCCGCCCATGCCGTTGCCCGCGTCGACGACCACCTTGAGGGGGCGGATCGCGGTGAGGTCGACCAGGTTCCTGAGGTGGGCGGCGTAGTCCGCGAGGGTGTCGCGCTCGGAGACGGTGCCCTGCTTCGCCGCCGGCTCCGGGGCGCCCTTCTCCGACCACTCCTCGGCGAGGGCGCGGATGTCGGCGAGGCCGGTGTCCTGGCCGACGGGGGCGGCGCCGGCGCGGCACATCTTGATGCCGTTGTACCGGGCCGGGTTGTGGGAGGCGGTGAACATGGCGCCGGGCAGCCCGAGGCTGCCGGAGGCGAAGTACAGCTGGTCCGTGGAGCAGAGCCCGATGAGGGTGACGTCGGCGCCGAGGCGGGCCGCGCCGCGCGCGAAGGCGGCCGCGAGGCCCGGCGACGAGGGGCGCATGTCGTGGCCGACGACGATCGCGTCCGCGTCCGTCACCCGTACGAAAGCGGCGCCGAAGAGTTCGGCGAGCGTTTCGTCCCACTGGTCGGGTACGACTCCGCGGATGTCGTACGCCTTCACGATCTGCGACAGATCGGCAGTCACGGATCCACCCTCCTGAGTGCTCTCCACGCGTGTGCGGGCGCGTGTACGGAACGCCAAAACTACCCGGAGACCGGAGGGGAGGGGTCGACGGGACGCGGCAGGTGGCCGGTTGCCGTCAGTTGTCGGGGGAACGGAGCACCCTGAGGTGTCCGCGGCGCCCGACCTCCATGGGGTCGCCGCCGCGGCCTCCGCCGGGCTTGCCGCCGGCCCCGGCCGCGCGCTCCTGGGGGCGGGCCGCCTCCCGGACCGCGTTGGCCAGCGCTTCGAGGTCGTCACCGCTGGGACGGGCGGGGGCGGAGCCGTCGGAGAGACGCACCACCTCCCAGCCGCGCGGGGCGGTGAGGCGGTCGCTGTGCTCGGCGCACAGGTCGTAGCAGTGGGGCTCGGCGTAGGTGGCGAGCGGGCCGAGGACCGCAGTCGAGTCGGCATAGACGTACGTCAGTGTCGCGACGGCAGGGCGGCCGCACGCGGTGCGCGAACAGCGACGTACAGGGCTCACGACGTTGGACGGTACCGCACTCTTGAGCGGGCCGCGACGACTCTCCCTCAGGTCACTCCACCGTGTCGCGGTGTGACCTCCGACACCCCCCTTCGGGTGACGGTGGCTCTGACCTGCGAGGGAGGGGGCCCAAGGGACGGGGGGCAGGGGGATATCCGGACACCTTGGGATACAAATCCGGTCAACCAGGGCCAGATGGCCGATCGTGACGGGCCGTCGAATCGGGCGTGAGCCCGGTCGGAATGTTCAGGTTTCGACAAGGGCGCGGCGGGAGCGCGGCGGAGGACGGGCGCTCCGGGGAAGTCGCGCGGCCACTCCGGGGAAGTCGACGAGGATGCGCCACGGTGCGGTGGGGCTGATGGGGGTTACGCTGCGTCAGTGATGGACAGTCCTGTGCCGCCGAGCCCCTCGCACGGTCCCGTGGAGCCTCCGGCGGAGCCTCGGGTCCGCCGCCGCGACCGGCACGGCCGCGGGATGCGGGGACCTGTCGCGCCGCCGCAGGTGCCGCTCTCCGCGAGCCGGGCCGATACCTTCCGCGATCTCGTCCTCGACTCGGTGGAGCGCCTGGAGCGGCGCTGGCCGCAGTTGGCGGACGTCGACTTCATGGTGATGGAGGTGCCGCCGCCGGTGTCCGGCGAGACGGTGCCGCTGGGCGGTGCGCTGCCCGCCGAGAAGAACGAGCCCGCGCGGGTGGTCGTCTATCGGCGGCCGGTCGAGATCCGCTCGAAGAGCCGGGACGAGCGGGCGGTGCTGGTCCACGAGGTGGTGGTGGAGCAGGTCGCCGAGCTCCTCGGGCTCTCGCCCGAGTCCGTCGATCCCCGGTACGGGCAGGACTGAGCCCGCGCTTCCCCCGTACGGGGGCGCCTCCCGGGCGGGGTCCGGGGAGGGGCGACCGCCCGCGACGGGTCCCTCAGTCCAGTACCCCCAGGTCCTGGTGGGCCGTCGGGAGCTCCACCGTGCCCCGGTCGTCGACGAAGGTCTGGACGGTGAACATCGGGGTGCCGTCCTCCGGGAGGGCGAGCGTCCGCGCGGCGTGGACCGTGCCGCCGGAGACGGGTTCGACGGTCAGCGCGTAGGAGCCCTTGAGGCCCTCGGGGACGAGGTCGGTCAGGACCGCCGTCGTGCCCCCCTTGACGGTGACGGTCCTCGACACCGGCGTGCCCCCCTCGGAACCGGCCGAGGCGGTGACCTTGACCCGGGCGTCCGCGCCGGGGGCGGTCAGGGAGAGCGTCGAGGCCTTGGCGCGGTTGTCGGCGACCGTCGCGCGGGCGGAGACGGCCGCGGTCGCCGGGACGAACGCGATCTCGGTGTTCGCGCCCTTGCCGCGCACGACCTGGAGGGCCGCCACGACCGGGGCCGGCTTCTTCGGGTCGCTCGGGGTGAGCAGCAGGGAGCCCACCGCGCCCCGGGTGAGGTCCGGCAGGTCGACGGAGGCCGTCATCCCGGACTTCACGTGGAGCGCGCCGCCGCCCGCCGGGACGATCGTGCCGGTCGCGGTGACCAGCTGGACCTTGAGGTCGGCGTCGTCGTCGCCGGGGGCGAGGGCCACGAGCCGCACCGAGGTGGCGTCGGCCGGGATGCCGGGGAGCACGGCGGTGCTCGCCGGGTCGGCGGCCGGGGCGATCCAGTCGCTGCCGAGCTTGTCGTCGGCCACGGCGACGGCGGCGCCGACGCGCCCGCTGCGGGTGGTGACGTGGACGGTGACGTCCCGCCGGCCGCTCTCGCTCGTGAGGGTGGAGAGGAGCACCGGGACGGTGGAGTGGGCGGGGACCGGGATGCCCTCGGTGAACTGGGACTTGAGGACGCCCTCGGGGCCGTACAGCTCGATGTCGGCGACGGCGGCCGTGTCGTCCGGGTTGGTGAGGTGGACGTAGTCCTGGCGGTCCTCGGCGGTGGAGGCGGCCGGGAACCAGAAGTCGGTGTCGGGGGCGCCGCAGCCGAGGCCGAGGAGGCCGCGCGCCCCGCCCGCCGGGACGACGGTGGTCTGCTGGACGGTCCAGCCGGGGGCCAGGGCGCCGGTCGCGGAGCCGGTGAGGGCGGGGACGGAGCCGCCCTCCGCCTCGGCGGTGACGGGCTTGCCGGGGGCGGTGACGGTGGCCGGGGCCTTGGGGGGCTTCGGCTTCCCGCCGGTCTTGCCGGTGCCGTCCGCGGGCGTCGCGTTCGGGGCGGTCCGCAGGAGGGCGGTGGGCTGCTCGGTCTTGTCCGGGGTGCCCTCCGCCGCGCCCGCGCCGGTGCCCGCCGGGGTGTACGAGGTGTAGAGCGTCTCGGCCACCTCGGAGGTGCTGGGGGCCGGGCAGACGAGGCCGACGCGCTCCACCGGCAGGCGGGTGGTGGCCTTCGCCCCGGGGGCGGCGGTGCCGTCCGGGGCGGTGAGGGCCGCGAAGCCGGTGACGGCGGCGAGGGCCGTGGCGCCCGCGATCAGGGAGAGGGTCGTGCGCTTCACTGGTTGCTGCTCCCGTCGGGACGCTGCTCGGTCTCGTGGCCCTGGGGGTATCCGTAGCCGTAGCCGTACGGGTCGTACTGCTGGGGCTGCTGCGGGTCGTACTGCTGGGGCTGCTGCGGGTCGTACTGCTGGGGCTGGGGCTGCTGCGGGTCGTACGCCTGCGGCTGCTCATAGCCCTGCTGCTCGTACGCCTGCTGCTCGTATCCCTGCTGGGGGTACGCGTACGGCTGCTGCTGGTACGGGTCGGCCGCGTAGTCCTGGTAGTAGCCCTGGTCCGCGTACGGCTGGGTCCCCGGCTGCTCCTGGGCCCGCTGGGCGGGGGCCTGGGCGTAGGCCGGGTCGTGGCCGGCGTCCCATTCCCGCTCCTGGTTCCCGGGCTCGTAGGACGGCTGCTCCGGGATCGGGGCGGGTTCGCTCCCCGGAGGCGCCGGGAACTCCGGGGACTCGGGGGTCGCGGCGGCCTCGGCCTCCGCGGCGGCGCGCAGGCGGCGGGCGCGGCGGCCGTCGCCCTCGGTCGCCTGGGCGGGGATCGCGAGCTCCTCCTCGGGGAGGTCGTCGTCGATCTCGCGCCGCCGCCCGGGCAGGGCGAGGACCAGCAGGACGAGGGCGAGACCGGCCTGGGCCCAGATCCACGCGGTGTGGCCGAGCGGCTCGTCGTACGTGAGGTCGAGGCGGCCGCCCCCGGCGGGGAGCTCGAAGCCCTGGGCCCAGCCGTCGACGGTGGTCCGCGTCAGCTCCTTGCCGTCGAGGGTGGCGGTCCAGCCGTCGGCGGCGCGGTCGGCGAGGCGCAGGACGCGGCCGGCGGGACCGGCGGGGAGCCGGGTGTGCGCCTCGACGGGGCCGGCGGCGACGGCGACCGGCTCGGCGGTCTCCTGCGCCTTCTCGGCGTCCCCGGGCTTGGCGGCGGGCGGGACGACCATCACGCGGGCGATCTCGCGGTCGACGCGCCAGAGCGCGCTGCCGTCGAGCTGGCTGAGGCGGCTGAGGCCGGGCGTGGAGTCGAGGACGCGGCTCATCTGGCGCGGTGCTCCGTCCCGTACGAGGACGTAGCGGATGGCGTAGCCGCTGAGCTCCTGGGTCTGGTCGGCGCCGGAGCCGGCGACGAGGCGGGCGACGACCGCGTCGAGGCGGGGGTCGTCCTCGGCGGCCGCGGTGAGTTCGGCGTCGCCGAGGCGGGCGCCGGAGCCGCGGACCAGGGTGTAGGCGACGTCGCCGGGCGCGCCGGCGCCCAGGACGAGGGTGCGGGGCTGGTCGCGGGTGCCGCTCTCCTCGGCGACGAAGGCCGGGACCTGGACCGGGTCGCGGCGGGTCAGCGGGCCGTCGGCGCCGCCGATCATCCAGCCGACGGCGGCGGCGGCCGGGCCGAGGGCGCAGGCGAGGGCGATGAGGGCGGCGACGGGCTGGCGCCAGCCGAAGCCGTGGGCGGCGACGCGGGTGCGGCCGCCCTCGGCTCCGATCATGCCGGCGGCGATGAGGGCGGCGCCGTACACGAGGGTGGCGGGGCCGGCCCAGCCGGTGCCGCCCGCTCCGTTGGACAGGACGGCGAAGAGGAGTCCGGCGAGGGCGGCGGCCCAGGCCGTGCGGACGGCGGGCTGCCGCTCCTCGCGCAGCAGTCCGGCCAGGCCGGCGAGGACGAGGCCGATCAGGAGCGGGCCGCCGGTGGTGCCGGGGCCGCCCGGGCTGGTGCCGAGCAGGTCGAGCGCGGTGGCCGTGCCCGTGCGGACGTCGACGCCGGCCTCGCGCAGGAAGGCGCCGGGGTCGGTGAGGAGGGTGAGCGACCAGGGCGCGAGGACGAGCAGCGGGGTGCCGACGGCGGCCAGGAAGCGCAGCCCGTACGCGGTGAGGTCGGAGCGGCGCACGGCGAGCACGCCGAGGCCGAGGAGGACGGCGAGCGGCCAGACGACCGGGGTGAACGCCGTCGCGCAGGTGAGCAGGAACGCGTACGCCCAGGTGGCGCGCCAGCTGCCCCGGTCGGGCCGGTTGAAGCCGTGGGCGGCGACGGCGGCGCGGGCGATCAGCGGGAGCAGGACCGCGAGGACGGCGGTGCCGAGCCGGCCGGCGGCGAGGGCCCCGGTGGCGGCGGGCAGGAAGGCGTACGCGACGGCGCCCCAGGCGCGCAGCAGCCGGGACTCGACGATGCCGCGGGCGGCGAAGTACGCGGTGAAGCCGGCGAGCGGGACCGAGCAGACGAGCAGCAGGGTCAGCGCGGTGGAGGTGGAGCCGAGGAACAGCGCGGAGAGCGCGGCCAGGACGGCGAGGTAGGGCGGGGCGGTCTGGGTGCCGCCGGTGCCGAGGGCGTGCCAGGCGTCGGCGTACCGCGACCAGAGGTCGGAGACGGTGTCGGGGGCGGGCAGCAGGGCACCGCCGGCCAGGGAGCCGCCGGCGAACAGGTTGCGGCAGGCGACCAGGGAGACGAGGAGGAGCAGGGCGAAGAGGATCGGACCGGGCTTGCGGGCGATCTTCTTGAGCCGGGCGAACTGCTCGATCTCCAGGTAGTCGGCGTCGTCGCCGCCGGGGCCCGACTCGACGACGCCGTGGCGGGAGCCGCCGGTGTCGGCCTCGGAGCCGCCGAAGTGGGAGGCGATCTGCTCGACGGTGGCGCGGACGGTGGCGCCGGGCGGCGGGAAGAGGGACCGGAACTCCCCGTCGGGGACGGCCGGGTTCCTGCGGCGCTTGCGGGCGGCGAGGATCTTCTCGGGGCGCAGCAGGGTCGCGAGGAGGCCCATGACCTCGTCGACCGCCTGGACCGGGGCCTTGCCGACGAGGTAGGCGAGGGTGCGGAGCAGGGTGCTGAGGACGATCCGCACCAGGACGTACGGGAGGGCGCGGCCGCGGGTGTTGGCGAGGAGGGTGTGGACGGCGCCGGCCTTGTCGACGCGGTGCGGGTTGGCGGCGGTGCGGCCGGCGCAGTCGACGGTGCGGCGCTCGCGGGCGGAGGCCTCGGCGTGGCGCAGGACGGCGTCGGGGGCGACGAGGACGTGGTGGCCCGCGGAGTGCGCGCGCCAGCACAGGTCGACGTCGTCGCGCATGAGGGGCAGGCGCCGGTCGAAGCCGCCGAGGCCCTCGAAGACGTCGCGGCGGACCAGCATGCCGGCGGTGGAGACGGAGAGGACGGAGCGGACCTGGTCGTGCTGGCCCTGGTCCTGCTCGCGGCGGTCGAGCCCGGTCCAGCGGCGGCCGCTGCGGGCGATGCTCACGCCGGCTTCGAGGAGCTGCTTCCGGTCGTACCAGCCGCGCAGCTTGGGGCCGATGACGGCGGCTTCCGCGTCGGACTCGGCGACGCGCAGGAGTTCGGCGAGGGCGCCGGGCTCGGGAGCGCAGTCGTCGTGGAGGAGCCAGAGCCACTGGACCGGTTCGCCGTGCGGGAGTTCGGGGAGGTCGTACGCCTCGTCGTTCCAGGTCCGGCTGACGGGGTCCCAGCCGCTGGGGCGCTTCAGGTAGGGCAGGTCCTCGGGTCCGAGCAGGGGCGCGGTGCGGGCGGCCTCCTCGACGGCGGCTCCGAAGCCGGTGCGGCGCGCGAGGTGCAGGACGCGGTCGGCGCCGATGGCGTCGGCGACGAGCTGCGCCGAGTCGTCGGCGCTGCCGGTGTCGGCCGCCACCACGTTCTGCACGGGGCGCTCCTGGGCGAGCAGCCCGGCGAGCGCGTCGGGCAGCCAGCGGGCGCCGTCGTGGGTGACGAGCACGGCGGTGACGACGTGTCGCGGAAACTCAGGAGTTGAGGACATCGAGCTACGGGCCCTCCGGCCGGGGTCGCCCGCGGGGGGCGTGGGGAGCGTCTCGGACGGAGGCCCACACTAACGGCTGCACGCGGAGCGGTCCGCCGCCCTGTGGACAGACCCGTGCGGGACGGCTTCGTCACGGACACGGCGTACCGGACACGCGGAGCACCGGACACGCGGAACGGTCCGCCGCCTGTGGATGGTGCACAGGGGGCGGACCGTTCGTCGTGTCCTGGTGTGCGCGCCGTGGCGCGCGGGGCCCGGCAGACTCCGCGCGGTTCAGACGGCGGCCTTCTTCAGACGGCGCCGCTCGCGCTCGGAGAGACCGCCCCAGATGCCGAAGCGCTCGTCGTTCTGCAGGGCGTATTCGAGGCACTCGGAGCGGACCTCGCAGGCGAGGCAGACCTTCTTGGCCTCGCGGGTCGAGCCGCCCTTCTCGGGGAAGAAGGACTCGGGATCGGTCTGGGCGCACAGCGCGCGCTCCTGCCAGCCGAGTTCCTCGTCCGCGTCCTCGACCAGCAGTTCCTGGAACAACTCGGTCATGTGCGCCCCTCGTCTGTTCTGTGCGTCCCCGTGAATGTTGCCGGGGCGAACCCGGCCGAACGACACGAGTGAAATTACAAGTTCGTGCTCTGTGCGAGTCAAGCCGAGATCTGCTATTGGGCCCCGTATTCACTCTGCGGAACCAAGCGTATGCGGAAAGTGTTCAAATCACCAAAAAACGTGACACATGCCGCTGGCGTGATCGCGCCGCGCCGCCTTCACGGAGGAGGACGTCCAGGACTTGGATCTTGTTGCGATCCGGCCACGGAAGCGATCCGGATCACAGCCCGATCACGCCCACCCGCGTTTCAGGGCGCGGTCGAAGCGCCATCTGTCCTGGTCCGCGCCTGAGCAAACCTTTCTCCGGACACGGCAACCGGATGAGGTGAAACATTACCCCCAAATCGGGCATTGAGTTGACAGTCGGGTGCCCCTCCGGCCACCTTTGGTGGCATGCCAGCGACCGCAGCGCCCTCCGCGACCCACAGCCGTGGGTTCCGCCGCGCTGTCCAGGCGCGCTGTTGCTGTTGCTGTCCCAGCTGTTGATGCCGTAGGGCTCCAGCTCCTCCTCCCAGCGTCACCCCGCGTCACCCGTGTCACCTCTCTTCCGTGACCCCCCACCGCTTCTGTTTCTGCTGAGGAACACCCCCACCCCATGAACATGGACAGCGACCTTCAGATCGCCGGCGACATCCTCGAGGTCCCGCACCTCCTCCAGCCCGAGCGCGCCCACCCCGTCACCGTGGCCGAGTTCGCCGGCCTCGCGCGCTCCATCGCCGACGACCGCTCCCAGTGGGCCCCGCACGTCGAGTACGACGCCACCACCCGCTGGTACCACCGCCTGCGCACCGGGCCCGGCTACGAGGTGTGGCTGCTCTCCTGGGTGCCCGGACAGGGCAGCGGGCTCCACGACCACGGCCCCTCCTCCGGCGTGCTGACCGTCCTGCAGGGCGAGCTCACCGAGCGCACGGACCGGAGCGTGCGGACGCTCGACGGCGGCGCGCAGCGGGTCTTCGCCCCCGGGTACGTCCACGAGGTCGTCAACGACTCCCTCGAACCGGCCGTCAGCCTGCACGTCTACTTCCCCGGCCTGACCGAGATGCCGATGCACGAGTCGATGCACGAGTCGCTCCAGGCCCAGTGCGCCCCGGCGGCCCCGGCCGCCCCCGAGGTTCTCCCCGCCTGACAAACTGCGTGCATGCGCATTGTGGTTCTGGCCGGCGGCATCGGTGGTGCCCGTTTCCTTCGCGGCCTCAAGCAGGCCGCGCCGGACGCGGAGATCACGGTCATCGGCAACACCGGTGACGACATCCATCTCTTCGGGCTGAAGGTCTGCCCCGACCTGGACACGGTGATGTACACCCTCGGCGGTGGCATCAACGAGGAGCAGGGCTGGGGACGCACGGACGAGTCCTTCACCGTCAAGGAGGAGCTCGCGGCGTACGGGGTCGGGCCCGAGTGGTTCGGCCTCGGCGACCGCGACTTCGCCACCCACATCGTCCGCACGCAGATGCTCGGCGCCGGCTACCCGCTGAGCGCCGTCACCGAGGCGCTGTGCGCCCGCTGGCAGCCCGGCGTGCGCCTCCTCCCCATGTCCGACGACCGCGTCGAGACGCACGTGGCGATCGAGGTGGACGGCGAGCAGCGCGCGGTGCACTTCCAGGAGTACTGGGTGAAGCTGCGCGCCTCCGTCGACGCGAAGGCCGTCGTGCCGGTCGGCGCGGAGGCCGCGAAGCCCGCGCCGGGCGTCCTGGAGGCGATCGCCGGGGCGGACGTCATCCTCTTCCCGCCGTCCAACCCCGTGGTGAGCGTCGGGACGATCCTGGCCGTGCCGGGGATCCGCGAGGCGGTCGTCGCGGCCGGGGCGCCGGTCGTGGGCCTCTCCCCCCTCGTCGGCGACGCGCCCGTGCGCGGCATGGCCGACAAGGTGCTCGCGGCCGTGGGCGTGGAGTCCACGGCGGCGGCGGTCGCCCTGCACTACGGCGCCGAGCTCGTCGGCGGCTGGCTCGTGGACACCGTCGACGCGGGCGCGGTCGCGGAGGTCGAGGCGGCGGGCATCTCCTGCCGCGCGGTGCCGCTGATGATGACGGACGTGGACGCGACGGCCGCGATGGCGCGCGAGGCGCTGGCGCTGGCCGAGGAGGTACGGGGGTGAGCGCGGGCGGAGGCGCGGGCGCGGGGACTCCTTCCTATCGGGTCTGGGCGCTTTCCGGGCTGCCCGAGGTGGCCGCCGGGGACGATCTGGCCAAGCTGATCGCCTCCGCGTCGCCGGAGCTCGTCGACGGGGACGTCCTGCTCGTCACCTCCAAGATCGTGAGCAAGGCCGAGGGCCGGGTGGTCGCCGCCGACGACCGCGAGGAGGCCATCGACGCCGAGACGGTACGGGTGGTGGCCCGGCGCGGTCCGCTGCGGATCGTCGAGAACCGGCAGGGGCTCGTCATGGCCGCCGCCGGGGTCGACGCCTCCAACACCCCTTCCGGAACCGTGCTGTTGCTGCCCGAGGACCCCGACGCCTCGGCACGGCGCATCCGTTCGGGACTGCGCGGGGCGCTCGGCGTCGACGTCGGCGTGGTCGTCACCGACACCTTCGGGCGGCCCTGGCGCACCGGCCTCACCGACGTGGCCATCGGCGCGGCCGGCGTGCGGGTCCTCGACGACCTGCGGGGCGGGACCGACGCGCACGGCAATCCGCTGAGCGCGACCGTGGTCGCCACCGCCGACGAACTCGCCGCCGCCGGCGACCTGGTGAAGGGCAAGGCGGCCGGGCTGCCCGTCGCCGTGGTCCGCGGGCTGCCCCACGTGGTGGGCGGCGACGGCGAGGAGGGCGCGCGGGCGCTCGTGCGCTCCGCCGCCGACGACATGTTCCGGCTCGGGACCTCGGAGGCCGTACGGGAGGCGGTGACGCTGCGGCGGACCGTACGGGAGTTCACGGCCGAGCCGGTCGACCCGGGGGCGGTCCGGCGCGCGGTCGCCGCCGCCGTGACGGCCCCGGCGCCGCACCACACCACGCCGTGGCGGTTCGTCCTCCTGGAGTCGGCGGAGTCGCGGACGCGGCTGCTCGACGCGATGCGGGACGCGTGGATCGCGGACCTGCGGCGGGACGGCAGGTCCGAGGAGTCCATAGCGAAGCGGGTGCGGCGCGGGGACGTCCTGCGCGACGCGCCCTACCTCGCCGTGCCCTGCCTCGTCACGGACGGTTCCCACCACTACGGCGACCCGCGTCGGGACGCCGCCGAACGCGAGATGTTCGTCGTGGCCGCGGGCGCGGGCGTGCAGAACTTCCTCGTGGCGCTCGCCGGTGAGCGGCTCGGCTCGGCCTGGGTGTCCTCGACGATGTTCTGCCGGGACGTCGTACGGGACGTCCTCGGGCTGCCGGACGACTGGGACCCGATGGGCGCGGTGGCGATCGGCCACCCGGCGGCCCCGCCGAAGGAACGCCCGGCGCGGCGCGCCTCGGAGTTCGTCGAGGTGCGGTGACGGTCCTCCGGAGGGCCGTCTGCTGGGGGGCCGTCCTCTAGAGGGCCCTGATGTCGCCCGGCGTCCTGCGGGGGGCCCGGCGGGGCGGCACCCGGCCGCTGAGGAGGATCAGACGGGCGGCGCGGTGGCGCTGGCCCGCGTACGGGGCCAGGAGCTCCAGCATCGCCTCGTCGTCGGTCGTGCGGTCGCCCGCGAGCGCCCAGCCGACGATGCCCGGGAGGTGCAGGTCGCCGGTGGTGACCTCGTCCGGGGCGCCGTTGCTGCGCTGGACCGTCTCGGCGCTCGTCCACGGGCCGATGCCCGGGATCAGCTCCAGGCGCTCGCGGGCCGCCGGCGGGTCCATGAGCGCGGCCTCCTCCAGGCGGGCCGCGACCCGCGCCGCGCGGACGATCGTGGCCGAACGCTTGCCGTCGACGTTCGCGCGGTGCCACTCCCAGGACGGGATCCGGGCCCACGCGCGCGCGTCCGGCATCACGTACATGCCGTCCGGCGCCGGGCCCGGTGCCGGCTCGCCGAACTTCCGTACGAGCGCCCGCCACGACCCGTAGGCCTCGTGCGTGGTGACCTTCTGCTCCAGGATCGACGGGATCAGCGACTCCAGGACCAGGCCGGTGCGGGTGAGGCGCAGACCCGGGCGGCGGCGGTGCGTCGCCAGGAGCAGCCTGTGGCGGGGAACGAAGGCGGTGGGGTCGTCCTCGGCGCCGAGGAGGGCGGGGAGGCGGTCCAGGAGCCAGTCGGCCCCCGGGCCCCACGCCTCGGCGCCGGCCCGCCCCTGCTCGGTCCGGATGCGGAGGGTGCCGGGACCGTCCGGGGTGCGGCTGGCCCGCCAGACCGAGCCGTCCGGGGCCGTCCGGAAGGTGGGGTCGGCGGGGCCGCGGCGGAGGGGGCCGAGGACGAGGCCGAGGTCCGTCGGGGTTCCGGGGGTGTCGCCGCCGCGCACGGTGGTGCGGGTGGGTGGGGGTGCGAAGCGGCCGGCCATGGGTACGAGCCTAGCCGTGCGGGGCGGTGCGCCTGCCCGGCCGTCCGGGCCCGCGCCCGGCGGGGCGGTGCCCCTCCGCCGCCCGTCGTGTGGGCCCGTGCGCTCCGGGGCGGTGCCCCCGGCCCACCCCCGTGTGGGCAATCGTCCCGCAGGGGCGAAGGGGGTCCCCCCTGCTCGAGCGGAGCCGAGAGCTTGGGGGAGGGTGGGCACACGGGACGGCGCCCTTCAGCGGCGCCTCCGCCTTCCGCGCCTGGACCCGCACCACGAAGTGCGGCACACACCGTGGTGCGGGTCAGGGCAACGGGAGCCTCGGGCGCCGGCAGGGGCGCCGTTCCGTTGTGCCCACCCGTTCCGCCCCAGCGGAACGACTGCCCACAACGGGGGCGGCGGGGGCACAGCCCCGGCGGGACGACTGTCCGTACGGGGGTGGGGCGGAGTCACTGGTCCGAGGAGAAGCGGACCGCGCCCGCGGGGAGGGTGGTGTCGCACCAGATCCGGACGCCCTCGCGGAGTTCGTTGTCCGGTCCCACCCGCGCCCCGTCGCCGACGACCGCCCCGCTGACGACCGTACGGGCGCCGATGCGGGCGCCCGCGCCGATCAGGGAGTCCGTGATCACCGCGCCCGGTTCGACGACCGCGCCCTCCAGGAGCGCGGAGCCCGTCACGCGGGCGCCCTCGCCGACCACCGCGTTCGCGCCCACCACCGTGCCGCCGGTCAGCTTGGCGTCCGGGGCGACGCGCGCGGACGGCAGGACCAGGCGGTCGCCGCAGCGGCCCGGGACGGCCGGGGAGGGGGCGCGGCCGAGGACCAGGTCGGCGGAGCCGCGGACGAAGGCCTGCGGGGTGCCGAGGTCCAGCCAGTACGTGGAGTCGACCATGCCCTGGAGGTGGGCCCCGGAGGAGAGGAGCTCCGGGAAGGTCTCGCGCTCCACCGAGACCGGGCGGCCCGTGGGGATCGTGTCGATGACCGAGCGCTTGAAGACGTACGCGCCCGCGTTGATCTGGTCGGTGACGATCTCCTCGGGCGTCTGCGGCTTCTCCAGGAAGGCGGTGACGCGGCCGGTGCCGTCCGTGGGGACCAGGCCGAAGGCGCGCGGGTCCTCGACCCGGGTGAGGTGGAGCGAGACGTCCGCGCCGGAGGAGGAGTGGGTGTCGACGAGGGCCTGGATGTCGAGGCCCGTGAGGATGTCGCCGTTGAAGATGAGGACCGGGTCGTCGGGCCCCGAGTGCAGGCGCGAGGCCACGTTGCGTATCGCGCCGCCGGTGCCGAGGGGCTCCTCCTCGGTGACGTACTCCAGGCTGAGGCCGAGGGAGGAACCGTCGCCGAAGTACGGCTCGAAGACCTCGGCCAGGTAGGAGGTGGCGAGCACGATGTGCTCGACGCCGGCGGCACGGGCCCGGGCCAGCTGGTGGGTCAGGAAGGGGACGCCCGCCGCCGGGACCATGGGCTTGGGCGTGTGGACCGTGAGGGGTCGCAGCCGTGTGCCCTTGCCACCGACCAGGAGGATCGCTTCTGTCACCTTGTCGTCTCTGCTTCCTGTTCGGGGCCGGCCGGCTCGCCCGTCTCGGTCGTCCGTGCGATATGACCGGTCAGTTTATGCAGATGGTTGCCTCCCCGGCCCCATCCGCTACCCCGTCAGGGCCTTCCCTGGTACTTCGCCGAGCTCGTGCGGGCCGTGCCGAGCTTGTTGTAGAGGCGTCCGCCGGGGCAGTCCGTGGCGAATCCGTCACGGTGTCCGGCGATGGCGTTGAACCGGACCTTCTTGCCCTTCTTGTACAGGTTTCCGCCCCCTGAGATCAGGTACGACGCCCCCTTCGGATTCACCCCGTGGAGCCCGAGTTTCCAGGCCGTCAGGCGGGCGATGGCGGTCACGGCGGCGGCCGGCGGGGCGCTGCGGCTGAAGGTGCCGAGAACGGCGATGCCCATGCTGTCGGTGTTGAAGCCGAGGGTGTGCGCGCCCATGACCGGCTTGGCGACGCCGCCGGCCCGGCCTTCGTAGATGTTTCCGCACTTGTCGACGGCGAAGTTGTAGCCGAAGTCGCGCCAGCCACTGCTCTTGACGTGGTAGCGGTAGATACTGCGCAGGACGGAGGGGGCCTGCTTGCAGGTGTAGTTGTTGCCGGTGGCGCTGTGGTGGACGAAGGCCGCCTTGATGGTCTTCGTGTAGACGAAGCCCTTCTCGCGGATCCGCTCGTCCGCGCCCCACCCCTTGCGGGTGATGATCTTGGGCCGGGGGCCGATGTACGGCTTCGCCGCCGCGGCGGCGGGAGCCGCCTGCGGCACGTTCCGGGCCGTGAGTTCGGTCTCCTCCTTGGAGAGGGCCGGGATCCAGGTCGCGCCGTACGGGGCGAGTCGGGCGTTCGCCGCGCTCGCGGCCTCCTCCGGCGCGCTCGTGCCGGTCCGGGCGGCGGGGGCCGCGACGCCACGGGACCGGGGGGCGGCCTCCTCCGGCGCCGCCGGGTCCTCGCCCGGGTCCACCAGTTCGAGCCGGAGGCCCGCGGGGAGCGGCTCCTCCCCCCGTACGCGGATCTCGACGCCGTCCGAGTCGCCCACCCACAGCGGGGCGGTGGAGCCGCGGAGCGCCCGGGCGGAGCCCTCGGCGGTGTCGGGGTCGGCGCCGTGCTCGTCGTTGTGGGTCTCCACGTCCTGCCACTCCGACCAGGCGCCGCCGCCGGTGGGGCGGGTGCGGACCTGCACGGTGCCGTGCAGCGGGGCCGTCGGGTCGTCCCAGACGACGCCGACGAGCGAGAAGGGCCTGACGTCGCGTCGGGTGAGCCCCTGCCCGGCGGAGCGGGCCGTGTCGCCGAGGGCGCGCGTGGCGGCGCCGAGCGGTTCGAGGGGCAGCGACTGGGTGGAGCCCGGCAGTTCGGGCGCGGGTGGCAGGGCGGGGGCGGCCGCGCGTGGCGCCGTGGCCGCCGCCGGCGCGGTGAGGGAGACCGGCAGGGCGAGCACCGCCGCGCAGGTGACGGCGATCGAGGAGGCGAGTGAGGCACGCATGGGCCGATCGTGCGTACCGCCGGGGTGTTCCGCGCGCCGGGAACCGGCCCGGAAACCGACGGGCCACCGGTCCGACCGGAGGACGCCGTCACCGGTACGGCGGACCCGCGGACGCCCTCCCGCGTACGCTGTCCGGCGTGAACGCCAGCGACCGCACCCCTGCCGACCTGCTGCGATCCGCGCTCGCCGCGGACCCCGCCCGCCCCTTGGTCACCTTCTACGACGACGCCACCGGTGAGCGGGTGGAATTGTCCGTCGCCACCTTCGCCAATTGGGTGGCCAAGACGGCGAACCTGCTCCAGGGCGAGCTGTCCGCCGGCCCCGGCGACCGGCTCGCGCTGCTGCTGCCCGCGCACTGGCAGAGCGCCGTCTGGCTGCTCGCCTGCTCGTCCGTCGGCGTGACCGCGGAGATCGGCGGCGACCCCGCGGACGCGGACGTCGTGGTGGCGGGGCCGGACGCCCTGGAGGCGGGCCTCGCCTGCTCCGGGGAGCGGATCGCGCTCTCCCTGGCCCCGCTGGGCCGCCGCTTCCCGGCCGCGCCCGCCGGGTACGCGGACTACGCGGTCGAGGTGCCGAGCCAGGGCGACCGGTTCGCCCCGTTCGTCCCGGTCGACCCGGAGGCCCCGGCGCTCGTCGTCGACGGTACGGAACGCAGCGGCACCCAGCTCGTCGAGCGGGCCCGCGCGGACGCGGCGGCCCTCGGCCTCGCCCCCGGCTCCCGGCTCCTCTCCGGCCTCGGCTACGAGGACTGGCGGGGGCTCTCGTCCGGCCTGTACGCCCCGCTGGCGGCCGGCGCGTCGGTGGTCCTCTGCCGGAACCTGCGCGAGGCGTCCCCCGAGGCCCTGGAGAAGCGCGTGGAGAGCGAGCGGGTGACGCACACGGCGCTCTGACGCCCACGGACGGGGCGTCCGCCACTCCCCTGCCCGCAGGGGGCCGTCCGGATCACCGGGCACCGGTCCGACGCCCTCCGGCACCGGCCCCCCACCCCCGATCGGCGCACCTTTTGGCGTAGTGCCGCGCCGAGTCCCCGGGCCCCCGCCCCCTCTCCGGTACATGATCGGCCGGGGGGAGTCGACTCCTTCCGCACAACCATGCGTCGGGTTCGGCCGTCTCCTCCTGTGACCGGCGGACGCCCGGCGCGCCGCCGACGCCACGAAGGACGGACCCAGACGTGACGGACCGCGCAGGCACGCCCGCCGAACCGGATCCCCCGGCGACGGAGGACGAGGCTCCCGGTGCTCCGGAGGAGCCGCGCCGGCGCCACTGGCTGCGCTGGACGGCCCTCGGCGTCGCGGTCGTCGTGCTGGCCGCCGCGGGCGTCGGCTGGTGGTTCTACCGGAAGCTCGACGACAACATCACCACGGACACCACCGCCGCCGCCGAGCTGGAGAAGTACGAGAAGGAGCGGCCTCCGGCGGGCACCTCGGCGGCGCGGAACATCCTGCTCATCGGCTCGGACACCCGGGCCGGCGAGGGCAACCGCAAGTACGGCAGGGACAAGGGCACCCAGCGTTCCGACACGACGATCCTGCTGCACCTCTCGGCGGGGAAGTCGAGCGCGACGGCCGTCTCCCTGCCGCGCGACCTGATGGTGGCGATCCCGAGTTGCCGCAAGGCGGACGGGACCCGCACCCGGGAGCAGTTCGCGCAGTTCAACTGGGCCTTCGAGTTCGGCGGCACGGCGTGCACGATCCGCACCGTCGAGAAGCTGACCGGGATCCGGGTCGACCACCACATGGTGATCGACTTCCGGGGCTTCAAGAAGATGGTGGACGCGGTGGACGGGGTGGAGGTCTGCCTGAAGGAGCCGGTGGACGACCGGGACGCGAAGCTGAAGCTGCCCGCGGGCCGCCAGACGCTCCGCGGGGAGCAGGCCCTCGGTTTCGTACGGGCCCGCAAGTCGATCGGGAACGGCAGCGACACCGAACGGATGGACCGCCAGCAGCAGTTCCTCGGCGCCCTCGTCAACAAGGTGCAGAGCAACGGGGTGCTGCTCAACCCGACCAAGCTCTACCCGGTCCTGGACGCGGCCACGAAGGCGATCACCACGGACCCGGGGCTCGACTCGCTGCGGGACCTGTACGACCTGGCGCGGGCCATGCGGTCCATCCCGACCGAGAAGGTGCAGTTCCTCACCGTCCCGCGCCGCTCCTACCGGTTCGACGCGAACCGTGACGAACTGGTGCAACCCGCGGCGAGCGACCTCTTCCGGCGGCTGCGCGAGGACAAGCCCGTCCTGGTGGCGCCCGAGAGCGAGAAGAAGGACGGCGAGCGGGACGGGGGGACGGGCGGGGACGGGAGCCCCGACGGCACGGGCACGGCGTCGCCGACGCCGACCTTCACGGGAAGGAACGCGGCGGAAGGGGTCTGCGAGTAAAGCGTGCCCCAAGGGAGGGCGGAGACCGATGAGATTGGGGCAAATTGCCCGGTTGTAAGGGGCGTGGAATTTGTCACGAACGTCGCTCCGCGCTGAACTGGGCGGATAGTGTGACGCGATCCGGTGCACCCCGACCGCGTGGTCGCACTCAACAAGGATCGAACGACCGAGAGAGCGGCGCCCTGTGGGGGAGGCGCCCCGCGTGGCACCGACGGAGGACTCGAGGAACCGTGGACGCGCACAGCCGTGGACGGGCGGACGAGATCGACCCCGCCGACCAGTGGGTCCTCAACCCGCACACCGGCAACTACGAACTGCGACTGGACCACTCCGCTGGGCATTCGCAGGCGCAGACCCCGCCCCGCACCCGGAGATCCGCCTCCGCCGCACCCGCGCCGACGCCCGCTCCCGAGGCGCCCGTCCCCGGCCAGCGCCGCCGCCGCGCCCCGGAACCGGCCGCGAGCGGCCAGGTGCCCCCGCAGGGCCGCCGCAAGCGCAAGCAGGGCGCGAGCCGCAAGAAGAAGGTCCTGCTGTGGACCGGCGGCACGATGGCGTTCGTGCTCGTGGGCGGCGCCGCCGGCGCGTACGCGATCTACAACAAGCTCAACAACAACCTCGACGTCGTCGACGTCGTGGGCAAGAACACCAACGCCGGTTTCGCCAAGGGCGAGGCCTTCAACATCCTGGTCATCGGCACCGACAAGCGGACCGGCCAGGGCAACGCGGGCTACGGCGACAAGAACAGCCCCGGCCACGCCGACACCACGATCCTCTTCCACGTCTCCAAGGACCGGACGAACGCCACGGCGCTCTCCATCCCGCGCGACATGAAGACCGACATCCCCGAGTGCCAGTCGCGCCAGGGCGACGGGACCGTCAAGACGATCCCCGCCGAGACGGACGTCCGCTTCAACGTCAGCCTCGGCCAGGACGGCCGCGACCCCGGCTGCGTCATGCGCACGGTCCAGGAGCTCACCGGCGTGGAGGTCGACCACTTCATGATGGCCGACTTCAACGCCGTCAAGGAGATGACGACCGCCGTCGGAGGCGTGAAGGTCTGCGTCGCGAAGGCCGTGAACGACCCGAAGTCGCACCTGAAGCTCCCCGCCGGCGAGTCGGTCGTCAAGGGCGAGCAGGCCCTCGCCTTCGTCCGCACCCGGCACAGCTTCGGCAACGAGAGCGACCTGGACCGCATCAAGGTCCAGCAGCAGTTCCTGAGTTCGATGATCCGGCAGATGAAGTCGAACGAGACGCTGACCGACCCGGGCAAGCTGTACGACCTCGCCGACGCGGCGACGAGCGCCCTCACCGTCGACTCCGGCATAGGCTCGCTCACCAAGCTCCAGGACCTGGCCCGCGAGCTGTCGTCGATCGACACCAAGAACATCGCGTTCACGACCCTGCCGGTCATCGACAACCCCGCCGAGAAGGTCCGGGCCACGGTCGTCCCCGACCCGGTGAAGGCTCCGCAGCTGTTCGCGATGATCCAGTCCGACACCTCGCTCACCGAGGTGAAGAAGAAGCAGCAGGACGCCAAGAACGCGCAGGCCGCGCTCCTCAAGGGCACGCGGTCCAGCGCGGCCGAGGTGCGCGTCGACGTCTACAACGGCAGCGGCGTCACGGGTGCGGCCCAGTCGACCATCAACTGGCTGCAGAACGAGCAGGGCGTGAACCGCTCCACCAACAAGAGCAACGCCCCCGAGAAGGCGGCGAAGACCACGCTCACGTACGCGCCGAACCAGGCCGATCAGGCCCGCAGGCTCGCGGACATGATGGGTCTGCCGGCCACGGCCCTCAAGCCGGGCACTCAGGACGCCGGGGAGCGCGAGCCCATGACGCTCGTCCTCGGCGCCGACTTCAAGGGCGCGGGGATGCCCATCACCGGACCGGCAAAGGCGCCGAAGGATCTGGAGAAGGTAGCAGCTGACAAGCAGGTGTGCGCCAAGTGAACCGGAGACACCGGTACTTGAGCGCTGTTGACTGACGAGGGGACCTGGGGTGGGACAGAGCAGCGTGCGTGGGGAGGGAACGCGGGGACGCGTTCCGCGCGCCCGTGAAGTGGGCTGGGACGACGACCTGCACGGCGCCGGCGAGGCGGCCGGCGCGCAGGACGGCGCTCCCGGGGAGAAGGCGGAGGGCGCCTCGGCACCGACCCGTGCCGAGCGCCGGCGCGGCGGGGGCGGTGGCGGCACGACCGCGAGCGGACGCGCCGCGGCGCGCCGCCGTGCCAAGAAGACCGGCAAGCACAAGGTGCTGCGGTGGTCGGCGATCACGCTGTCGCTGCTGATACTCGGCACGGCCGGCGCCGGTTACCTGTACTACGAGCACCTGAACGGCAACATCCGCGGCGGCAGCCGCGCGGGCGGCGACAGCGGCGTGAAGCGCGCCGCGCCGAACGCGCTCGGCGACACCCCGCTGAACATCCTCCTCATCGGCTCCGACAGCCGGAACGACGAGAAGAACATCGCCCTCGGCGGCGGCCGGGACGACAAGAACCGCAAGCCGCTCGCCGACGTGCAGATGCTGCTGCACATCTCGGCGGACCGGAAGAACGCCTCGATCACCTCGATCCCGCGCGACACCGTCGTCCACATCCCGGAGTGCAAGGACAAGGACGGCACCTCCTACGCCGCCAGCGACAACCGGCCCATCAACGAGTCGCTCCAACGCGGCGGCCCCGGCTGCACCCTCACCACCTGGGAGAGCCTCACCGGGGTCTACATCGACCACTGGATGATGGTCGACTTCGCCGGCGTGGTGGCGATGGCCGACGAGGTCGGCGGTGTCCCGGTCTGCGTCAAGACCGGCGTCTGGGACCGCTCGACCGCGGCGCAGCACGGCGGCTCCGGCCTCCGGCTGACCGAGGGCACCCACGAGATCAAGGGCCAGCAGGCCCTCCAGTGGCTGCGCACCCGGCACGCCTTCGGCAGCGACCAGAACCGCGCCAAGGCCCAGCACATGTACATGAACGGCATGATGAAGCGGCTTCAGGAGCAGAACGCCTGGACCGACACCGGCCGGCTGACCGGCCTGGCCGAGACGGCCACGACGGCGCTCCAGGTCTCCGACGAGATCCGCTCCGTGAAGAAGCTGTACGACCTGTCGATGCAGTTCAAGAACGTGAAGCTGGACCGGCTCACCACGGCCACCGTCCCGACGGTCGAGTACCCGCAGCGGCCCAAGGAGTGGCTGCAGCTGGTCCCGTCGTCCGCCGACAAGCTGTGGTCGATGCTCCGCGACGACGTCGCCCTCGACAAGAACGGCGACCCCGCCGACGCCGAGCCGAAGCCGTCGAAGTCGGCGAAGCCGAAGGCGCGGGCCGAGGACCCGGCCTCCCTCGCCGTCACGGTCGTCAACGGCACCGACGGCGACGGGCAGCCGGCCGCCGGGGGCCGGGCCAAGAAGATGGCGACGGCCCTGCAGGACAAGGGCTTCACCCGGGCCGAACCCACCCAGGAGGGCGGGGGCCGCAAGGACACGGTCGTCACCTACCCGAAGGCGAGCGGCGAGCAGGGCAAGGCGAACGCCCAGTCCGTGGCGACGGCCCTCGGGCTGCCCGCCTCGGCCGTCCGGGCCGACACCGCCGCCAACGCGCAGGGCATCACCCTGATCGTGGGCGCCGACTGGCGCGAGGGCGACACGTACAAGAAGCCGAAGACCGAGGCCGGTGACCTGCCGCAGGGCGCCGACGACAAGGCGACGTGCATGGACATCTACTCGGTCTACAAGTGGGACGGCAAGGCGAAGAGCTGATCCCGGTCCGCTCCGCACGACGCGGCGAAGGCCGGCCCCCCCGGGGGGGCCGGCCTTCGCCGCGTCGGTACGGGACGTCCGCCCGTTACCGCGAACGGGGGACACCGGTGCGCGCCGAGCGGGTGGTGCGCCCTTGCGCTGATCGTATGGGCCTACGGTGCTCACGGTCCTTTGTCCCACCCGCGGAGGTGCCCGTCCGTGCCCACACCGCCCCGCACGCCCCGCCCCCGGCCCGCCGCCCGTCGCGCACCGGTCCGCCGGCGGAGGCGGCCCCGGTGGGGGATGCGGACGGCGACGGCGCTCTCCGTGGTGGTGCTCGCGGCGGGCGGGGTCGGGCACGCCCTGGTGACCGGCCTCGACACCGGGATCACCCGGGTCGACCCCTTCAAGGACATGAAGAACCGGCCGCAGGCGGGGCACGGGATGAACGTGCTGCTCGTCGGCACGGACGGCCGCGACCGGATCACCCCCGAGGAGAGGGCGAAGTACCGGCTCGGCGGCGCCCCCTGCCACTGCACCGACACCGTCATGCTCGTCCACATCTCCGAGGACCGGGAGCGGGCCAGCGTCGTCAGCCTGCCCCGTGACTCGTACGCGGAGATGCCCGAGCACACCGATCTGAACAGCGGCGAGAAGCACCACGCCCACCCGGTGAAACTGAACGCCGCCTACGCCGAGGGCGGGCCCGGGCTGACCGTGCGGACCGTCGAGTCGATGACCGGCGTGAAGATCGACCACTACCTGGAGGTCGACTTCACCAGCTTCATGCGGACCGTCGACGCGGTCGGCGGGGTGCAGATCTGCGCGACGCACGCCCTGAAGGACCCGTACACGGGCCTCGACCTCTCCCCCGGCACCCATGAGCTGGACGGCGGGCAGGCCCTGCAGTACGTGCGCTCCCGGCACATCGACGGGGCCGCCGACATCGGCCGGATGCAGCGGCAGCAGCGGTTCCTGGCGGCGCTGATCGAGCGGGTGACGGACGGCGGGGTGCTGCTCAACCCGGTGCGGTTCCGCGAGGTCGCGACGACGCTGCTGAGCTCCGTACGGGCCGACGAGGACTTCGGCACGGACCAGCTCCTCGCCCTCGCCAAGGCGATGCGCGACTTCACCCCGGCCTCGTCCGAGTTCGTGTCCGTGCCGATCGGGGACATGGAGTTCCCCGTGAAGGGCATCGGCTCGACCGTGAAGTGGGACGCGGCGAAGGCGCAGAAGCTGTTCCAGGCCGTGCGGGAGGACCAGCCGCTCTCCCCGCAGAAGGCGGCGGCCTCCGCCAGGGTCCCCAGGACGGCCGTCGTGGACGTGCCGCCGCGGACGATCCGCGTGCAGGTCTACAACGGGACCCGGACGGACGGTCTGGGGCGGAAGGCGGACGACGCGCTGCGTGCGACCGGGTTCGACACGACGCGCACGCCGATGACCGCGGCGGGGCGGGAGCGGGGGCGGACGGTCGTCGAGTACGACCCCCGGTGGGACCGGTCGGCGAAGTCGCTGGCGGCGGCCCTGTCGGGGGCGGAGCTGCGGGCGGTCCCGGGGCGGGGCGGGACCCTGCGGGTCGTCGTGGGGGGTGACTACAAGGGGGTCACGGCGGTGCGGGCGGAGGCTTCCGGGGCGCCGTTCGAGGCGGTCACCGGGGACGAGGTGGTCTGCCCGTGACCGTCGCGGGGCGGCGCCCGCCCCCGGGGGGGGTCAGTCCTCGTACCCCTCGGCCGCCCGGCGCTCGCGGAGCTCCTTGATGGCCTGGCGGCGGGCCAGACGGTGGGTGCGGCGGATCTGGGCCTCCTGGTTGCGGCGCTTGTCCTGCTCGGTCTCCGGAACGACCTGGGGGACCGGCCGCGGCTTGCCCTCCGCGTCGACGGCCGCGAAGACGAGGTAGGCGGAGCCGACCTGGGTGGCGGGGGTGGACTCGTTCCACCGCTCGGCCATGACCCGTACGCCGACCTCCATGGAGGACCGCCCGGTCCAGTTGACCTGGGCCTTCACGTGCAGCAGGTCTCCGACCCGCACGGGCTCCAGGAAGGCCATCTCGTCCATCGAGGCCGTGACCGCCGGGCCGCCCGAGTGCCGGCCCGCGACGGCGCCCGCCGCGTCGTCCACCAGCTTCATGATCACGCCGCCGTGCACCGTGCCCAGGAGGTTAGTGTCGTGGCTGGTCATGATGTGGCTGAGGGTGGTGCGGGACGCGGAAGTCGGCTTGCCCGGAATTCCGCCCGGGATATCGCCCTGGTCTGTCATGTCCTCCACCTTATGCCGGGTCCGGCCGCCGTCCCCGCCGGGTCCGCTTTGCATCAGCTTGGCAACAGCACCGGTCCGATCCTCCACCCGGACTGTCGCCCGGAAAGCCCTCCCCGGCACACTGGTCCACATGAATGACTGGCCCGATCAGCCCGAGGGACCCCGACGGATGAGCCACGTGCAGCGCCCGCAGGTTCCGCAGCAGCCGCCCCGCGGCGGCCAGGGCCACGACCAGGGTTACCACCCGAACTTCACGCAGGCGCAGAACCAGGGGTACGACTCCGGCTACAGCAGCGGCCAGGTGTACGGCGGACCCCAGCAGGGCGCCCAGGGCGGCGGCCGGGGCACCGTGCCCCCGCAGTACGCCCCGCAGGGGCCCGGCCGGCCCGCGCCGGACTGGCGCAAGCGCATCAAGGTCGGCTCGATCGTGCTGGTCGTGGCGGTCCTCGGCTGGGGCATCGGCACCTACGCCTGGGCGTCCTCGCAGATGCGCAACGAGGTCGATCTCTCCAAGGTCATCGAGCGGCCGGAGGAGGGCGACTGCACCACGTACCTGATCGTCGGCTCCGACAGCCGCGAGGGCATGTCCGCCGAGGAGAAGAAGAAGCTCCACACCGGCTCCGCCGAGGGCAAGCGGACCGACTCGATGATGATCCTCGCGGCCTGCTCCAGCGGGAACACGATGGTCTCGCTGCCCCGTGACTCCTGGGTGACGATCCCGAACTTCGTGGGCTCCGAGTCCGGCAAGTCGTACCCGGCCCGTGGCGGCTCCAAGCTGAACGCGGCCTACGCGATGGACGGCCCCGAGCTGCTCGTGCGGACCGTCGAGTTCAACACCGGCCTGCACATCGACCACTACGCGGAGATCGGCTTCGCCGGCTTCGCGAACATCGTGGACGCGCTCGGCGGCGTCGAGCTGAACATCGACAAGGGCTTCAAGGACAAGAAGTCCGGCGCCGACTTCCAGGCGGGCACGCAGACCCTCAACGGCGAGCAGGCCCTGGCCTTCGTCCGCACCCGTTACGCCTTCGCCGAGTCGGACCTCCAGCGGACGAAGAACCAGCAGAAGTTCCTCTCCGCCCTCGCGAACCAGGCGGCGACGCCGGGCACGATCCTCAACCCGTTCGCGCTGTACCCGACGCTCGGCGCCGGCCTGGACACGCTGATCGTGGACAAGGACATGTCGCTGTACGACCTCGGAAAGATGTTCTTCGCGATGAAGGGCATCAGCGGCGGCGACGGCAAGTCCATGAACATGCCGATCGCCGGCAGCGCGCCGCAGAACTCCCTGAAGTGGGACATGCCGAAGGTGAAGCAGCTCGTCGAGCAGATCAAGAACGACGAGCCGGTCACCGTCCAGTCCAACCGCTGAGCGACGACGGGAAAGGGGCGCTCTCCGATCCCTCGGGAGCGCCCCTCCGTCGTGCTCCCCTACGGGAGGTTGCGGGCCATGACGATGCGCTGGACCTGGTTGGTGCCTTCGTAGATCTGGGTGATCTTGGCGTCGCGCATCATGCGCTCGACGGGG